>NZ_OY776217.1:1990001-2310002 GCF_963675455.1 Emcibacter sp. | reverse complement strand
GCATAGGTCTTGATAAGATCACGTCCCGGAGGTGTATTGTTCTCTTCCAGTTGCCGGGCAATTTCCGGCAACTCGCTACGGGCAAACTTCCGTGCTGCTTCCTGAAGGTTGGCCTGATCTTCTGTCAGTTGAAAGTCCATGATTTTTTCCTGTATTTATTTTATAGTCATTCTGCCGAACCGCCGGGTTCCATCTGCGACGTGGAATATTATTTCACCCGGATCAGTTACTTCAGGGGATCTTTTATCACAGATTATCACTGTTGCCATATAAAAAAACAATCCTGACTGTATTTTTTATTTCGTGAAACTTTTTTTTCTGGTAGACATTATTCACACACATAGAACAGACGAAAATACCAGACTGACAGCCGGAGCGGGACACAATGAGCAGCGATAATACAGCAGACGAGAAACCCTCCGAAAGAGAGCCCCGCGCAGGGCTACTGTCCGACATTCGGGTGCTGGATTTCGGACGCTACGTCGCCGGGCCTTATTGCGCCACACTTCTCGGCTATCTCGGCGCAGAGATCATCCGCATAGAAAAGCCCTCAGGCGGGGAAGACCGCTATATCGCGCCGCTGACCGATGGTCCTGCCCCCACCGAAGGGGGCGTATTTTTTCAAACAGCCTGCAACAAGAAAAGCCTGACACTTGACCTGTCCAGCGAAGAAGGGCGCAACATCGTCCGTGAGCTGGTCAAAACAGCTGATGTTGTCGTCTGCAGCATGCCCCCCGCTGCGCTCCATAAACTTGGGCTGGACTATGACAGCCTGACAGCCCTCAAAAGCGACATCATACTGACCAATGTTACCGCTTTTGGCACCTCCGGCCCCTATTCGGGAAAAGGCGGGTTTGACGGGATCGGGCAAGCCATGTCAGGCGCCATGCATATCACCGGTACCCCCGGCCACCCGGTCAAGGCAGCAGCGCCCTATGTGGATTACACTACCGCCGTTCTCGGCGCATTCGGTACTCTTGCCGCATTGATGGAAAAAAAGTCCAGCGGCAGGGGTCAGCAGGTTGATACAAGCCTGATGGGCACCGCCATGAGTGTTTTCGCCTCCCATCTCATTGAACAGGGAGTAACCGGGAAAAACCGTATCGGCACCGGCAATCGAGTTCAGACATCCGCCCCTTCAGACGTCTTCGAAACCGGGGATGGTTTCATCCTGGTCCATACAGTAGGAAATGGCCTGTTCCGAAGACTGGCCCGGCTTATCGGCCGCGAAGACTGGCTGGACAATCCGGCTTACGCCACGGACCAAAGTCGTGGAGATCATGCCAACGAGATCTGCGAGGTGGTGGCTGACTGGTGTCGGAATCTGACAACTGAGGAGACTCTTGCCAGACTGGAAGAAGCAGGTCTGCCGGCGGGAAAGGTTCTTACGCCCCAAGAGGCTCTTGATCATCCCCAGGTCAGCGCCATGAATATCTTCCAGCAGGTTTCCTTCCCGGGATTACCTCACCCGGCACCAGTGCCGGACCTGCCGGTTAAATTGTCATATACCCGGGGCGGCATAAAGGCCCGCCCGCCGCAACTCGGTGAACAAACCGACGAGATACTTACACAGCTTGGTTATACCGAGGCCGATATCAAAGAATTGAGAGATCAGACAATCATCTGAATTTTCCCCAGGAACATACCCGACGACAAGTTTTTATATTCACCTTTTCAAGTGAACCCAAACCTTGTGGTCGGAACTGCATTCCGCAACCAGTTATGGAATAAACATCTTGAAGTTCTGGTCCTGAGCCACCTGTAGGGTAATATTTTCTCTTCATTTTCAGGATAAAAATAAAGGGAAAAATTGCAACCAAGCTCAGAGATTGGTGTGACCGGAGAGGCACCGGAGCTTGCCAGTATTTTAATAAAATTGAAGAAAAAACGCGCAGATTTTGCGCACTTCATACGCGTTTAAATTACCACTGCGGAAGACAGCCAGAAGCTAGTACGAGACCGCACTCTTTCTTCCCAGCCAGGTAACCGATACCCAGACAGTGAGGCCGGACAGGATTCCCGGCATGCCTTCATAGATATAGGCATTCCAGCCTGCCCTTATCCACAAGAGGTCCACTGCAACACCGACCAGCAGCATCGCAATTGCCAGCCGTTCCGGAATGCGCCGCCCCAGGCTTTTCAGGATCAGCAGCGGCGCAAAAGCAGAAGCCAAAACTGACCAGGCGGCAATCACCAGGCGAAAGACGCTTTGCTGATCGGTGAGCGCAATCCATAATGCCAGCAGGGTGACGATCAGAGTGGCGCATTTGATGAGCCAGATATTTTCCACCCGATGGGAAAAAAGGTCATGGGTCACGGCGGCGGAACAACTGAGGATCAGGGAGTCTGCTGTCGACATGGTGGCGGCAAATATACCAGCCAGCACGAGCCCGACAAGCGCCGGTGGCAGCATCTCCATGGCCATGGTCGGCAATGCCAGTTCCGCATCAAAGCCGGAAGCATCAGTGATATAAAGCCGGGACAATAGCCCAACCATTGTCGCCATGGCGTAAAAAACCGTGAACCAGCCGTAATAATAGACCCGGGTCCTGCTCAGATGTTCCGGACTATCCAGCGCCATGAAGCGTACCATGATATGGGGCTGGCCGATGACACTCAAACCGGCAAACAACCAGCCGGTCACAAATAAGCCAAAAGACAACCATTCCGGCTGAAACAGACTGCCCTCGGGGTAGAGAGAGAGAAAGCCCGGAATTTCATTCATCTGGTCCCAGGCGTCGGCGGGTCCACCGAAATGCACTGTTGTGACCACCAGGAGTAACGCCATCGCCACAATCATCACGATAGACTGGGCCGCATCGGTCCAGATCGAGGCCCGGATCCCGCCCGACAAACAGTAAACGGCGACAATCAGGCTGCCGACAATGGCACCGGTCTGCAGATCCCAGCCCAAAAGACTGTGCAGGGCCTTGCCCCCAGCCTTGAATTGTGCCGCCGCATAGGCCCCCAGGAAGATAATGGTGATCAGGGCGGCAATTTTCCGGAACGTCGGCTGAAACCCGCCGTCCCATCTGCTCAACGCTCCACCAAAACTGACCTCGTTGACGCTGGCAGAAACCTCGCGCAGTCTTTTATGAACAAACAGAGAGGCGAGAAAATCACCCAGGATCCAGCCTACCATCAGCCAGATTGCGGCCAGGCCGGTGCTGTAGGTAAAACCGATTACGCCGATGAACATGAAGCCGCTGTTGTTTGTGGCCACAGCAGATAGTCCGGCAAGCCACGGCGCCACATGACGCCCTGCCAGATAATAGTCATTTTTCTTTCCGGTGGCTTTAAAGGCCGATAAAATGCCAATGCCGAGAAACATCAACAAAAAAACTACAAAACTGGTGATCATTCCCCGTCCCTGACCTTCTGGCTTTTTGCGATAATATTACGGAATTCATCCATGCCCCTCAGGTCATCAAAGGCCCGGTCTGTTGTCGCTTCGTCCCGATAGGGTTCTGACATGGAACAGGCCTGTTCAAGATCCTCGAGGGCCTCCTCGATATAGCCGAGACTGGTCTTTGCTCCGGCCCGCTGGTAATAGGCATTGGCATTCTCGGGATCATAGTTCAGAGCCCTGTTGCACAGGCTCAGCGCCCAGAATGGTTCATCAAGCTGAAGTACGGCATCAGCCTTGTATGTCATAGCCTCTACATCGTCGGGTCGCTGCATGAGGATCTGGTCATAGACAGAGATTTTAGCCTCGGGCAACGTTTCCTGTGAGGCTTTCAGCCACAATGAATGAATCTCGTTTGTTTTTTCTATTTCCTCATGATTTTCCGCAATTCGCCGGGATTTCTGCCGCAGTTCATCCTCGATATTTTGCAGTCGCGATTCATAATCCTCGGTCACCTTGCTGATCCGTTTGTTGGCCAGGCCTTCGGCTTTGGACCGGATATCGCGCAGGGACGTCCAGCCGACAATCACCATCAGAGTGGTAATGCCTGTAATCAGATAGAAGAAATAGGTCACCGCATCGGTCACATAGGACATGGCCAGATCGGAAATGCGTAACTGGCTCGAGGCCATTTTTTCAGCGATTTCCGCCCGTTGCCGCTCCAGCCGGAGATTGAGGCTTTTTACCTCATCCAGCAAAAACCGCTCAATAAAGGGTGTATAGAGCGGTTTATCCAGTGTCTCGATTTTCTCGGCCAACTGTTTTTCAGCTGCGACGCTCTCTTTTTGTTGGGAGTTGACATCACGGCTGTCCACAGGTTCGGCCCAACCCATTGCAGGCAACAGGAGCACCAGGGCGAAGGTTGCAAAATACAGGCTGAACGACTGTCGTTTTTTTCTATGCAGCATTTGCTTCAGTCCTTGTTTTGCCGATATCGGTGATGAGGACATTGTGAAGCGAGGTCACAGCGGCCTCATAATCAGTCTCATCGAGGATGAAATTTATGTCCACCTGGCGGATCGACTGGCTCATGGCACGGATGCTAATCCCTTGATCAGCCAGGGCGCTGACGGCTTTCAGCAATACGCCGCTTACCTTCATGTCGCTGCCGATCGCTGAAACCATCGCGACCCGGTGTACGGAAATCTCGGCCTGGGGATAATCACCCTCCAGCGCCGATACAACCCGGCGTACTTCCTTGAGATTGCCGGAAACATAGGTGGTAATCGTGTTGGCATTGATATCTTTCCCGACCATTTTGACCTTGAAGCGTTTCAGGGTCTTCATGATGGTTTCCTCGTAACCACCGACCCCGACCATGTCCTGGTCGAAAAGCTCTATGCCGTATATCCCCTGACGCCCGGCGACAATCTCCACACAGGGTTCGTCGCTGACATAATCCGTACAGATCACCGTGCCGTCATGATGGGGTTCAAAAGTATTTTTGACCCTGAGGGGGATGCCGGACTGACGCAGCCCCTTGGCCGCGCGCGGGTGAATGGCTTCCATACCCAGATTGGACAACTGGTCGGCGACATCATAATTGGTCTGGCCTATGGGCTTAACCTGGTCCAGCCCGACGATCTTCGGATCGGCGCTGCTGAGATGATATTCCTTGTGAATGATAGCTTCTGAAGCCTGGCTCAGAACCGCAATCCGGCTGAAGGTGATCTCCGTATAGCCCCGGTCATAGGTATTCATCAGACCCTCGGCACATTGAACATATCCCGGAATAATCGGCAGTTCCGTTGAAAGGTCGATGCCTTTCAGGTGCGCCAGTATTTTTTCGTCCAGCGGGGTCGTGTCCTTTTCCCGCCACCCGGTCAGGTCGACAAAGCGCGCGTTGACGCCGTGTTTCTGCAGCAACAGACTGGTATTGTGGGCGCTGTGGGCTTCGCCCAGGGCACTCAGCATCTCCCGTACGGTCATCAGGTGTTCCTGCAGCTGGAAATGGCCGAAGGAACACAGGCGATGCAGGTCGATCAGGCAGCTACGCACGCCTTCAATGCGCTCGATAACGAACCTGTCGGCCAGCCGCTGTTCTTCAGTTTCACCAAAGATTTCTTTGTTCTTTTCACACATGATATGAGAAACACGGCTCAGGGCATCACCCCAGGCCCATTCATTTTCCCCGTCGGAAAACAGGCTGTAGACACCGGGTTTGCGGTTCTTCTTATGCTCCAGAAGCTTGTCCGTGATTCCGCCATAGGCGGAGACGACGAAAATACGGTTGTAGATTTCGTCTTCCTTGCGGGAGCCGACAAAAATATTGTCGAGCACATCTTCATGGCGGCTCATGGAAGTTCCACCTATTTTTTCCACGGTATGCATGTTCATTCCTTCCAGGTATTCCGGTGTATCGCTTTTATCCTGCCGTCCTGCGACTGGCCTGTTGCCAATTTTGTGCGGAGCTGGACAGAAGAGCATTCTCTTCCGGCATAACGATTTCTATCTCCTTCCGTGCGGCGATAAATTCGGGACGGGGTGACAGGGACCCGAACGGTGCACGGATCCTGTTTTGCACGCTGTTATAGACAAAAAAGGCATTGCTTCTGGAGTACGGGGTGATATTGCCGTTTGAGCCGTGCATGATATTGGAGTCAAAAATGACTACTGTTCCGGCTGGACCCGTGACCTGCTCTATACCGCCCTTGTTGGCGAGATATTCCAGACTGTGATGATCGGGAACCCCATATTCCTGTTTCTTCAGCGATTCCTTGTAATGCTCTTCCGGTGTTTCCCCGACACAACTGATAAAATCCCGGTGCGAACTTGGAATCATCATCAGGGCACCGTTCTGGGGCGTATTTTCGGTCAGCGTCACGGAAATACTGATCGCCCGCATGTTCGGCAGGCCGTCTTCCACATGCCAGGTCTCAAAATCAGAATGCCAGTAGAATTCCCGGCCCTCAAACCCCGGTTTATAATTCAGGCGGGACTGATGAATATATACATCATCGGCCAGGATGTCCCGGGCCACATTGACCAGCCGGGCGTCCCGCGAGAGTTTTTCGAAGACGCGGCTGTTTTTATGAATTCTGAAGATCGAGCGAATATCTCCGCTTTGCGGTTCAGAGATTACTTCCCTGTGTTGCCGGATATTTTCGGATTTCAAGCGCAGGTCCTCGAGTTCCCGCTGTAAAAGCCTGATTTCAATGTCGGAAAAAAAGTTTGTCAGGACCAGGAAGCCGTTTCGGTCAAAATCTTCCTTTTGCTCCCGGGTGAGCACTAACCCATCCTGCAAGTCCGTATAGACCACAGGATCATGCCGCAGCAGTATCTGGGGTTCGGTCCCTTTACGTGATGGATATAAATCCGATAACATTATTCCTCCTTTAAAGTCTGCCTTTATTCTGCAAGCGTGGCAGCCTCCAACGGATAGACGCCATTCTTGTCATGAGTTTCCTTGCCATTCAAAGGCGGGTTAAAGACACAGGCCATTTTCATTTCCGTTTTGGCCCGAAGCAGGTGTTTGTCGTTCTTGTCGAGGATGTAGATCATGCCCGGCGTAATCGGGTAAACCTTGCCGTCTTCGCAGGTCTCCACCTCGCCCTCTCCGCTCATACAGAAAACGGATTCCAGATGGTTCTGGTACCAGATCGGTGTTTCCGTCCCTGCATAAATAGTGGTGATATGGAAGGAAAATCCCATATTGTCATCCTTGAGCAGAAGCCGGACACTGTTCCATGTTTCGGCCTCTACCCTGCGCTCGCTGTTCTCTGCTTCATTCAAATGTCTGACGATCATTTCGTTATTCCTGTATTTTTTCGTTGATATCCCGATTGGAAAATATTGTGTCAGCCTTGGGCCGTTCCGGTTCCCAGTACTTCCTCGACACAGGATCTGAGGGTAAACAGGCCGGCCAGAAGTTCGTCTTCGGTAATGGTCAGCGGGCACAGGCACTTGACCACCTGACTTTCGGAGCCGCTTGTTTCAATCACCAGACCCTTGGAAAATGCTTTACGGACGATTTTCGAAGCAACCTCGCCATTGGCGCAGCTCAATCCCCGCATCATGCCCCGGCCCTTACCCATAAGATCGTCGTCCGGATAGTTGCGGGCAATTTTATTGAGCGCCACTTCAAGCAGCTTGCCCTTGTTCCGGACATCATTGACGAACCGCTCATTCTGCCAGAAATGCTCGAACGCCGCAGTCGCGGTGACAAAGGCGTGGTTGTTGCCCCGGAAGGTGCCGTTATGCTCGCCTGGCTTCCACATGTCATATTCCGGTTTGAATATGGTGACGGCGAACGGCAGGCCGTACCCACTAAGGGATTTTGACAGGGTGATGATGTCCGGCTCGATGCCCATGTCCTCGAAACTGAAGAAGCTTCCGGTCCGGCCGCAGCCAGCCTGGATATCATCGACAATCAGCAACATGTCGTGCTTCCGGCAGACCTTCTCCAGATTGCGCATCCAGTCGGCGGAGGCCACGTTCAGGCCGCCTTCGCCCTGGACTGTTTCCACAACTGCGGCGGCGGGATGGTCAATGCCGCTTGAGGAATCTGACAGAATTTTATCCAGATATTCCGTTGTATCAACATCCGGACCCATATAACCGTCATAGGGCATAAAGGTCACGCCGCCCAGCGGAATGCCCGAGGCATTGCGGTGATGGCTGTTGCCGGTTGCCGCCATGGCGCCGACTGAAACCCCGTGGAAGCCGTTGGTAAAGGAGATGATATTATGACGTCTCTTGATGTTACGTGCCAGTTTAAAGGCGGCCTCTACCGCATTCGTACCGGTTGGACCTGTAAACTGGACCACATAATTCATCTTGCGGGGGGCCAGAATGACTTCATCAAATGTCTTGAGAAAGTTTTCTTTGGCGTCTGTGTGCATATCCAGGCCATGGGTAATCCCGTCGCGGGAAATATAGTCCAGTAACCGTGATTTCAGGAATGGATGATTATGCCCGTAATTCAGCGTTCCCGCCCCGGCCAGAAAATCCAGATATTTCTTCCCTTTCTGGTCGAACAGATAAGCCCCTTCTGCCCGGTCGAATGTGGTGGGGAACGAAAGGGCATAGCTTTGTACGGAGGACTCCATTTCCTCAAAGATATCAGTGTTTTCGGCGGTTACGGCAAGTGCCGTTTTGCTGGACATATTAACTCCTTTAAAGTTTTTCTGATCCAAGAATAAAGATAGTTTCTGCGTGTATTTGTCAGATGAAATAGGTTCTGAAAGGACCTATTTCTGCCAGGAACTCGCTATCATGGCGGCCCTGGAAATCGCGATCCCTGTCAAAAAACTCCTTCTTTTGCATCTGTGTATTCAGCTCACGGGCAAGGGAGGAGAAAAGTCCCCAGGATGCGGCATTATCATCGGTGATGGTGGTCTGCAGCCAGTTTACCGGCCGGCATCTCGGCCGGGTCAAGATTTCCATCAGCATTTTCTTGCCCAAGCCTGCGCCGCGGGCACGTTCATCCACCGCCACCTGCCAGACGAAAATGCTGTTGTTGGTCTGTGGCGGCATATAGGCAGAGATAAAGCCGGCAACACCCTCGTCATCCTCGGCAAGGACACAGGTTTCGGCGAAATGACTACATTGCAGCAAATTGCAGTAAAGCGAGTTCCGATCCAGCGGCTCGCAACGTCCTATCAGATCATTTACTGCAACGGCGTCCCTCTGTTCCGGTTTCCGCAGTTGATATTCAGACGTCATTTTATCCTAATTTTAATATTACTTAGTTTTTCAATATATTTTTCGTCTAGACACTTAGTGTTCCTAAATGTTTTTATCAAGTATTTATTTCACTTATTTTAATATTCCCCTGTTTTACTTAGTTTTTTTATTTTTATTTTCTAAGTAAATATTTTAACCATTAATTGGTTTATGTGGTAAAAAGCATAAACAGCCTATGGACAAAGCGACGATGTATGGATGCACAGACTAGTATGACGGTAACAACAGGTATGGATGCTCAGGAAAAAATGCTGGTAGCCCTGCGCCGGATCATTCGGGCAACCGATCTGCACTCCAAAAGAATGGCCCGGGAGACGGGCCTGACCCTGCCGCAATTACTGCTTATGCAGGCCGCGCACGGGCTTGGTGACGTAACGGTAGGCCAGTTGGCCCAGGAAATGAATCTGACCCAGGCCACCATTACCACCATCGTCGATCGACTGGCCAAGGCCGACATGGTCTATCGGGAACGGGATACGGTGGATAAACGCAAAGTTTTTGTGCGCCTGACCGACAAGGGCCGAACAACCCTGATCAAGGCGCCGCCAGCCCTTCAGGACAAACTCAGCACCCACTTCAGTCACCTGGATGAATGGGAGCAGAATTTTATTCTGGCTGCCCTGCAGCGGGTCGCCCGGTTAATGGATGCAGAAAGCCTGGATGCCTCGCCGGTTCTGGACGTGGGAGAAATAACCAGATCAGATACAATGCCGACTTCAAGCACGAAGACGCCAGATTAATCCTGATCGCGGCAAATAGGCTACCCTGCCTGCATAGTTCGGACTGAAAATGACCCGCCAAAACATCTACCCCGGAAAGTCATCAACAAACCCGGCCCGTCTGAAAGGAATCCGCAGGGTCTCATCGGCTTTACAGACTGCTAACCGATACGTACTTGCCAGCCTGGAAAACGAGAGGCGGTACATCGTTACAAGCAAGGTCAAGCACCTCGCCAACAAAAATGATATGATCGCCGCCTTCATATTGATAAACGGTTTTGCACTGCATCCTTGCACAACAACCATCAAGCAACGGCGTTTTTCCCAAGCCATCGTCAACATCCAGGTCGGCAAATTTATCTTCCCCGCGCGAGGCAAAGCGGTTGGACAGGGCCTGTTGATTTTCGGCAAGAATATGAATGGTAAAATATTCTGCATCCGTGTAGACGGGCAGACTGAAGGCGGTTTTGGCCAGACTCCACAGGACAAGTGGCGGCTCAAGTGATACGGAACTAAAACTGTTTGCGGTGACGCCCACAGGTTCACCATCGGCACTGCGCGCCGTAATGACGGTGACACCGGTTGTGAAAGCGCCGAGCGCACGCCGGAATTCCATAGAATTAATTGCTGGTTTCTGCATGATGATCTCTTCTGGCGCTCACATGGCTTTTGCTGAATGCAGCGCCACGTGAGCCCTGTTCAATAGTTTAGGAAATAAAGTTCCTGACGTCAGCCAGCGCGTCGTCAAGTTTTTCCATCTGCAGGATGTGCCCGCAGTCTTCGTAGACCCGCACTTGACAATTGCTGATGCCTGAGCCGAAGTCCTCCGCATAGACTGACGGCATCACACGGTCTTCCCGTCCCCAGAGTATCAGTGCGGGGATGGTGATACGGTGCAGTCGGCTTCTCAGACCGGTATCGGGGAAAGGCCACAGGAATTTACCCGCACACCCCAGGTTCCAGACACTTTGCGCCACAAACATCGGTATATCGGCAGGGTTCTCCGGTGGTGTAAACATGGCCTGAGCACCCGGCAACGAAGGATCCTTGAACAGGAACCCGGGAATCTTGTCCGGTGCTGCCGCATATAGGTCAGCCAGTCCAGGTGCGGCGTCATCGCGCCACAGTCCACATGGCGCCAAACCGATCAGCCGGCTGAACAGTGTCGGAAAATAAGAGGCAAGATCACAGGCAATCATGCCGCCCATGGATTGTCCGACGGCAATGGCGCCGGTCAGATCAAGCTTCCGAACCAACTCTTCATACATCAGAAGCAGGTCGGTATAGCTGTCCACCTTGTGAATACTGTAAGGATCGCCCGGGGTCGTTCCGGGCACTTCCGGCGCATAAACAGTATAGTCCTGCGCCAGCCGGTCGAGGAATTCGTCCCAGTACAGACCGGCCGCCGGATGAAAATAAATCAGCGCCGGGCCGCTGCCTGCAATACGCACACGCATATTGATTTTGTCATTCCAGACGCTTACGGTTTCGTCCTTTTCAGGCCCCTTGATATTTGTGTTGTTGCTCATTTCGTATAACTCCGAATTTGTATCTGCAGCTGCCTGTTATTTGGAAAGACCTGTCGGCCACCAATGGTTTTCCCAATTCTGGTCTCCGAAGGTCTTTGCCCATTCTTCACGCAATCTGGGCATCACTTTTTCTGCAAGCAGGCTGATATTTTTTTTGGTCAGTTCGGTCGGCATTGATCCGTGCTGCGTCATAAGCAGAAGGTTGCCGATGCGGTTTTGTTTGACCAGTTCGAGGAGCTGTTCGGTAACCGTGTCCACGCTGCCGACAATACAGGCCTGGGAATCAACAATCTCTTCATATGTTGCGGTGCGCATCTTCGGAAAAATACCGAAATCGCCGGGATCCTTGGTAATGGCCTCTACGCCGCGAATGTCCATATACCCTGGAATACCGAGACTGGTGGGTGGAATACAGCCCAAACCGGTGTTGAATCCCGCCTTGACGTGCGGTCCATACTCGCGGTGAGCCTCCTCATCGGTTTCACCGACAGCAACACATTGCAGGAAGGCCAGACGATAGGGGTTACGGTCACGGCCGCGTTCCTCGGCCAGGTCCCAATAGCGCTGGAATACCCGGCCCGTAAGTTTCGGACCGAACCAGCTCAGATACAGGAACACCTGGTTGCGATCGAGAATACCGCCGAGGGTGTGTGGATTACCCACCGCCGGCGACCATACCGGCAGGTTCGGCTGTACCGGCCGCGGCCAGATATTCACATGGGGATGTTTGTTAAAACGACCATTCCAGGCAAAGGGTTCCTTCTCTTTATGCGCCTTGTCGATCAGCGCAATATTTTCGGCGAATCGGGCCCGTGTTTCTATCGGCGGGATACCCTGGTTCTGGTTTGAATCATAGCTGAGAGAAATCGGGAATCCGGCAATCAGACGGCCGCCGCTGATCTGGTCAAGAACGGCATATTCTTCTGCGATACGGAGTGGCTCTTTGGACTTACCAAGAGCGCGTCCCAGGCAAGCCAAAGCTGTATCCAGGCCTTCAGACTGGGTGGCATAGGCCAGTGCTGCAAGCTGCAGATTCGGGTTGGGCAGGACGTCATAAGAAGCCTGACTATGTTCGGTCAGGCCGATGCCGTCGAACCCGCATCGTGCCGCATGCAGCATCTCGTCAAGAAAATGGACATGATCCTGGTGCATAAGCTCCGAATCCACCAGATCAAAATACGGCGTGGTCACAACAGAGTTGTATTTTTCCGCAAAATCATCAGGCAGATGCCGATATGGTAACTGCTGGAAAGATAATACTTTCATTGGTTTCTCCTATTCGACGCGGTCCTTCGCGTTTCATCCGGCGCATGGCGCCCGTTATTTTCATTCTAGAATGTTACTTAATTTGATGCAGACGTCCCCTGTACCCAAAGATTCAGGGAGCAAAATTCTATATAAGGTTCAAAGTGTTGGGATGGCCCATATGCATGCCGCCATAGTTGCGCGCATATCCATTAAAGTTAAAGGCCATATGCGTTGTCGCGCTATGCAGATCGCGAAAGGCCCTCTGCAGCGAGTCCCCCTCAAAGATCGTATGGGCGCCGCTGATGGAATACAGTCTGGATATGACTTCGGTACAGGAATGAACCGATTTGGCCAGTTCCCAGAGATGACGTACTTTATCGATGGCTGGCTGTTCTCGTCCCTCGCTTGCCGCCTGGAAAGCAGCCTGCTGGTTATTATGACTGAGAGCCCGTGCCGCACGGATCACATACTCGGTCTCCGCAATATAGCGATGCACATCCGGATTTTCCGAGTATTTCGCACGGTCCAGCGCCGCAAGCCGAGACTTGTTACGGTCGATATACTGATCCAGGATACCCCGGGCCATACCATGAGAAGCAGCCGCCAGCATTTCGCCAAAAACCAGACCGAACGGGATTTTGTAAATCGCACTCACATGGTCCGGCGGCGGCGGAGCGGCTCCAAAAATCGCATGATGGCGGCTTTCCGGGACAAATACATTCTCCATACGAAGCCGTTTGCTTCCGGTGCCGGCCAGGCCCATCGTCTTCCAGTCGTCAATAATTTCATATTCGGACCGGGGCACAAAAAATCCACACAGGGTAGGTTCCTCCCCTTCAGCCCGGGGGGGTCGCACACCCCCTACTATAGCCCAATGCGCATGATCGCAACCACTTGAATAAGGCCACTCACCCGTGAGAAGAAAACCGCCTTCCGTCGGCTTTACTTCACCGGTCGGCGCATAGGCAGAAGACAGTAGTATATTATTATCTTCACCCCAAATCTCTTCAATCGCCTCGTCCGGAAGAAGCTGAACTTCCCACTGATGCAAGGCGAGAACGGCAAGAGTCCAGCCGCTTGAACCGCAGGCCGAGGCCACTTCATAGATTACTTCCGCCAACACTTCAGGCGGCATTTCATAACCACCGTAAGCTTTCGGCTGCAGAATCTTGAAGAATCCCGCCTCGCGAAATTCGGAGATTGTTTCCTGTCCAACAACGCGCGCCTGCTCAACTTCGGCAGCACGCTCTCTCAACTGAGGTTTCATCGCCCTCGCGCGTTCAATAAGGCCTTCCGGCATTAGATTACTCTCCATCGAATTACAAACCCTATATCCCCCACCATAACTTTCTCAGTACTTTTTCAGGCAAAAACTTTCTCGATCTTGACCGGTAAACTCAGAGCTTCCGGCCGATAAATCAAAATTTTCTTTCTGTAAAGCCGATGGACTCATTATGTAACATTCTAGCATGTATGTAAAGGACTGAATCAAAATAATTCTAGAATTCTAGCTTTATAAATGTATGATACACTCACTAAGTCTCACTAAAGAAAGAAACATTAATCAGCCATTCCGGGGAAAACCGGACTCATAATTTTAAGTCAGCGCAGGACCAGCACATACAGAACACGCCAGCGGCAATTTTGCAACAATCGCATTAGTCCCCCCGGCCGCACATTATGGATAAAGCATTCACAGTCTTGATAAACTGCGCAAAAATGAGTTAGATGTCTGACAAATTAAAAATAAGAAAGGTCACCAGATTGCGGAACTTGCATACATCGGCTTTGTCAGGAAAGACACGCGCCATCTGCGAAGAAATAGAAAAACGCCTGGTTCGGGGATTTTATCGCTTTGGCGACGAGATACTGGCCAATGATCTTGTCAAGGAATTCGGCGCCAGCCGTGCACCGGTTATGGCAGCCATGAATTATCTTCGGGCGGAAGGCTATCTGATCATTACCCCTCAGGTCGGCTGCAAAGTCATTTCCCCTACACCCTCCGAGATCAAGGATTTTTTCTTCGTCTTTGGGCGAGTAGAAGGAGCCTTTGCCGCAATGGCTGCAGAACGGCATGACGAAAAAGGTCTCGGCATGCTTCGCCTCCTGCAGCAACAGATCCAGCTTCACACTCCCAAGAAAGGCGAAACAATCAACGAGACATTCGTCGACCTGGTTGCTGACTTTCATCAGCAGATCTATCAGCTTTCCCATTCCAGATTTGAAGCGGAGCGCGCAACAAAATATTTCCGCATGTCCGAGTTCTTTCTTTTCAACAGCAACTCCATGAACATACCAGGCGGCGAACCGCTGGAAAAAGCAGACAAGGAAAGAGCTGCGATTGTTGAAGCCATCGCCGCCGGCGATGCAGATACTGCCAGCAAACTTATGGAGGAACATGTACGCGGCAAGCCCCAACGGGCTCAAGTGCAGCATGCCAATATGTAATCCTCTCTAGTTCTTAAATTTTTCGGACGGATCGAAACTCCTTTGGCCTTCCCGGGCCGGGAGTTTTGTTGCCTTTGCCCCTTGTTCCGTTATTCCTGCGCCAGAAGCCTGCCCGGCATTTGAACTTCCGCTCCGGCCCAAGATCAGCAGTCTTATTTTGTCAGTTCTGCAAACTCCGGCCTCGCCGCAGTAACATAATCCTGTTGATCTCATAATTCTAACCTGCTAGGATGTTAGTATTCCTGGTAAAGATTCAACCTGTGTCGACGAGCTATGGTGCAGTCGGATTATTCACCGGATTAATAATTTTTATTTTGTGGGAGTGTTTAACTCCCGCACACAGTTAAACGCCTTTAATAATTTGGAATAGGACTACACAATGGCCAAATCAAAATCTCTGCTCACCGTTGATGACATCGTCGGTGCATGGGCAATCATGCCAACCCCGGCAAAACCCGGGTCGACAGACTGGCGCGCCGAGGATACGGTGGACCTGGATGAAACTGCCCGGGTCGTAAACGGCCTTATCGAGGGCGGCGTCAACGGTATTCTTGCCATGGGAACGCTGGGCGAATGCGCGACCCTGACGTGGGAAGAAAAATATGAATTCATGGCTACACTCGTGGAGGCTGCCGCGGGAAGAGTGCCGGTATTTGTCGGCACAACTGCACTAAACACTCGCGAAACCATTCGCCAGACAAAAGCTGCTTCTGATCTGGGTGCGGACGGCACCATGCTGGGTGTTCCAATGTGGTGCGCCCCCAGCGTTGAAACTGCAGTTCAATATTACAAGGACGTGGCCGAAGCCTGTCCCGATATGGCAATCTGCGTCTATGACAACAAGGAAGCCTTCAAATTCGATTTCCCGACATCCTTCTGGGCGCAGGTCGCCTCAATCCCCCAGGTTGTGACCAGTAAATACGGCAGCATGGACAGGCTACTGCAGGACATTGCGGCCTCTCGCGGTCAGATAAGATTCCTGCCCATTGAGGCCGCCTATTACGGCGCGGCGCGGATGGAGCCCGACTTCTGTACCGCCTTTTGGTCAAACAGCGCCGTCTGTGGCCCGGCCACTGTCACCCGTTTCCGCGATGTGGTGGCCGATGCAAAACAGTCCGGCGACTGGAGTGAGGCAAAGGTCATGGCGGGCGAAATCGGTCACGCCCTGTCCACCTTGTTCCCCAACGGCAGCTTCAAGGATTTTTCAATGTATAATATCATACTGGAAAAAGAACGTATGAATGCAGCTGGCTGGATGGTCGCCGGACCAACCCGCCCGCCCTACCACATCGTGCCCGAAGACTATCTGGAGGGCGCACACGAATCCGGCCGCAGAGCTGCGGCCCTGCACAAGAAATATTCATCCTGAGATGGAGAATAGATTTCAGGTCAACCTAACAGGAATTTGCATTGGAGGTTTCCCATGACACAAATAGCGAGTGAACGCGCACTCTGGGATATTACGAGCGGCCCGGACAGGATTCAGCAATATCTTGCCGATCCCGACGCCTTTCTCTCTCAATATGGAATGAGCGAAGAGGAAAAACGATTCATGAAGGACAGAAACGTCAAGGCACTTGCAGACCAGGGACACAGCCACATGCTGCTGATGCTGTTCTGGGTTTCAGTTTCCGGCGGCTTCGAGTCCCTTCCCGAGTATCTTGGCAGCCTGAATGCGCCGTCACAGTAGTATAGAACTTTATCTGGAGATAAATAAATGGCAGAAATCATAGGTGGCTTCCTTCTTCCTCATGACCCCCTCATCACGGCAAACCCGACCGGCGCTCCCAAGGAACAGGCGGAGGCGGTTCACAACGCGTATGCTCATATCGGAAAACGCCTGGAAGAGTTGGAAGTCGACACCGTTATTGTAGTGGGCGATGATCATTATACCGTATTTGGGCCACATTGCCTTCCGCGCTGTCTTATCGTTACCGGTGAAGCCTCCGGTCCGGTTGAACCGTGGGTCGGTCTCCCCCAAAAACCGATTCCCATCAATCAACCCCTTGCCCGGCATATCATGCAGTATGGCTTTGATAATGGCGTGGACTGGGCTGTTGCCAAAAGCATTACACTTGATCATTCCACGACCCAGCCAGCTCATATGTGTTTTCTGGACAAGCCGCAAATCAAGGCAATCCCCGTGTTGATCAATTCCGGTGTGGAACCCCTGATTTCGAACAAGCGTTGTGTGGAGATTGGTCAATCCATGCGCCAGGCTGTAAAGTCCTGGAGCGGTGCTGAGCGTGTTGCCATTTTCGGTACCGGCGGCATTAGCCACTGGGTCGGCATGCCCGATATGGGCAGGGTCAACGTCGAATGGGACAGGATGATCATAGACGCCGTCGAAAAAGGTGATGTTGACAAACTTGTCGGCCTCAGTGACGAGGAAATTATCACACAGTCCGGCAACGGTGGCCTGGAAATCAAGAACTGGGTGGTAGCCCTTGGTTTTGTCGAAGGCGGACGCGGAAAACTGATTGAATATCAGCCAATACCACAATGGGTCACTGGCTGCGGCTTCATGGAGATTGCAGCGTGAAAACCATAGACTTCTATTTTGATATCTATAGTCCCTACGCCTATCTGGCCTTTCATCGCCTGACGGAGATTGCCGACAAATATAACTGCGCAGTTAACTATCTGCCGATTGATCTGAAACGAGCCAAGGTTGCAGCTGGCAACACCGGCCCGGCCAACATGCAGATCCCGCCGAAGATCCGTTACCTGATGACGGATCTCAAACGCTGGGCAACGCGCTATAATCTGCCCTTTGGTGCGATCCCCAAGAACATGGACTCCAGCCGGCTCAACAGAGGGGTTTTTTACGCAATTGAACGTGATGATGCCCGGGACTATGTTCGGGAATCCTACGATGCTGTCTGGGGACATGGTGGCGATATGACAAGCGACGAACTGTTAAGTGATATCGCGCGCAAACTGAACTGGGATCCAGAGGAGTTTCTGGCCTATATCGGTTCCGGCGACGCGGATGAAAAATATGAAAATCTGTTTAATGACGCAGTTGAACGCGGCGTGTTTGGCGTTCCCGTCGTGATCATTGATGATCAGATGTGGTGGGGCAATGACCGGCTTCATTTCGTCGAGGAGTATCTGGCGGAAAAAGCCAGATACTCAACGCGACTTCAGAGGCCGGCAAACTTTTGAAACCGGCCTGGTTTCATGACGGAAACCTTTTCCCATCAATAAATATTGAGACCAATCCCCGGCACTTCCGGGGATAGGTCTCATTGATTCCGTTATTCCCCTGAAAGTTATACCTGAGCCGCCTTCACAGAGAAATTGACCCGCCCCAGGTTCTGAACGGACAACCGCACATTTATACCTGGCATCAGCGGCACTGCAGCCGTCGCTCCACCCGCCATCAGTATCCAGCCGGCTTTCAATGCGAGTCCCTGTTCAGCGAGTAGAGCTGATGCCCCGGCAAGTGCTCGAACAGGATGCCCGAGAATCGCAGCGGAAGAACCGATTTCCACTGTCTTGCCGTCAAACTCCATCACCATACCCAGATTGGAAATCTCCATATCCGGCCGCGCCCATTGACCAACCACCAGACTGGAGGAAGATGTATTGTCCGCTACCACATCAGGAAGATTGAACTTGAAGGCTTTATAACGGCTGTCGATAATCTCGATGGCCGGCGCAATAGCCTCCACTGCCTCCAGGGCCTGAAGAGGACTGACTTTTCCTGACAGATCCCGTTTCATCAGAAAAGCGATTTCCGGTTCGACCCGGGGGTGAACGTAATCCTCAAGGTCGATCTCGCCGCCATCTTCAATCAACATCTTGTCGGTCAGACGTCCCCAGATCATTTCATCCAGCCCCATCTGCACCATCTTGGCCCGGGATGTGAACCCCATTTTAATTCCCAAGGGAACTTCACCTCTTTCATAGCGCCTTTTCAGCGACAGCGCCTGAACTTCATAGGCCTGTTCAAGGGTGAGCTCACTGCCGGCTTGTGAAAGCTGGGGGATTTCATTGGCGTCAAGGGCTGCTGTATCTACCAGTTCTGCAATTTGATTCAGGTTCACCTCTTTAAGCTCCTCTCTCGCCATTTACAAACGAAGCCCGGACAGATCCCAGTCCATTGACCCTCAACTCATATACCCCGACCCCGACATTAACGAGAGGCCCGAGGGAGCCAGACAGCAACGTGTCTCCTTTTTGAAGGGGCCTCCCAACCTTTGCCATTGTTCGAGCAAGCCAGTGCACCGCGGTAAGCGGATTGCCGAGGCAGGCTGCTCCGGCCCCGGTGGCAAGCGGTTCACCTTTGTGTTCGATCACCATGCCACAGAGACGTGGATCGAAATCTGTTAACGTTCGCGGCTCGCTGCCCAGTACATACACACCTGAAGAGGCATTGTCGGCCACAGTATCCAAAATCCGGATATTCCAGTCGGCAATTCTGGAATCCACCACTTCGATGGCACAAACAGCATAGTCTATGGCACTGAAGACATCCGCCAAAGTCAGTTTCTCATCATCCAGCGTTTGCCCCAGCACGAAAGCGATTTCACCTTCGATCCGGGGTTGAAGAAGGCTGGACAGAGAAATGTCCTCACCGTCGCAATAGGCCATATCTGAGAATAGAATACCGAAATCAGGTTGACTGACACCAAGCTGTTTTCGCACAGCCGGAGCTGTCAGACCGGCCTTGCATCCAATCGGTTTCCGCCCCTGCGCCAGCCAGTATTCAGTATTTTCATTCTGGATGGCATACCCGGTTTCAATATCATTTCGTCCCAGAACTTCATGAAGCGGTCTGCAGGGACGTTTGTGTTCAGCCGCCTCCCGCAACATGAGTGCAGCTTTCTTAATGTCATTCTGTTCCGTCATATCATCCTCACAACTTCATGCAGATATTTCTGAGTTCGGTATAAAATTCAAGGCTGTGCACCCCGCCTTCCCGGCCGATGCCGGACTGTTTGCTGCCGCCGAAAGCGGTACGCAGATCACGCAGGAACCAGCTGTTGACCCAGCAAATGCCGCAGTCGATCTTTGCCGCCACCCGGTGGCCGCGGGACAGGTTCTCCGTCCATACCGAGGACGCCAGGCCGTAGACCGTATCATTGGCCCGCCCGATCACTTCCTCTTCCGTATCAAAGGGACTGATATGACAGCAGGGACCAAATATCTCCTCTTTCATGATCGCACTGTCATCCCCGAGACCGGTCCAGATCGTCGGCTCCACCCAGGCGCCATTCTCAAGCTCTTCCGGCAAGCCGGGGATGCCGCCGCCGGTCACCACCGTGGCGCCCAGCTCCCGGGCCAGGTTGTAATAGCCCAGCACCTTCTGCTGATGTTCCCTGCTGATCAGCGGCCCCAGATTGACCGTCTCATCCTCGGGACGGCCGAGCTTCAGCCCTTCCGCGCCCTGCTTCAGGCGCGCGACAAACTCATCGAATATGGGGCGCTCCACAAACACCCGTTCCGTGCCCAGGCAGACCTGGCCGCAGTTGGCGAAGACTGAGCGCATGGTGCCCTCGATGGCCTTGTCCATGTCGCAGTCGGCAAAGACAATGGCCGGGTTCTTGCCGCCAAGCTCAAAGGACACATCCCGCACCCCCTCGGCAGCCGCTTTCATGATGGCGGTGCCGGTCCGGGTCTCGCCGGTAAAGGTGATGGCGTCGACCCCCGGATGTTCGGTCAGATACGCCCCGGCGCTGTCCGGCCCGAAGCCATGCACCACATTGAATACCCCTTTGGGCACCCCGGCCTCGTTCATCACTTCACCGAGCAGGGTTGTGGTCAGCGGCGTTTCTTCAGACGGTTTGACCACCACCGTATTACCGCAGGCCAGCGCCGGTCCCACTTTCCAGGTCATCAGCAACAGCGGCAGGTTCCAGGGCGAAATCACCCCGATCACCCCCTTGGGAGTGCGGACGCCATAGTTCTGCGCCCCGGCCCCGTCCGGCGTTTCCAGGAAGAAACCTTCGGTGGGCACATTCTTGATCACATCGGCAAAGACCTTGAAATTGGCTGCGCCGCGGGGAATATCGATATGGCTGGCCAGGCTCTTCGGCTTGCCGGTATCCAGGCATTCGGCCTCGAGAAACTCGTCAAAGCGGGCGTTAATACCGTCCGCCACCCGGTACAGAAGCCTGACCCGTTCATCAACGGTCATGCGTCCCCAGGGCCCCTTCAGGGCGGCGCGGGCGGCCTTGACCGCCGCATCCACTTCATCCCGCTTGCCTTCGTAAACCCGGCCGATGAGGCTGCCGTCCACCGGACAAATATTGTCAAAAACAGCGCCGGAAGTCCCGGCCGTATAGTCACCGTCAATAAAGTGAAGAATTTCCCTGTGTGACATGATCACTCCTTCAGTGCCAATAAGAAAAAAAGGTGGTTCCCGTTATGGGAGAAACGGGAACCACCCCAATGCCGTAGGAAGCATTGTCAAGTTACAACGCCCATAAAGCGGTCGTTGAGCTGACGCTCGTAATAGAAAATGGCGCGCCCCACTTCATCCTCACACCATTCCCTAACCGGATTGTCAGGATAAAAGGCATAACCACCGGCAAAGACCTCGTTGCGGTTGCCGCTGGGATCAAAGAAATAAATGGTCTGGCCGCGGGTAATGCCGTGCCGGGTCGGCCCAATATCTACAGAGATGTCATAGCGGGTCATGATGTCTGCTGCATGGCCAACATCATTCCAGTCCTCCAGAAGGAAGGAGCAATGATGGAATTTACCCTTTTCAGGATATCTGATCAGGGCAATATCATGGGCCTTGGTGCTACAGCTCAGGAAATAGGCATTGATCGTGCCATCATTGACACGGATAACTTCAGACACACTGAATCCCAGAACATCACGGAAAATTTCCATGGTTTCATCCAATGCATCACCATAAAGAAGACAATGGTCAAACCGGATCGGACGCATACCTCTGGGCGGATCTACCCAGACATGAGGGTCCTGCACCATCGGTCCGTTGTCGGATCTTTCCATCTCGGCATAAAAGTCAAAATAATGCCCCATGGGCGCCTGAAAACGGATACGCCGGCCAAGACCCGGCTGTTCGCCGGCCGCAATTTCCTCCACATCCAGGCCACGATCTTTCAACTGTGCCGAGATATCGTTCAATACTGTGTCATCAAGAACCTTGAAGCCCATACAGTCCATTCCCGGCTCATCCGCCGGACGCAAAATAATGCTATGATGATCAAACTCATCACTGGCTTTCAGATAAACCCGTCCATCCTTTTCACGACAAACTTCATCAAGGCCAATATAGTCCCGGTAATGGATAAGAGATTCCTCCATATCCAGTACCCTCAACTGACAAAAACCCGGTCGAAGCACTCCTGTTACTGCCATCCTGCTGTCTCCTTTTTCCTATAATTTTCTTACTCAAAAATTTGCGGTCCTGATCCTCAGGTCGCTTTCCGGATACAACCGGCAGGCCAGAACAATACCGCTTGTCTCCTCTTCCCGACTGACCTTGCTCCGGCTCATGGGCCCCAGCCGGTAGCTACCGGATAAAACCTTTATCCTGCAGAAGCCGCAGCCGCCGCGCCGGCACCCTATTTCAATCTCCCTGCGTCCCTGCCGCTCTGCTGCCGCCAAAATCGCTTCATTTCCACGACACCGAAAACTTTCCGAACTGTCGTCGAGACTTATTGTCCAGATCCTCTCCATTGAGGTCACGCCCCGGCCTGCTCATCCAGATAATCCCGAAGCCAGCCCAGGCGGTCATGTCCCCAGAAAATCTGGTCATTGGCCACAAAGGTCGGCACACCGATCACCCCTTTTGTCACAGCCTCCTGCCAGTTGCAGGACAGTTGATCCTGCCCCTCCTCGCTATGCAGGGCTGCCTTGAACTCTTCCCCGTCCAGACCGATGCCACAGGCCAGTTCGACAAGGATATCTTCCCGTCCGACATCAAGACCTTCGCCCCATTCCTTCAGCATGACCGTCTCGACATAGAGCCTCAGCTTTCCCACCTTCCCGGCATAGAGAGACCCCAGAGCAGGCAGGGTAGGATCGCAGTCCTTTGGCGGCGGACAGAAAATAAAACCTTTCTTACGGGCAATACGCCCCAGATCCTGGCGGGCAATACGAACCTTGTCCTGCAGGCGGGGATGATCCTGCGGTGTTCGCCCGTACCACCCGCCAAGAGGACGCCAGACCAGCCTGTTTCCTGCTTGCTCGATAACATCAAACATGGTGCGGGACGCCAGGTAGCAATAGGGGCTACGGAAATTGAAATAAACCTGTACGTCCATTGCAGCTCTCCAGACCAGAATCGCAGGCTTGCACATCCACCCGGGGATCGAGCTCAGCCGGAGTCCTTTTTGAATTTCATATCTTCACCCTATCAGGTGTGATTTCACCAAAACTAGCCAGAAACCGGCGCCACAAATATCCTGTTATGGAATCGCCTATCCGTTTTTGACTCGTTATTTACAACAGAAACCGGGCCGGCAAATCCTGTATAACTCTTTGTAAATGAAAGAGGTTATGACTGACCCTCTGGTTGCTTGACAAGGATTCATAAATTCTTGTATACTTATATTCTAGTATATTATACGACAGTTTTTTAGACGGCGCCAGACCGAAGCTTTCGAGTTTGCGCTTGATCTGTTTTGGAAAGACCGACATGGGCCATTTACTTTACAATCATTCAATCCTGCGCAATGCCCATCCCAGGGAAGTCTCAAAATATGTGAACTCCCTGGTCGGGGAACATTACCTGCGCGTGGTCAGCGGTCCCTCCCCTGAACGCAACCGGCGGGCTACTCTCAGCCACAAGCAAATTGAGAAGATCTCCTTCAATTATCTTTATTTTGGTGAAGAGGTCGTTGTATCAGCGACAAAACCGGCAAACTATTATCATCTACAATTTATTCTGGATGGAGAATGCGGCGTGCAAACCGGCTATGGGAACTTCACTGCAACCCGCGATACAGCCGTTATCGTTAATCCCTTTCATCCCGAGAGTTTCTTCTATTCCGAAGATTGCCGGAAAATAATCGTCAGAATCGAAAAGGAACGGCTGGATGCCTTTATGACCGAACTTATCGGCTCCCCCATACGGAAGCCCGTTGAATTCGGAAGCAAAGTCGATATGTCGTCGGAGAATGTTGCAAGCCTCTACCGGCTGGTCAGTTTCTTCTGTCAGGAACTCAATTCCAGCCACTCCAGTCTGCTGGAGTCAGATCACCTGTCGACCCCTGTCGAAACATTGTTCCTCCGGGCATTCCTCCAGGCCATCCCGAATAACTACAGCCACATGCTGTCCCACATGGGTCCTCATGCGGTGCCGATATCCATCCGCAAGGTAGACCGGTTCATTCACGAGAACCTGACAGAAGACATCACCATGAATGATCTTACCGATGTCTCCGGCCTGAGTATCAGGGTGCTATATAAAACTTTCGAGAGGTATAAACATATGGCGCCCATGGCTTATCTGAAAAAAGTGCGGCTCGAGAAAATCAGGGAAAAACTGACCTCGGGAGAACTGGCCGCCAGTACCATCACTGAACTGGCCCTGGAATATAATTTCAATCATCTAAGCCGCTTCTCGGCAGACTACAAAAAACATTTCGGTGAGTTACCGTCTGAATCCCTGAAGTTTCATTCCCACAAGTCGAGAAAGAAATGCTGAATGTTGGGGTTTTTTATTCACTCAAGGGATATTGCATTCTATGACGGGCTACTCTCCAGCCGCCAAAACTGGCTCAATACCGGGCATTCCGGTTCTTTGTCGACCCGTAACAGAGCGACAGAAAATCCAAGAATCAAAAAAGTAGGTTAATTTTGTAACATAGTGGCCCGGGAGGCCCCAGGGAGATAAATATGAAGTTGTTAAAAAAATCCCCAGTCAGAAATCTGACAAAAACCAGTCTTCTTGTGACGGCTGCTGTCCTGCCAAATTTTGTGACAGGACCGTTTGCGTCAGAAACAAGCGCTGAGGAAATCATACTTGAGGAAATCACGGTTACCGCCCGGAAAGTTTCGGAAAACCTGCAGGACACACCTGTCTCCGTGGCCGCCTTCACCGGCAACAACATGGAAGCCCGCGGCATTACTGATGTCTCTGAAATTTCCGACTACACCCCCAACATGCAGTTTGATTTCACGGCCCCGTTATCCGGCAGCAGTAACGCCGCTGTTATTTTCATCCGCGGCGTGGGTCAGACCGACTTCAATCATAATGTGGACCCCGGTGTCGGTGTCTATATTGACGGCGTTTATCTGGCCCGTTCGGTAGGCGGCGTTCTTGACCTTCTTGACGTAGAGCGGATTGAGGTTCTTCGCGGACCACAGGGTACCCTTTTCGGCAAGAACACGATCGGCGGCGCCGTCAGTGTAACCACCAAAAAACCCGGGGCAGACTTTGAAGGCAAGGTCAGCGCCACCTATGGCCGGTTCGACAGAATCGATATCAACGGCATGATCAACATCCCGCTAAATGAAGACAAAGTGGCCCTTCGCCTGTCCGGCAACAGCCAGAGCCGGGACGGCTTTGCCTATCGTGCGGACGGCGTAAGCCTCGGCGGCAAGGACAGCACCAGCGCCCGCGCCACCCTGTACTGGGATGTAACCGATAGTCTGGACATCACCCTTTCCGGCGACTGGAGCACAGCGGATGAAGATTCCCCGGTCGAATCCCTGATTGCGATCAACCCCGACGCCCAACTGATCATTTTAAACAACATATTTGTCGCCACGGATCCAAGCGGGATTTTTGATGACAGGTTTGTGGTCGACAGCCTTGATGTGGGCGGTGTGATGGATTACGGCACATCCGACAGGATTGGATCCGAATATGATATTTACGGTATATCCATGACCCTGGACTGGAATATCGCCGGCATTGATGTCAAATCCATCACCGCTTACCGGGATATGGATATGAGTTTCGGCCGGGACGCGGACCATTCCCCGCTGATCATCCAGGGAACCGCCAACGAAATCGAACACGAACAATTCAGTCAGGAATTCAACATCACCGGCACCGCCTTTGATGACAAGCTGGACTGGCTGTTTGGCGCTCTTTATTTCGAAGAACAGTCCTATAACTACGCCGTTGTGCCGATTGTACCCGGTCTGTTCCAGAATCCCGGCCTTGAAGCCATGGCGCTCAGCCTGCCCGACGGTGCGGACAAGGAGCGTCTGCTGGGCATCGTGAACGGCGGCGCCTCCGGTGGCGGCCCCGACAGCATCGACAACAAAAGCTATGCAGCCTTCCTGCACACCAGCTACCACTTTACGGAGCAGTTCACCCTGACGGCCGGGTTGCGTTACACACACGAGAAAAAATACGTCAATGTACAGTCCATGTTCTTTGAACTTGCCCAGCTGTTGCCGGAAGGTGCGCCGATCCCGGACGCTTTCTACCAGCTCACTGATACAGATGACGAGAAAGAATTCGACAATCTGTCGGCGCACCTGAACCTGGAATATCGCTGGAATGACGATGTCATGACTTACCTGTCCTATTCCGAGGGCTTCAAAAGCGGCGGTTTTAATGCCCGTTATCTTTCACCCCGTCCGGCCCCCATCTCATTTGATGAGGAAGAGGTCACCTCCTATGAATTCGGTATCAAGTCGGAACTGTTCGATCGCAGATTGCGCCTGAATATTTCCGCCTTCTATTCCGATTATACCAACATCCAGGTGAGCGCGGTCCAGAACGGCGAGCCCTTTACCCAGAATGCCGCTGAAGCGACCATCAAGGGATTTGAGGTGGAGTTTACGGCTCGTCCGACAGAGGCCCTGACCCTCATGGGCGGCATCGGTTATCTGGATGCCGGATATGACAGCTTGGAGCCCGGCACCCTGGTGACCCTTGATGATATGTTCGTCGACACTCCGGAATGGTCCTTCAATATTGCGGCAGAATATATGCTTCCCCTGAGCGATTCCGCTGAACTCGTTTTCCGCGGCGACTATTCCTACCGCACTGAATTTGCCAATGACGCCACCAATACCCCCGGACTGATCCAGGACGGCTACGGCTTGCTCAACGGAGGGATAACCCTTGATTTTGTGGAAACTGGCCTGTCGGTCTCTGTTTTTGGACGCAACCTGACTGACGAATATTATATCATGAGCGGCTGGGCCGATATCGGCAGCATCGGCCTGGTGGACGGCACCTGGGGCAGGCCCCGTGAATGGGGCGTGACTGTAGGTTATCACTTCTGAGAATAGCATTATCCCAACCAGTCAAAAAGCGCGGGGTCAGCGAACTCCGCGCTTTTTTTCATCCTAATAAGATCTCACAGCGTTTACCCATAACTGGAAACGCTATGATGGTCGCAATGATTGATGATGGCGCCGCCACAGTCTCCACCAAAAATCACAAATAACTCAGTATGTTAAGATGAAAAGTGCGCACCTTTTGCGCATTTTTCAATGTATTTTATTGTGTCACTCCGTCAAATCCCGGCATAAGACATTTGGCAGTAGACTTGGAGAAACGGTAAATAAAATTTCCCCGGATATGTTTTCTTATCCGAACGCCCCGATGTAAGCCGACAAAGCCTGGGAAATTTTCCGAAGCTGATCGTAGGCCTGTTCGATTTCGTCAAAGATTTCCCGGTTCTCATACTCGTACCCGTGGGCGTCATCCCCGGCAAAGGTAATCTTTTCCGGGTTTTCGGGATCAATCTCATAGGCTCCTTCCAGGGGGAAAATTTCCCTGAGCAGATCAAGTGTCGGCAACACCTGGAACCGCAGGATGCGCAGGACCAGGTCGTCCACACTTAATCCCTTGTGATCCCTGAAGCGGGGAATTCTAGTGATCAGCAGGAATATCTTCTGAACAAGGGCCATCCGCACCACATGCAGTAACGTACAGGATGTACGCTCCTCTTCACTCAGGCTGTAGGGAGCGGACGGAACATCCCGCCCCTTGATGCCGTCCCGCAGATACATCAGATCTTCACGCAAGGTTAGTTCAATACGGTTCAGTCCTTCGTAAACTCCATGTTTTTCCAGCATCTTGGCCAATCGGAGCATACGGTCATGATCATGGCTTTCCTCCTCGTAGCGGGCGGAATGCATCCAGTAGCGCGGCCGGAACAGGGAGGTATAGGCGCCGAGGAAGTCCTCATCCGTCACATCCAGAGACGCCGTCACCAAGGTCATGATATGGCGCAGGCGCGGTGAGTTTTGATACATCTTCCAGAAACCGTAATCATCCTGAAGCAATGCCGTTCCCACACCGCCGAGACTGTTGGCCAGATAACCAAGCTGATGCAGCAGCATATTGTTGGGAATGGCCCTGATCTGGGAAAGTTTTTCCAGCGGCCGGCTGATGACTCCCTCATCCTGCCGGACCGTCATGCGGGAACCGGATGGATAAGAAATATCGGTCCCTAATATGGAAATCAGCCGCATGAAATCGGTGTTTGCGGAAATCTGGTTGTTATAGCCTTTGACAGTCAGGAAAAAGTCCAGCGACCAGTCCGTATTCTCATAAAAGGGATCAGGGGTATAATCCACCGACGACAACAGGTTTTCCATCACCCGCGACAGGGTCGCCAGCGCCAGGTCCGGCGTATGCAGCCAGAGATACCCGTCTCCACCCTGCAGGCTGAATTCCTGCTTATAGTCAATTTTGTGTTTTTCAACCTGACGCCTGGCTTCCGGGGAATGAAAATAATCAAGGCGCCCGCCAAAACCTTCAGGATGAGCTCCCCGGCCGAGACTTTCGCCGCCGGTATCGAAAATAACCAGCTCTACATCCTCCAGATCGAATTTGGTCCAGAGTTTGATCAGCTTGATACGCAGGCGTTCAATGGCAAGACCGGCCGCGACCTGCCCCAGATATCTGCCGGCATCGGAATAGCCGGCCTGGACACACAGGCGCCCGCGTTTTTTGACATAGGCAAAATAATGCGGATTTTCCAGCAGCTCCTCAATCACCTCGGCCCCGCGCGCCAGGGCCTGATCTGTCTCGAACAGGGGCGAAATATCGACCTTGTCATCGACCCCGAACAAACGGGCATAACAGAGCGCAGACAGGACGGTGAACGGTGTATCACATTCGGCAATCAGGAAACGGATCGGGGTTTCCGGATCGATATATTTCAGGATCTGGGCAATAATCATAAACAGCCGCCGGGCCGTCGTCTGTTCATGCAAAATGGTTTCAAACCCGGTAGTCTGCGTTTTGATGCGATCGAGAAACTTGCTGGCCGCAGTCATATAACGACGGCGGCTGGTCGCATCATCGGGATCCTTCTCCAGGGCGACAATTGGCCGGATCGCATTATGGAGCTGAACCGCATTCAGACGGAAATGGATATGGGAAAAGCCGGTCCGGAAGTTGGCAAAAAGCCCGCGAAAAACCAGCAGGCGGGCAACCCTGTCCTCATCTCCAATATCTGCTATCAGATGATCAAGCTCTTCAAGCACGCGGGACATCAGGTCCCCGCGAGCGGCGCGGCTCTCGACCATGTGGCGGCCAAAGGCGCGAACCGGTTCTATTTTTCCCGCAGTCCCGGGCAGGTGAGCGATATCCTCGTCAAACATATCTTTCAGATTGCCCAGCAGATCGGCAATCGTGGAACCATCCTCGATTGCCAGCGCCTGCCATTGGCCGAGATAGTGCTGACATTGCTCAAGCGCCATCCGGAAACGAAACTCCACACTGTCCATCCAGGTAATATCATCCCGGCCATCCACGTCGAAACCGACCCAACTGGCCGCCGTCACCAGTTTCAGGTCCAGTGTGCGCCAGTCATCTGGATAAAGATTCCGCGCAACATCCACAACCGCCCCATACAGACAGCCAATGGCGTGCTGAAGGTTCATGAGCGCCCGTTCGGACTGCCCAAACTCATACTGCAGCGACAGGCCGTCATCAGGGCGGGCTGTACAGGACGTGAATTTCCGGAGAATCTCCTGTTCCGGCCGGGAGCCATCTATCAGGCCGGAAAGCAGGTCATATTGGTCATGACTGAAGCCGAAAGTGGGATGGCCGGTAATGACAATTCCTGCGATTTCCCTGCTGACAAGGTTCTGGAATTCAGCGAAGCTTTTCCCCTCTCCGATCCTTTTGAAACAATCGACAAGGCCCTTGCGGTTTTTATCTGCATCGGTTTCCTTCAGATAAGATCGTGCCCGCCGGCCCCGGCTGACAAAACCCTGGGCCCCCAAGGTACTCACGGTCTCGTTGATCTGGTCAACGGATAACGTCCCTGACTTGATTTTGTTCAGCAGGCGATAGGACAGCTGCTGATAAGGGTTTACCAGTGGGGTTTCCCGGGACAGCCCAAGGCATTCCGCCAGATCCGACTGTAACTCGCATATCAATGATGATGAAAGAATGTCATCAGAAGGGCTCATCATATTTTTTCCATGATTGAAATCTCAGGCCAGACTTTAAGGTCATAACCGGGTGTCTTGTCAAGACGGGAGTTCTGCCCATACTTCCTCAAGACCAGCCACATTAGTCTTATAAACCAGTAAATGTCCTGCATCCGGTTCGGCGGTCAATTGCCCTTCCGACAGATCTGCCCGCGCTGTGGTCACAAACAGCAAAGACAAGTCACTGCCGCCAAAAGCAACACAGGTAGGCTGACTGACTGATAACTCAAGAATCAGGTCAATATCCCCCTCGGGGCTATAGCGCACAACCCTGCTCCCGCCCCACTGGGCATTCCACAAAAATCCTTCCCGATCCACTGTGGATCCGTCCGGGCTGAGTTCCCGGGGCGATACAAACCACCACCCACACCAAAACCTTCTACCCCGGCGTCCCACCATTGCGTTGAAATAACCAAGGCAAAAAAAATCCAGTGGCATAAGAAGTCAGAGCAGATTCTGGATAACATCATCCACAGACGTATCTGCAACGGCACGGGGAGCATGAGTCACCAAGTGCATTCCCGCTGAAAACAGATAACCCATTCCAAAAAATAATAACTCATCTACTACATTGTTATTATGGTATTTTTATAATGTCAGGGCCGGGGCTTTATTTTAACTTATATTCTGATTTATTGCGTCTTACGGCTTAGTATTCCAAACTGCCCTAGCTCCTCATACCTCCGTCATCTATGATGTTTGCCGAGTGTCACTCAACCGAGTTTTCGTTTACCTTAACCAATTCTGATTCTATGATGCATTAAGGCAATCGGAACTAAGGGGCTTCACATGCGCCACTACCATAATCCGCTTTATATCAGTCACGGAACTTCCGACGAAACCGAGAGCCTGAAGCAGGCACTGAGTCTCGCTCGCAACAACGGGACACCTCTCAGCATACTGGTTGTATGCCCGGAGTTTCCGGAGGAGTTTCCTGATTACCGGAAGAAATACGAAGAGTCTCTTGTCACCCAGACCGAAGCGTCAATACGCTATACAAAAGACGCGATTAAACTTGAAGATGCTGTCAACATTTCTATTGAGCTCATCAGCGATAAAAACCCTTCGACAAAGATAATCCAGTATATTTTTCAGCACGGTCACGACCTGCTGATTAAAGAGGCGGAACCTCCTAAACTCGGCGGGAGTGGCTTTAAAGCTCTCGACATGGACCTGCTGCGTAAATCTCCCTGTGCTGTGTGGTTATGCCGCCCCATCTCACATTCAAGAGAGGATATTAAGGTTGCAGTAGCCATTGATCCGGAAAGCTCTGAGCCGGCGGCAGAAAATCTGTCGAAGCGCATGCTGGAGCTATCTCGTTCCCTGGCCGATAGCTGCAACGGCAAATTGCATATCATTTCTTGTTGGGACTATGAATTTGAGTCCTTTCTTCGTCACAGCGTCTGGGTGAAAATATCAGATGAGGACATTGCCGAAGCGGTTCTTGAGACGCAACATCAACATCGTGCTGCACTTGAAAGATTGATCGAGGCATCCGGTATTTCTGGCAATCGTCAGGTACATCACCTGCGCGGCATGGCAGAGCAATGCATACCTTCTTTCGTAAAAGACCATAAGATAGACATATTGGTGATGGGTACGGTCGCGCGTACCGGCATCCCCGGCTTCATCATTGGGAATACGGCTGAAAATATCGTACAGAATCTTTCCTGCTCGCTAATGGCGCTTAAACCGCAAGGTTTTGTCTCGCCAGTGAAGGCATATTGACAGTTGAGGGTAAAAATGGAAAATCCTGACGCCGACCACACACAAACAGCATGGCATACATTTTCAGTAGAAAACACGCTGGAACGTCTTAATGCATCACCAGACGGGCTGTCTGAGGACGAAGCAACAAAGCGGCTAGCGGAATATGGCCCCAACCGCCTGCCGGTTGCCGCGCGACGTAGCATTCTCATACGTTTTCTGCAGCATTTTCACCATATCCTGATCTACGTACTGCTTGGCTCCGCTATCATTACAGCGATACTCGGCCACTGGGTAGACACCGGTGTAATTCTGACTGTGGTTGTCGCCAATGCGGTTATCGGCTTCATTCAGGAAGGCAAGGCGGAAAAAGCCATGGACGCAATCCGCCATATGCTGGCGCCCCGCGCCAATGTACTTCGTAATGGAAGAAGACAGAGCATAGAGGGTGATGCGCTCGTTCCCGGAGACATTGTTTTACTTGAGGCAGGAGACAAGGTGCCCGCCGACCTGCGTTTGCTAACCGCGCATGGCATGTCGGTGCAAGAGGCCATCCTGACAGGCGAGTCAGTAGCTGCCGAGAAACATTCAAAACCGGTTGCGGAAGACGTCTCTCTGGGTGATCGGTCCTGCATGGTATTTTCCGGTACTTTGGTGACGACCGGCCAGGGTAAAGGGATCGTCATCGGCACTGGCCGCCGGACCGAGATCGGACGTATCAGCGGAATGCTTTCAGCAGTTGAAACACTGACCACACCGCTTGTAGCTCAGATGGGTGTCTTTGCTAAATGGCTGACCATCCTTATTCTGCTGATCGCAGCGATGTTGTTGATTTATGGCTATTTTGTCGGACACCATGAATTCACAGAGATGTTCATGGCGGTAGTTGGGCTATCAGTCGCCGCGATCCCCGAAGGTTTACCGGCCGTACTGACTATTACGCTGGCGATCGGCGTTCAGGCCATGGCGCGACGTAACGCCATTGTGCGGCGCTTGCCTGCAATTGAGACGCTGGGATCTGTTTCCGTTATCTGCACCGACAAAACCGGCACGCTCACACGCAACGAGATGATGGTGGCCTCCGTACTCACCCATCGGCATCTTTTCGCCCTGGAAGGCGATGGATACGCGCCCAAAGGACTTCTCAAGCTGGAAGATGCGCATGTGGCACCGACCGAGCATGCAGTGCTGGAAGAACTCGCCCGTGCCGCTACACTATGCAATGATGCGTTTTTACGTGAGCAAGACGGTGTATGGACAGTGGAGGGTGACCCGATGGAAGGGGCGCTCCTTGCCTTTGCCGAGAAAATGGATGTGGATGTCCGCAAAATACAGGCCGGGTGGACACGCACCGACGCCATCCCGTTTGATGCCAGGCACCGCTTTATGGCGACGCTGAATCATGACCATGAACGCCATGCGTACGTGTTTGTCAAAGGCGCGCCGGAGCAGATACTCACCATGTGCCAGGATCAGCGCGGTATGAATGGAAACACGGAAACGCTGGATATTGACTACTGGCAGGGAAAAGTCGAGTCCATCGCCGCGCTCGGTCAACGTGTGCTCGCCTTTGCCGTGAAGCCAGTGAAATCGGAACATACCGTTCTCGAACATGGTGATGTTGAAGACACACTTACCCTTCTGGGTATGACGGGGATGATTGATCCGCCGCGTACAGAAGCAATTGCGGCAGTTGAGGAGTGCCATGGCGCAGGCATTCGTGTGAAAATGATTACCGGCGACCATGCAAAGACCGCTGCTGCTATCGGCAGGCAAATCGGGCTGCGAAACCCGGATAAGGTTCTGACCGGGAGCGACCTTGACGCTCTGGATGACGCTGAACTGCGTCAGGCTGTGTTGGAGTGTGACATCTTTGCCCGTACCAGCCCCGAACATAAGCTGCGGTTGGTTATGGCGCTTCAGTCACATGACATGACCGTAGCAATGACGGGGGATGGAGTGAATGACGCCCCCGCCCTGAAACGCGCCGATGCTGGCATCGCCATGGGTATGAAAGGCAGTGAAGCTGCCAAGGAAGCGGCGGAACTGGTGCTGGCGGATGACAATTTCGTTTCCATTGCCGCCGCCGTGCGTGAAGGTCGCACCGTTTACGACAACATCAAGAAGGTCATAAGCTGGACGCTTCCCACCAACGCTGGCGAGGCGATGACCATCATCGTGGCGTTGCTGGCCGGGATGACGCTGCCGATAACACCGGTCCAGATTCTATGGGTCAATCTGATTACCGCTGTTACACTGGGCATCGCGCTTGCGTTTGAACCAACCGAAGAAAGCACCATGCGCCGCCCGCCGCGTCCACGTGATGAACCACTGCTAACCGGCGGTCTGGTCTGGCATATCGTTCTGGTATCGTTGCTGTTTCTTTGCGGCGTGTTCGGCATGTATCACTATGCTGTTGACCGGGGGTATTCGGTAGATCTCGCCCGTACCATTGCTCTCAACACACTGGTCGTGATGGAAATATTTCACCTGTTCTTTATCCGGAATATCTATGGCACTTCGCTGACATGGAGAGCTGTGCGCGGAACAAAAATGGTCTGGACTGTGGTCATCGTCATTACTGCCGCGCAATTCGCCATTACATATCTTCCGCTCTTGCAGACGGTCTTTGCCACAGAGCCCATCCCGTTCCTGGATGGCATGCTGATTGTCGGCGTCGGCGTGGCCCTGTTCGCGATCATCGAAACCGAAAAACAGATTCGCCTTCGGGCATCACAAAAAGTGACGAATGATAATGCCCGATCTTAGCTTCCTGCACGCCTCGCCGTTTTATGAGCTGACGGCGCTCATTGCCCTGGCCGCAGTCATCGGCTCCGTGGGGTTGTTATTGCGCCAGCCGATGATCGTCAGCTTCATTGCGGTTGGGGTACTGGCCGGCCCCTCCGCCCTCGGGATTGTGCAATCGCATGAACATATCGAGCTGCTGGCAGAGCTGGGCATTGCCGTGCTGCTGTTTCTGGTCGGCCTCAAGCTGGATCTGAAGCTGATCCGTACCCTCGGCCCCGTAGCGCTGGCAACAGGGCTGGGGCAAGTGACGTTCACCTCGGTGATCGGCTTTCTCGTCGGGCTTGCGCTGGGGCTGGATACGGTCACCTCGCTCTATGTCGCCGTGGCGCTGACCTTCTCCAGCACCATCATCATCGTCAAATTGCTTTCAGATAAACGCGAAGTCGATTCCCTCCACGGACGGATCGCAATCGGCTTTCTGATTGTTCAAGACCTTGTCGTCGTGTTGGCGATGATGGGCCTGTCCGCCTTCGGTGTGGGGGCCCAGGAGGGGACTGACGGTTCGGTGTTCGTACATATCGGCACCGTTCTGCTCTATGGCCTTATGATGCTGGGCTTCATTCTTCTTTTTATTCGCTACCTGGCGATACCGATTGTAAACCGTATTGCCCACTCGCAAGAACTATTGATAATTTTTGCCATTGGCTGGGCGGCGCTTCTGGCCGCCATTGGCAGCGAACTCGGCTTCAGTAAAGAGTTGGGGGGCTTGCTCGCCGGCATATCTCTGGCCTCCACACCTTTTCGCGAAGCCATCGTGGCGCGCCTTTCCTCTCTGCGGGATTTTCTGCTGTTGTTTTTCTTCATTGCGCTGGGTTCGCAGCTCGATCTTGGCTTGCTTGGCGCACAAATCGCCCCCGCCTTGGCCTTCTCTGTCTCTGTGCTCATCGGCAACCCGCTAATCGTGATGATCATTATGAGCTTGATGGGATATAGAAAACGCACTGGTTTTCTGGCTGGCCTGACCGTCGCCCAGATCAGCGAATTTTCTCTCATCTTTATGGCGATGGGGCTGACGCTGGGGCATGTCTCTCCGGAGTCGCTGGGATTGGTAACTCTGGTAGGCTTGATTACGATCTCCCTCTCGGTCTATATGATCACTTATTCCCACAGCCTTTACAGCAAATTGGAGCCATGGCTCGACGTATTCGAGCGTAAAATGCCCTACCGTGAGGAAAAACTCGAACAACAACATAAGGCGAAAGGGAGATACGATGTCGTCCTCTTTGGTCTGGGTCGTTACGGCAAAGCTATAGCCCACTATTTGCAGCGACAGGAATTTAGTGTGCTGGCTGTGGATTTCAATCCGGATGAGGTTCGCCACTGGCGGGCACAGGGGCATGAGGCCATTTATGGGGATGCAAGTGATCCGGCGTTTATCGCCAGCCTGCCATTAAGTGGCGTCAAGTGGATTGTCTCCGCCATGCCCCAGCGCGAGATTGGCATCACTCATGAAGATCCGCGTCTCATGCTCCTGGAAGGGCTGAAGCAACGACGATACAGCGCAGGTATTGCAATATCGACACAGCACCTTCATGATCAGGAAATCCTAAAGGAGAAAGGGGCAACACTGGTCCTGTTTCCGTTTTATGACGCGGCGGAACAGGCTGTGGCGCGGATGAAGGCGCAACAGGAAAATGCCGGGCAAGCGGGGAGCGTCAAAACGGCCTGACGGTGATCCAGTCCCTGGCCGGCTCCGGCAGATGGTTTGGCCCGCATGTTTCCCGTTTTTTCTTCCATCGCTTTAAACCTGTCACCTAAGCATATGCATTCATTACTGAAACATTTCTCAACAAATCCGCGGCAGGAGCTCGCCTGCGGGCATGTCGAGTATCCTGCGCCCACCGATCGGTGTTTGAATCGTCACCATACCAGGCTCACCAACCGTCACGCGCCCAACCACCGAGGCACTTTCATTCTGCGCGTTAAGTATTTTCAGCGCCCGTGCTTCGTCTTTTTTCGGCACGATAGCGACGAAGCGGCCTTCGCAGGCAACTTGCAGCGCATCAAGCCCGAGGACCTCGCAGGCCCCACGCACGCTTTCCGAGACGGGAATATCACGCTCGACGACATCGAATTGCAGGGCGGAGGACCTCGCCAGTTCGTTCAACACCGCGCACAGCCCGCCACGCGTCGCATCGCGCATGCAATGGACGTCTATTTCCGCTGACAGCATCGCATCAACGGTAGCCCACAACGGCGCGCAGTCGCTTTCAATTGGCGTGGTGAAGGCCAGCCCCTCGCGCTCGCCCATTACCGCCATACCGTGTCGGCCTATATCACCGCTGACGAGGATCGCGTCCCCCGTGGCGATGCGTTCCGGCGCGACAAGAATTTCGCGCTCGATGCGGCCGACGCCAGTGGTGTTGATGTATATGCCGTCGCCGCGTCCGCGTTCGACGACCTTGGTGTCGCCCGTGACGATGGACACACCGGCGGCATCCGCCGCGGCGCGCATGGACCGCACCACACGCCACAGCGTTTCAGTCTCAAGCCCTTCTTCAAGAATGAAGGAGGCCGTCAGGAACAGCGGCTTCGCCCCGCACATCGCAAGGTCGTTCACCGTGCCGTTGACGGCAAGCGCCCCTATATCGCCGCCAGGGAAGAACAGAGGCCGCACAACGTAGCTGTCCGTCGTCATCACGCTGCGCCCGTGCAGCAGTTCCAGCACCGCGCCGTCATGGCCGCCACGCAGCACGGGGTTATCGAACGCCGCGATGAACACATCCTCGATCAGTTGCTGCATCAGTCGTCCGCCGCCGCCATGCGCCAGCTTGATACGTGGGTGATCGTTCAGGGGCAGCGGGCAGACCATTCCAAACGCCTTGGCTTCCGTCATGCCGCCTTCTCCCTGCGATAGCGGTAGTAGGCGGCGCACGCGCCCTCGCCGGAAACCATCGTCGCCCCGAGCGGATGGTCGGGTGTGCATTCGTTACCGAAGGCCGGGCAGTCGGCGGGCTTCTTCAGGCCTTGCAGCACGAGGCCGCTGATACACGCTTCAGGTTCCGCGACTTCGGCGTTCGCAAGGCCGAAACGTTTTTCCGCGTCAAAAGCCTCATATTCCGATGTCAGCGCCCAGCCGCTTTCGGCGATCTCCCCTATACCGCGCCATTTGCGCGGCACAACGCGGAAGACCTTTTCAAGCAGCGCCTGCGCCTCTGTATTCCCGCCATCGCGCACGGCGCGATCATACTGGTTTTCAACCTCGGCGCGCCCGTCCTCCAATTGCCTGACGCACATATAGATGCCCTGCAGGATATCCAGCGGCTCAAATCCCGTGACCACAATGGGCACGTCGTATGTGTCGGCCAGCGGCGTGTAGGCCCTTGTTCCCATGACGGTGCAGACATGCCCGGCCGCGAGGAAGCCCTGAACACGGGTGTCCGGCGCGGACATGATTGCCTCGATTGCGGGCGGGACGAGGACGTGGGAAACCAGGACGGAAAAATTATCCAGCCCGCGGGTTTTCGCCATATGCACAGACATGGCGTTGGCGGGCGCGGTGGTTTCAAAGCCGACGGCGAAAAAGACGACCTGCTTGTCCGGGTTGTCCGTCGCGATTTTCACGGCGTCGAGCGGGGTGTAGACGATGCGCACGTCGCCGCCTTCCGCCCGTACGCTCAACAGATCGGACCGCGATCCCGGGACGCGCAGCATGTCGCCGAAAGAGCAAAAAATAACATCGTCCCTCACAGCGATGTCGAGCGCCTTGTCAATCATCTCCAGCGGCGTGACGCAGACGGGGCAACCGGGACCGTGCACAAGCTCGACTTCCTCCGGCAACAAATCCTGTATACCGAAACGCACGATGGCGTGCGTCTGGCCGCCGCAAACCTCCATAATCGTCCAGTGGCGCGTCACGGTTTTACGGATCGCTTCCACGTATTTTAGGGCGGCCTCCGGGTCGCGGTATTCGTCGACGTACTTCATTCAATCTCCTCCAGATAACCGAGCGTGCGTGCCGCCGCGTCTTCGCGCAGCACGCTGATCGCGACACCGGCATGAACCAGCACATAGTCGCCCTTTACCGCTTCGGGCACAAAGGCGAGGCTCGCCTCGCGCACCGCTTCACCGAAGCGCACTTGCCCGCTACGGCTGAGGGCATCATCCCCTTTGATGCTTATGATCTGTCCTGGTACAGCCAGACACATGTTTGCAATCCTCTTCTTCGTTACAACGCGTGCGCCATCGCCATGACCTGCCCGAGCGCCAGCCCGCCGTCATTTGGCGGCACATGGTGGTGTGTGTGAACCGTAAAGCCGGACTGTTCCAGGGCGTCGACGGCACAATTGAGCAAAAGCGCGTTCTGAAAACAGCCACCGGTGAGCAACACCATTTCCTCACCGACGGATTTTGCTGCCGCCAGGATCATCGCCGCCAGCGTCGCATGAAATCTCCCGGACACCGCGCCAGGCTTAGCCCCCGTGTCGATATCGCCGAGTATCGCGCGCAGCATTGGCCGCCAGTCGATGATCCCGTCTTCGATTTTGAAGTCATAGAGAGAGGTCGCGTCCGGGTCTGCGGCGAATTCCAGCGCCATCGCCGCCTGTCCCTCGAACCCGTTTTCCGAGCAAATACCGGTCAGCGCTGCGACAGCATCGAAGATGCGCCCGGCGCTGCTGGTCAGCGGGCAGTTGATGTTCTTTTTCAGTGCGGATTTCATCAGCCACGCATCCTCTCCCAGCAGGGCGATATCCCGGTCAAACGTGTCTTCGCCACCCAGCACGTAAAGCATGCCGAGCGCGGCGCGTCTCGGGTCAAGCGCGGCCGCATCCCCACCCTGCAGCGGGAAAGGCAAAAAATGCATCGCCCGTTCGAACCCGCCGGGTTTGATCTTCAAAAACTCCCCGCCCCAGACGGTGTTATCCGTGCCGTAACCGGTACCGTCCCATGCGACGGCCAAACAGGGCGGCTTCACCCCGTTTTCAGCCATGCAGGACAGCGCATGCGCATGATGGTGCTGCACGGCGAGGGCATTGCCGCCGCGCTCTTCCGCCATCCGTGTTGAGCTGTAATCGGGATGCAGGTCGTGAACGATGCTCTCCGGTTCGGCGTTGTAAAGGCGACACAGCAGATCAGCCGCCGCACGGTGCGCGGCGCAGGCTTCTGGCCTATAGAGATCGCCGATGTGTGGCGACATGAAGACGCGATTGTGCACGGCCAGCGCTACGGTGTTTTTGAGTTGTCCGCCGACGGCGAGTACAGGCATAACAAAACTGTGCTTCACAACAATCGGGAGCGGCGCATAGCCGCGCGCGCGGCGCAGCACGGTTGCGCGCCCGCGCATGACGCGGAGGATAGAATCGTCGCAGCGCCCCGAAATAGGCCGGTTATGAACCAGAAAGACGTCAGCAATATCCTTCAGGGTCAAGACGGCGTCGTCTTCGTCTGTGCAAATCGGTTCATCGGTGCGGTTGCCGCTAGTGGCGACGACCGGGAAGCCAAGTTCGGACATAAGCAGGTGATGCAGCGGCGTATAGGGCAGCATGACGCCGAGATTCGGGTTGCCGGGCGCGACGTTTTCCGCAACGGCGGGCTTGGCATCCTTGCGCAGCAGGACAATCGGCGCTTCCGCAGAAGTCAGCAGTTTTTCCTCTTCCGGACACATCGCGCAATCGGCCCGCGCCATATTCAGCGACGGGTACATAACGGCGAAGGGTTTGACGGGACGGCTTTTGCTGCGACGCAACTCGGCGACAGCAACAGCGTTACGTGCATCGCAGACCAGGTGGAACCCGCCAAGTCCCTTCAGCGCCAGTATCTTACCATCGCGCACCGCCTGTGCCGCTTTCAGCAACGCCTCGTCACGCCGCGCTTTCGTTTTGCCCTTCGCGTTCCGCAATTCAAGCTGAGGACCACATTCCGGGCAGGCGACCGGCTGCGCGTGGTGGCGGCGGTTATCGGGATCGTCATACTCGCGGCGACAGGCCTGGCAAATCTCGAACCCCGCCATCGTCGTATTTGGCCGATCATAGGGCAGCGCCGTGATGATCGAAAAGCGCGGCCCGCATTGGGTGCAGTTTATAAAGGGATAACGGTAGCGCCGGTCGGAGGGGTCCTTCATTTCACGCAGACAATCGCTACAGACGGCGGAGTCTGGCAACATCAGTGCCGTCGTTTCTTCCCCCGTCTCGCTCGGCCGGATGATGAAGTCATTCCCATATTCCGCAGTCAGCGGCGTATCCTCGAGCTTCAGAAAGCGCGCCTGTGCCGGTTTACGTTCTTCCAAAGCTTTTTTGAAAGCCGCCAGAAGTGTCTCCGCTCCCTCTATCTCGATGATCACCCCTGCCGGCGTGTTCCGCACGTATCCTGTTAGCCCGAGCTCCTGCGCGAGGCGAAAGACGAACGGACGAAACCCGACGCCCTGCACCGTGCCTTCGACGGTCAGACGTTCGCGTTTCGCGTCATTGTCCTCGTTTTGGGTTACAAGCTCGGTGGACATGGGATCAGGCCGCGATATCGATGCTTTCGAGCAGGATGTCCTGCGCGTTGGGATCCTGTTCGTCGTCGCATTGTTCGACATCGAGTTCCGCGCCCTCCGCCGCCGTGCCGACGATAGCATCCTCAAAATGCTCCCGGAAATGATCCGGCGTGATGTGCGATAACGCGCCGAGCTTGACCTTCACCGCCACGACCTTGTCGGCATTGGCCTCCTTCGCAAGCTGTTCGATCTTGCGCAACAGGTCGGCCATCAGTGAAAATTCATGCATGAATACTCTCCTGTGATTTCAGTGAATTCAAAATTTCTGCAATTAATGCATCCTTCGTTTTAGACAGAGCCGGTGAGAGCTCTTCGCCGGCATTAAAATTTTTGCCCTCCACACCGATGAACCGGATATCCGGTGGAAGCTTCGCCAGCGCCCGGGCGAGTTCCACCGCCTGCGGCACACCGAAGGCGTGGGTGGAATATAAATTAAAATCTTCCGGCAGCGCTTGCCGCGCAAGATCGAAGCGGAAGATTTGCCCTGCCTCCGCACCCGAGGACACGGCGTCGATCAGGATTACCTTCTCAGCACCTTGCCAGCACTCTATCAGCCCGGCGGGCTCTCCGTCATGCTCAATACATGTCACGTCCAGAGGCACTTGTCCGGCCAGTTCGCCCGCCACCATACAGCCGAATGCGTCGTCGCCGCGATAGCGATTGCCAATGCCGATGATGAGGGTCGGCGCTTTCGTCATTCGCGGTCGACCTCAAGCTTGAGAAAATGCGTGGCGCAGGAAATGCATGGGTCGTAATTACGGATCGCCTGTTCGGAAACGTGCTGGATTTCATCATCCGCTTTGTCGAGGCAAGTCGGGACAAAATGGCGTAAATCCTCTTCGATCATCTTCTGGTTCTGGGAAGTCGGCGGCACGATGTTTGCGTCTTTTATGATGCCGTCATCGTCAATGGTGTAGCGATGATAAAGCAGTCCGCGCGGTGCCTCCGTCACTGCGAAACCCGTCCCGGCCTTCGGTTTCACGTCGATCGCAGGTTGTCGCGGCGGGTTGTAGTTGTCAATGATGCGGAGTGCTTCCGTTACGGCATAGAGCACTTCCACCGCTCGCACGGTGATGCTTTGGAACGGGTTGGCACAGACGGGGCCTAGCCCGGCCGCTTTTGCCGCATCCTGGATGTCTTCTGGCAGGTGGTCGAAGTTCAACGCATACCGCGCCATGGGCCCGACATGATAACATTTTCCGTCCGGCTTCATTACGCAATGAAGCGCGTTCGAATAGTCGACATGCTGTTCCTCAAAATGGTCGTCATATTCGGAAACATCGATATCGAGCCCCTTGTTCGACACAACGCGGCCCTCGTTCATTGGGTATTCATCGTCGTGCCTCAACGCGACGAATGTGTAGTCCTGTTCGAAATCCGGGAAGTCGAGTGTTGCGCTCCATTTCACCGTTTCCAGCGCCAGTTCGCGGGCGCGCAACAGTTTTTCTCGCAACTCCGACAATTCGCTTCTCATCGGAACCCGGTAAAACCCGCCAACACGAGCGTTGACCGGATGGATTTCACGCCCGCCCATCAGGCTCATGATATCATTGCCTGTCTTCTTCAACGCAAGCCCATGCTCGACCACCTGCGGATGATCCTTCGCCATCTCGACAGCGCTTGGATAGCCGAGGAAATCCGGCGCATGCAGCATGTAAATATGCAGTGTATGGCTGGAAATCCATTCGCCACAGTAGAAGAGCCTGCGCAGTTCGCGCAGCGCACCTTCGACGCGCACGCCGCAAGCGTTCTCCATCGCGTGGATCGCGCTCATCTGATAAGCAACGGGGCAGATGCCGCAAATGCGCGATGTGATGTCCGGCGCTTCGGTGAACTCCCGCCCGCGCAGGAGCCCTTCGAAAAAGCGCGGCGGCTCGAATATCTTGAGCTTTACGTCTTCAAGGACATTGTCCCGGATTTTAATATACATCGCGCCTTCGCCTTCGACGCGGGCGAGATAATCAACCTTGATTGTGCGCGTGCCGCTGCCGTGTGAACCGCTCATATGTTTTCTCCCCCGTGGCGGTCGCCTTCCTCTCTGAATTCGGCTTCTTCGGCGTTGTATGTCCTGAACATGCGCCGCAACTCACCCCCCGACACGCCAAGATCGTGCATCCAGGCGGCCAGTGAGGCCGTGTTGGGCGTTTCCATCGGCCCGTAGCAGCCGTAACAACCGCGGTTATAGGTCGGGCAAATCGCGCCGCACCCGGCCTGCGTCACGGGCCCCATGCAGGGCGTGCCATGCGCCACCATGATACAGGCGGTGCCGCGCTTTTTGCATTCGAGGCAGACGCTGTTCGGCGATACGTTCGGTTTGCGTTCATTCAGGAACGCGTTGATGACCTCCAGCAGCTGGTTCTTGTTGATGGGGCAGCCGCGCAATTCAAAATCCACATTCACATGAGCGGATATCGGCGTCGATGTGTCCAGCGTGCTGATATATTCGGGGCTGGCGTAAACGATATCCATAAACTCCTGTACGTCTGTGAAGTTGCGCAAGGCCTGAATCCCGCCGGCAGTGGCACAAGCGCCAATGGTGATAAGAAATTTCGACTGTCGGCGAACCTCCTTTATCCTGTCGCGGTCATGCGGCGTTGTAATCGAGCCTTCGACCAGCGACAGATCATACGGCCCTTCGAGTACGGCGCGGCTGGCTTCCGGAAAATTGGCGATGGTGATGTGATCCGCAACGGCCAGCAACTCGTCCTCGCAGTCCAGCAGACTAAGCTGGCAACCGTCGCAGGATGCGAATTTCCAGACCGCGAGTTTCGGTTTGTCAGTCATCACACTTCTCTTATCTTGAACAACCGTTCGACGCAGTCGAACGGGAACACCGGCCCGTCGGCGCAGATAAAGAACGGCCCGTACTGGCAGCGTCCGCACATTCTGACCGCGCATTTCATGTTGCGTTCCATCGATACATGGATGTTTTCGGCCGCAACGCCGATATCCAACAGCGCATAGGCCGAGAAGCGCATCATGATCTCCGGCCCGCAAATTAGGGCGGAAGTCTTAGCTGGATCGACGTTGCGACCTTTCAATAATTCGGTAACGACGCCGACCTTCCCCGGCCAGTCACGACCGGCGGTGTCGACTGTAACCTCTACTTCTATCAGCGCATCTTCGCGCCAGTCGGCAAGTTCCTGCGGAAAAACGATACTCTGTGGCTGACGCGTGCCATAGAGAAGTGTGATGTCACCGTAATCGTTACGATTGTGCAGCATACGGTAGATCGACGGCCGCAGCGGAGCCAGGCCTAGCCCGCCCGCCACGACAATCACATCGCGCCCTTTCACTTTGTCTACCGGCCAGGCGCTGCCGAACGGGCCGCGCAAGCCGATGACGTCGCCCGACTTGACGGCGCACAGCGCCTGCGTCACAGAGCCGACGGCCATGACGGTAAAGGTCAGTTCCCCTGATTTCTCCGGGTCGCCGCTGACCGAGATCGGCACTTCCCCGTGACCGAAGATATAAATCATGTAGAATTGTCCCGGCGCGAACGCGGCGTCGCCCCCGTCGCCGGACGGCTCGACGCGCACAGTCATGCAGCCGGGAATTTCCTCCGCGATTTCCAGCACGCGGAAGGGATGCGGACGCATCGGTGATCGCATTTCAGCCTGAGGCTGCATCCGTCGTCCTCCCGTTCGCATAAACGTCCAGCATCTGTCGCCGCGCTGCCTGCAGGCGGTCGAGCATGACTTGCGCAAAGCGTTTCATGAGCTGATATCCGAGCTCATGATCGTCCTCCGCCTTGCCACGTAAACATTCACCATCGAGCGCAATGGCTGATACATGCGTCAGAGCCAGCGAATCGAAACTATTACGATGCGGCGGGAACAGCCACGAATAGCCGGTGATCCCGCATGGGCCGATACGTGCAATCGAAAGGGGGCCAGCCGTCGGGACATCGCTTTCAATCGCTACTTCCCCATCACGGATCAAGTAAAACGTGTCCGCCTCGTCTCCCTCACGCAGGAGAAATTCGCCAGGCTTGAAATGCACGAGCCTGCCGCATCCCGCCATTGTTTCCATATGTTCCTCTGATATCCCATCGAAGAACGGGTTTTCAGCGAGCAGGGTGCGAATATCCTTGATACTAACCATTGGCGATGTCCTTTTGGTTTTCGCTGTCTCGGATCAGGCGAACTTCCTCGGTGAGATCAATACCGACCGGACACCATGTGATGCAGCGCCCGCAGCCTACACACCCCGACGTGCCAAACTGGTCCAACCATGTCGCGAGCTTGTGCATCAACCATTGCCGGTAGCGCGAGCGGGTCGTAGACCGCACGCTACCGCCGTGAATATAGGAAAAATCCATCGTGAAACAGGAATCCCATTCACGCCAGCGCTCGGCATGGTCGCCTGTTAGATCGGTCACGTCTTCGACCTTGGAACAGAAACAGGTCGGACAGGCCATGGTGCAATTGCCGCAGGCAAGACAGCGTTTTTCAAGCGCGTCCCAGCGTTCGTTGTCGTAGTTACGGTAGAGCAGCTCCTTGATGTCGGAAATGTCGATCTTGCGCCCCATCTGTTCCTCGGCGCGCTTCGTGCCTTTTTCCGCAGCAGTAAAATTGTCGCTGTCCGCCTCCTCGTGCGGTACTTCGGCCAGCAGGGAAAAGCCGTCTTTACTGCCGGGCTCCGCGAAGAAATAATGATCGTCGCCGTCCAGAATCTCGGTCAGAGCAAGATCATAACCCCCTTCCGCGCGCGGTCCGGTGTTCATGGAGGTGCAAAAACAGGTCTTGGCCGCCTGTCCGCAATTGACGACAATGATCAGTGCCCTGGACCGGCGATCAGTATAAAGCGGGTCCGGATGGTGTTCGTTCATAAACACCTTGTCCTGCACCTGTATTGCGTGCAGGTCGCAGGAGCGCACGCCTATGAACGCGAAGGGCCTCTCAGTGTCTTCCACTTCCTTGAGCGTGAAACCGCCATCTTCCGTCTTCTTGCCTTCCCAGAGTTTCGACCGTGGCGGAAACAGGTATTTTTTCCATGAATGCGGACCATTGTTGAACCCGAACAACGCGCTATCGTCGCGTCGTTTCAAACGATACGTCCCGGCATCCTGGTCTTCGGTCCAGCCTTCGGGCAAATCCTGAACGCGGCGCAGCACGTCATAAACGATCACGCCATCGCGGACCATCGGCCCTACAGGCGTATAGCCGCGCGTAATGATAACATCGAACAACCTTTGCAGATCATCTCGTTTGATTACAAATGCCTTGTCGGAGTTCGTCATAAGCGTATCTGCTTGTTCTTCAACACGGGATCACTCACGATTTGCACCAAACCTTTGTAAAGAGTACCACCCAGGGCTGCTGGATTTGAAGAATAGTTCGGGCATCAAGTTGGTCAAAAAACCACAGCGTCAGTGGCCAACATCGGACAGGTTTTAAAACCAGTTTGTTCATCATCTTCCCTCAATGAGAAGTTCAGGAATATATTCTGCGCCAAAATGAATGAAAGCTCATGATTGGCACCTGCTACCAACGTAATTTACCTGTCTATCTTCACACAAGGCTGGACTTCTCACAGTCCGGCACAGAGTCATGCATCGGCCTTCGGCTGAGTGTAACCGGCTATGGCTTTCCGATGCAAGTTTTTACACCTGGTCAAAATTATCAGGTCGTTTTTGAGCGGCTGGGCCGGCCATTTTTCCACCGCCTTCACCCGATTATACTCGTTCTGAGCCAATCGAAGTGCTCTCGGTTCTCGAAAGTTTCATAACCTGCCAGACTTATATTTTTTTGTTTTTTTGCAGGATTTTAACATAGGAATCGTACAACGATAATAAGTGTCAAACCTCTCCTATCACTCCAAGTTTAGCCACTTGCTCACCGTAAATAATTCAACCTTACGCTCTGTCGCTACGATTATTCTGGTCGACCGCCTGGCGCGAACCTTAATCGTCGACAGAATATTCAGTTTTCAAACGATTAACTCAGCATGACTTAGATATTGAGCCAGTATCGTGTATTTTTTAGCTGTCCCGTTTTCTTCAGGGCACCTTTTGCGATCAATTCCTGAAAATCACGCATTGCTGTTGCACGAGATGCGCCGGTAATCGAGATATATTTTTCCGCACTCATCCCGCCAGTGAAGCCAGAGGATCCTTCCTGAAACATACGTAGCAGAGCTTTTTCCTGACGTTATTTCAACAATCCTCTAAGACGATTAAAGAGCCTGAATTTGGCAATGATAAATTCCAGAAGGGATTCTGTATTATTCTGTGCGGAAAAAACCATTTCGGCAAAATAAATCAGCCAATCTGTAATATCGGTTCCTTTGTTACTGTCCTCCAGAGCCTGATAATAATCTTTTCTTGAAACCTCTATGGTTTGTGACAAAGCTATCAGAGAGGGCTAACCAATGGATTGCGCCAGCGCTTTTTGGACAAGTCCACTCTTCCTGTTCCAAGGCCCAACGCTGAGCTTGCATTCTGGTTTTAAACAACTTTCTTTTTCGAGTACCTTTGAGTCTTACGCCTGCTTGCCACTTCTTTCCATGTTTTCTCACTGAAGCCATTTTCACACCTATCTCCTTGCGCACTTTTTTCTGATAAGATAAAAAATGAGGGAAAATTGGAAGAGCATCAACCGCAGAAACCTGAATTTTTCTGCGGTTTAGGAAGATTTAGGAATGTCCGGGAAAGGATATTGGTGCAGTCAGCAGGCACGAACAGCCTAAATATCTCATACAGTTAGAAGATAAATTGTGCGATTTGTGCGCACTTTATTATAGAGGCTTATTTTCCAGAATTTGCCTGCTTATGACGGGGGTTTCACCCCCTGGTGCACTCTCAATGGCCCCCCTACTCGATCCAAAGGTTCAAATCCCGAGCTGGATATAGACGGACGTTATCCGAACGCCCTATGGCTAAAATACGTAAGAGACAAGATAGAGCAGCAGCAGACTGATCGTCCAGGCCGCTGTGGTGCTGATCATCCATGTCCTGGTCAACACGCCCCTGGCGTTAAATAGAGTGTCAAACAGGCCAACGAAATAGGTCTTTCCGCCTGAAAGAGCCCGTATAAAGCGATCATAGGCCCGCGACAGAATATTCCACGTGGCATTACCTGCCCAATAAAGCGGACGGCGGTAAAACCAGTCCGCGTCCAGGCTGATGGTCAGGGTCCGTTTCATCCAGGGCAGCATGACGAAGAAGGCCAGCCCGGCAAACAGCAGCAGTTGCAGATAATTCAGCACCGTCGACGCTTTGTAGGGTTCATAGGTCACCGGATAGGGCAAAAGATCATAGAGTGGCGCGGCATAGACGCCGATACCGATGCAGAGAAAGGCGAAAATGATCATTGCCAGCTGCATATTCACTGGCGGATCCTTGGGACGCAGACCGGAGTCCTTCTGGAAAAACACAAACCAGGGAAATTTGATCCCGGCATGCAGGAATACCCCGGCGGACGCCGCGGCAAGCAGGAAATATACGACCGTCATGGCTTCATAACCAGCGGCAGCGGAAATCATATTCTTGGAGACAAAGCCGGAGGTCAACGGGAAACTGGAAATCGCCAGCGCGCCGATAATACCGCAGACGGCGGTCACCGGCATGGACTGGAACAGTCCACCCAGGTCCGTACAGCGCCTTTTCCCGGTCTGGTGCAATACGGCACCGGCGCTCATCAGCAACAGCGCCTTGTAGATTATATGGCAGAAGGCATGGGCCGCCACACCGTTCAGCGCCAGCGGGGTGCCGATGCCGATCCCGGTCACCATGAAGCCCACCTGGTTAACGATGGAATAGGCCAGAATCCGCCGCATATCGTTTTCAAGCAGCGCGTAAATGATGCCATAAAAGACCATAATCAATCCGATTGGAATAAGTATCTTGGTCCCGGCGAAAACCACCATCAGCACATAGACGGCGGTCTTGGTGGTAAAGGCGGACAAGAAGACGCTGCCGGACGGGCTTGCCTCCGGATAGGCGTCCGACAGCCAGGCAGAAAAAGGAGGAGCCGCCGCATTTATCAGTATCCCGATCAGCATGCACCAGGCGCCGATTCCGTCCAGGTCGACGGCTGTAAAGTCGATGGTGCCGGAATGGCTGATCTGGGCGATGATACCGATCATCAGGATCACCCCGCCCAGTAAATGCATCAGGATATAGCGCATGCCGGCAGCCCGCGCCTGCTCCGTGCCCGCGCACCAGATGACCAGAGTTGAGCCGATGGCCATCAGTTCCCAGAATATAAACATGGTGATCAGATCACCGGCGAAGGTAACGCCGACCGCCCCTCCCGCATAAACAAAGGCAGACGCCATCTCGCCGCTAGTCGCCTGACGCAGGGCAAAAAGACCGCCGACAAAGGCCATCAGGGTAAAGATAGTGGCGAACAGCCGGCCCAGGGTGGTGACTTCAAGCGGCACCAGCATATAGTCCAGGAAGGGCACTTCAAGCATGGCGTCCGCGGGCAGGCTCCAAATCGCGTAAAAAGTCAGGGCGGGCACACCAAGCACCAGAAGGTCCCGCCCCCTTCCCTTAGCAAGGGAAAGCAACAGTCCTCCAATAATAAGAACGAGGGCTGGAGGAAAAAAGTCACTCATCATAATAGTCCTCCTTCCGCTTTACGATATATCCAAGCCATTTGGCCCCCAAAACCATGGCCACACAGGTCGCGAAACCATAGAGCGCCGGAAAGGCAAACCAGCCGTCCACCCCGAATTTGCCCTTGATGGGGACGAAGAACTGGGCGAGCACGGTGAGAAGCAGGATCACACCGCCACCGATCCAGAGTTTCCGGATCGTGTCCTTTCTGACCAACCAGTGTTTTTCCATTTCATCCTTCTGTATTTCCGTCATGGAGCACCTTTGAGCAGAGCTTCCGCCAGCTCCAGGAGGGGAGCATGGACAAAAAAGATCAATATTGTAAGGAAAGCCGTGGCTGATAGAGCCAGAACTATCGGCAGGGGAGCCTCTCCATGCATCTCTGCCACGGCCTCTTTTGCCGGTAGCGGGCGGAAGAAAGCGCGATAAACAATCGGTAAAAAATAAGCTGCATTCAGCAAGGTACTGATCATTATAACCATAAGGGCGAACAGGCTTTCCGCTTCAAGCGTGCCCATCACCAGATACCATTTGCTGATAAAACCGCCCGTCAGCGGCAGACCGATCATGGCCAGCGCCCCTACGGCGAAGGCCGTCATGGTCACCGGCATGCGCCAGCCGATGCCATCAAGCTGGCTGACCTCTGTCTTGTGAGCCGCGGTATAAATGGAGCCCGCTGCAAAAAACAGCGTAATTTTGCCCACCGCGTGAGCCGCAATGTGAAGGGTAGCCGCCACAATACCAGCCGGCACATACAGGGCAACCGCCAGGATCACATAGGAAAGCTGGCTCACGGTGGAAAAGGCAAGACGTTTTTTAAGGTTATCCTGCCTGAGCGCGATCAGGCTGGCGACAATAATCGTAAAGCCGGCCGCGTAGATCAGCCAGGAAGCGCTCGCCTCCCCGGCCAGCAGGTCAACGCCGAACACATAAACCACAACCTTGACCACGGTAAAGACACCGGCCTTGACCACTGCCACCGCATGCAGCAAAGCACTGACCGGGGTCGGCGCCACCATGGCCGCCGGCAGCCAGTAATGCACCGGCATCAGCGCTGCCTTACCGATCCCGATCATATACAGGAACAGCAGGAAGCCGACCGCCCCGCCGGACAGGACCCCGGCGAGAATACCGCCCGGAACGAAGTCCATGGTGCCGGTGGCGCTCCAGGTCCAGATGATGGCCGGCAGCAGGAAACCGACTGACGTGGTCAGCAGCAGGCCGATATAGACCCGCCCGCCGGCCAGCGCCTTGGCATCCCCTTTGTGGGTGACCAGCGGATAGGTGGAAAGGGTCAGCGCCTCGTAAAAGAAGAACAGGGTCAGCAGATTTCCGGCAAAGGCAATCCCCATTACGCTGGCAATGGCGATGGTGAAACAGATGTAGAATCTGGTCTGGTGTTGTTCCTTATTCCCCCGCATATAACCGATGGAATAGACGCTGTTGATCACCCACAACGTCGAGGCAACCAGCGCAAACAGCATGCCGAGCGGCTCAAGGGTAAAGGCAAAACCGAGGCCCTCCGCCATCGCCGGCAACCTCAACTCGATCACCTCCCCTGCCAGCACCTGCGGTAACAGAGACCAGACCAGGACGGCCAGCAGGAGTGATGTGGCCAGGGTCACAGCTTCGCGCACATTTGGGATACGCCCGCTGGCCGCAACGCCGAGACCGCCCAGCAACGGAATGATGATCGCCAGCGCCAGGGGATTGGAGAATACGTCTGCCATCATAGCAACGCCCCCCCGAGAAGCTGCTCGCCCGCCGTGCGGGCCATGTCAAGGGGCAGGCCAGGATCAATGCCGAAATAGATATTGGCCAGCGCCATCACCCAGGTCGGCAGCAGCAGAGCCAGCGGCGCCTCCCTCGCCACCGTTGAATCTTCCGCTTTGGGACGGAAATAGGCGGATTCGACGATACGCCAGATATAAACCACTGCGATCAGGGAACCGATCAGCAGCAGGACGGCCAGTATAATGCCGGTCGCCCCCTGCTCCAGCAACGCCCTGACCAGATAAAGTTTACTGATGAAACCGGCCGTGAAGGGCACGCCGATCAGGCTCAGACCGCCGATGACAAAAGCCCCCATGGTCCAGGGCATTTCCCGGCCGCATCCGGCCATACGGCTGATCTGGCAGGTGCCGTATCGGAAATACAGGCAGCCCACGGCCATAAAGAGAACCGCCTTGGCCAAGGCGTGGTTAAACAGATGCAGGATGCCTCCGGTCAGGCCGGCGACCGTTAACAATCCGATCCCGAGCAGGATATAGCCGATTTGTCCGACCGACGAATAGGCCAGCACCCGCTTGATGTTTCCCTGGTAAACGGCGGCAATGGCCCCGACGAAGATGGCAAGGACGCTGAGGGGAATAATAAAGCTGGAAAACTGGATATCATGATGATCCAGGTTCGGCTGGAACACGATAAATTCGAACCTGAGCAATACATAGATGGAGACCTTGGTCGAGGTCGCCGCCAGCAGGGCCGATACCGCATGGGGCGCGAAGGTATATGCGTTGGGCATCCACAGATGCAGCGGGAACATGGCAAACTTGAGCGCCAAGCCCAGCGTGATGAAGCCGGCCGCCGCCAAAACGGGACGCGAGAAATCAGAGTCTGGAAGACGGGTGGAAATATCGTAAAGGTTCAGTGTACCCGTGGTCATATACAACAACCCGACACCGATCAGGAAGAAAGTGGCGCCGATGGAGCCCATGATCAGATATTTGTAGGCGGCCACCAGGGAGCGCCGGTCCTTGCCGCACGAGACGAGGATGTAACTCGCCAGCGATGAAATCTCCAGAAACACAAATATGTTGAAAGCATCGCCGGTGATGGTGATACCCAGCAGGCCGGAGACGCAAAGCAGCCAGGCGGCATAGAACATCGGTTCCCGCCAATCATCGATTTCCTGCTGCACACTCAGCCGCGACCAGGTGATTACGACCGCATTGACGCCCGTGACCAGCAACAGCATCAGGGCATTCAGTACATCAATACGGAATTCAATACCGAACGGAGGTTCCCAGCCTCCCATGGAATAGGCAAAAACGCCATGTTCATTGACATGCGTAAAAATGCCGATCGCCGCCAGCAGGCTTAGCCAGCTGATCAATACGGCGACTGACCAGGCTGTGGAGCGCCAGCGCAAAAGGGCGCAGATCGGGGCCGCCGCCAGCGGCAGGGCAACCTGCAGGGCAGGCAGATGGGCAGCAAGGGTCACGAGGTTGTCTCCTTCTCGCGGGAGTCTTTCTTGCGGATTTCGTCCTCTTCGACGGTGCCGTATTCCTCCTTGATACGGACCACCATGGCAAGCGCCAGGGCGGTCGTTGAAATTCCGACCACAATGGCCGTCAGGATCAGCACCTGCGGCAGGGGATTGGAGAAGATGGTGTCTTCAGGCAGGTCAGGGATGATGATGGGCGCGGTGCCCCCTTCCACTTTGCCCATGCTGATATACATCAGGAAGACAGAGGCCTGAAAAATGCTTAGACCTATAACTTTCTTGATCAGGTTGGTCCGGGCGACGATAGCATAGAAGCCAAGCATCAGCAGGATCACAAACACCCAGTAGTTAAAAAGACCGAGAATTTCCATGTCAGCGGCTCCCCCGTGCTGAAAAGCCATAGAAAATGGTTACCAGCGCCGCGGTAACCGTCATGCCGACCCCGGCCTCGATCAACAGGATCCCCAGATGCTGGCCCGCTAGCGGTGTGGCGGCAAGGACCGAATAATCCAGGAAATTCCCGCCAAGCAGAAGCGAGGCAAAACCGACGCCGGCGTAAAGCAACAGCCCGGCGGACATCAGAATACCCATGGCGCGTGCAGACAGCACCGTCTGGGCAAGATCATCGCCATTGACGATGGCATACAACATGACGGCAGAAGCAAAAATCGCCCCGGCCTGGAAACCGCCGCCCGGCCCGTAGTCGCCGTGAAACTGCACATAAAGCGCGAACAGCATGATAAAGGGGATCAGCAGCTTGGAGACCACCCGCGGCACCATATGATGGCTGATGGTTTTCCGGTCCTCGGTTTTCTTTCCCTGCTCGTCCCGGGGCTTTCGACGCGGTCCGCCCAGAAGCAGCGCCACACCGGTCGCCGCCGTGAACACAACGGCAACCTCGCCCAGCGTATCAATCCCGCGATAACTGGCCAGAATGGCGGTCACGAAATTGGGGACCCCGATCTCGTCCATGCTTTCGTTCAGATATTTTTCCGAAACATGACCATGAACCGGTGCCTGCGGATCCCCCAGGGAAGGCTTGTCTAATGTGGCATACAAAAGGATCAGAGCCGTCAGGACAATGACAACACCGGCCAGCGGTCGGGCGGCGCCTTTTCCGGTTTCGCGGTCGGTGGTCAGCGCCAGGGTGCCAAGCATCAGCACCGTTGAGACCCCGGCGCCGACAGCGGCCTCCGTCAACGCCACATCCGCGGCATCCAGCAGGAAGAAGGACGCGGCGATCAGAAGAGAGAAGATGCCGAGCAACATCACCGCGGTGAAGAGGTTGCGGGTGATGACGATCCCGGCGGCCACAATGACCAGCAGCACAAGAATGACAAGGCCGATGATGTCAAGAAAAAGCATGTTTTCGGTCATTTATCGCTTCCTTTCTCTTGTCCGGACAACAGGGAGGCCTTCGGCTTCACGCCGGCCAGCAAAGCCGCATTGGCCAGCGCGTAAGCCGCAGTCGGGCTTGTAAACAGAAGGAAGAACAACATGATAATCAGTTTGACGGTCACCAGCGTGAAACCACCCTGTACCATCAGACCGATCAAAATCAGGATCGCCCCGAGAGACTCCGTCAGGCTTGACGCATGCATCCGGGAATAGAGGTCCGGCATGCGGAGAAAACCGATACCGCCGGCAAAAACGAAAAAGCTGCCGGACAGAAGCAGGATCCAGGATAGAATATCGGCAACAAGTTCCATTATGCCTCCCCTCCCTGCTCGCCGGCTTCTTCCGCCTGGGCAGCAGTCCGGCGCTGAAAATACTGCAGCACGGCAAGAGTACTGATAAAATTGATCAGGGCGTAAAGCAGGGCAAGATCCAGAAAGTCGGTCCGCCCGAACAGGAAGGCGACAACCGCCAGCAACAGCACGGTTTTCGTGCCGAACATATTGACGGCAAGTATACGGTCGTAAACGGTCGGCCCGACGAGCGCCCGGACAACAGCCAGGGACATGGTAATCACAATGGCGACTACTGCAGCAAGATACATTACACTCTACCCTCTTCCTCAGTTCCGGCTTCCAAACCGGCGCTACCCATCACCCTCGCGGCGCGCATATTCATTTCGCCAGCCTGAACCTCCAGGGCACTCTCTTTTGTCAACGCATGCACCAGCACCTGGTTTTCGAAGAGATCAAGTGATAGCGTGCCCGGCGTCAGGATAATGCTGTTGGCAAACAGGACCTGACCCAGATCACTTTTCTGCCAAGCCGATACTTTGACAATCGTCGGACTAATTTTCATTTTGGGGGACAGAACAATCCGGGCGACATGCACATTGGATTTAAAAATCTCAACGACCAGCCACATCCAGTAGGCAAAGATTGACCCCGCAAGCTGAAATGGCACACCTTCCTCGTCGATGGCGGCCATGCGTCTATTGACGATAAGAACGATCACGATGGACAGAACGCCCAGCCCAAGCAACAGGGGATCGACGTGCCCCGACCACAATAGCCATGTGATCCCCAGCGCCAGGGCAAGGCTGGCTATACGCAGCATTGGCGGTTCTCCACTTCATTACTGCTTGTTATCAAAAAAACAGGATTCTCAACTTTCATTCATTGCAGGGAAAATTTTCGAGCAGCGCATTGAACAGAATCTTGTTATCGGGAAGCGGCGTGTCATCCGGATGCTCATTGAGGTATGTCACCACCTTACGCACAACGACATCCGAAGTGACGTCATCCGAAATGCAAAATCCCCGATGAAGCGCAGGGTCTATATATCTGAACCGGCTACCGGCCCGCGTGCGAATGGCGCGGTCGGAAAAACTATCGCCGGTGGGAGAGACTTTTTTACTGATCTTCCGGTCAACATCCCTGCGCAATGAATGGATACCGGAAAGATATCCCTGGATAAAGGATTCACATAAAATACCTTCCTTGCTTTCGGGGGCCTGAAAATAAACCGAACACTGTGACCTGAGGTCAAGTTCATCCAGCCACTCCATGGCCCGGGAAGGACCAGAACTCAGCACGACTGTCAGGGCGATGACACTGACTAACCCGGGTATTTTCATACTTCTCTCCTGCACCAAAGTGCCTTTCTTGAATTGATCATCAGATCGCGAGCGCGACCGTTTCAATCCATATACGCCTGAGAAGTCTTTCTATTCCCCCGGAATATCAAAAAATTCCCGATTTCGGGATTTTCATATTTTCCTGCAGGGTACTATCCAGGTAATCCGCAATGTTGCGTACCTTGTCATCGGGCATCGGGGAAACTATGGCATATCGTGAAAAAGCATGTTGCCAGTAGGCAACAGCCACATTCGGTCGATGCAGGATACGCATGGGCAATTCCTCCTGCTTTTTGTCATGCAGCAGGAAATAAGACAGGCTTTCTCCTCCATCACCACGATAGGAAATCTGGAGAACCGGTCCCTCGTAACTGGGTACGAGACGGGCCCCGGCGGGCGCCAGGTTAAACCGTGTCAAGTCGGGGAGCACCGCCGGCTCCCCGATATGGGAGAACAACCCACTGACGCTGTCGCTCGCGAACCGCTCGTGCTCACCAGTTTCAAGGGAAGTCAGGTTGTGGGCAACAGTAATTTCATCGGTGAACCAGGGACCACCATAGATTTCCTGGTAAACGCCGTGACTGATCCAACCGGATGCTGTCATTACGATCGCCAGCATGGCTGCATAGTGCCAGCGGGTAAAACGTGTACGCTTCAGTTTTTTGGCAAGCTGGCGTTCAAGTGTCCTGAGCGCTGCCGATTGGGGCGGTCGGGAGCCAAGCTCTGAAAATTCCCGGATATTTCTCTTGTCCTCCAGGTATTTCTGCACTTCCGATGCGACTGAGGGGTTTTCCAGAAGATATTCTTCAACACGGTTCATGGCTTCGTCATCCAGCAGGCCATCGACATAACTGTGTAGTTCTACTTCCAATGGACGATTATTCATATCTCACCTCACAACCTTAAAGCGGGCTTCCCCTTTTGAATTCATGATCTTCCGCAGCGCCTCCCGCCCACGGGCCAGCCTGGACATCAGTGTCCCTACCGGAATATCAAGGACCTCCGCGGCTTCTTCATAAGGCATACCCTCCAGCGCGATTAAACTTAACGCCGCCTGCTGATCCGTGCTCAGCCTGGCCATCATCCGCACCGTATGGCGGGCCTCAAGCGTTTTTTCCTGCTGCGGCGGGACTGTCCCGTCCTGTTCCGCCAGTCCGTCAAGAAAGGCCGCCGCCCTGGTTCGGCGGGCAAACTGTCTTTTGCTGGAAATGAAATTGTTATGCAGGATGGCAAAAAGCCAAATCCTGAGCTTTTTTTCCGTCTTATAGGTATGGGCGGCCGCAATCGCCTTGACCAGCGTTTCCTGCACCAAATCATCTGCATCATGATGATTCCGGCACAAAACAAAGGCATAACGCCGCAGGCTTTCTATGTGATCAGACAATTCTTCAAGCATATTTTTTCCACCAGCTTTTAGAATGTATACGCTCCGATAAAAATAATAATCCCGATTTAATATACTTTTTTCACAATTATCACTAACTTTCATGCCTGCGGCATGTTCCTGAAGGGTCGAAATAATCTGTTCTTCCGTATTTTTTTGCGCTTGATAAAAGGATCTCCTGAAAACGGTAAAGAAGCGCCGCCTCGGATAAATTCGGGCGGCGTCAACTTCCGTTGATGATGTGGACGGCCCTCGTTAGCGGCATCTGATGTGCCATAATGAGAGTTGTTTCGAACTTCATTACAGGAGGACCATCCACCATGAACATTACCACAATCGGCCTTGACCTCGCAAAGAGGGTTTTCAGATCCACGGCATTGATGACACTGGCAAGGTGTTCATCCGCAAACAAGTGCGCCGACATATGCTGCTGCCTTTCTTTGTCAACCTTCCCCCCTGTCTGGTTGGCATGGAAGCCTGCGCCAGTGCTCATCATTGGGCGAGAGAACTCCAGAAACTGGGCCACCAGGTTCGTCTGATGCCGCCTCAATATGTCAAACCCTACGTCAAACGGGGCAAAAATGACGCAGCCGATGCGGAAGCCATCTGTGAAGCGGTCACCCGGCCAACCATGCGCTTCGTACCGATCGCCTGGGCGATCATGACCCGGAAAGAACCCTACATGCCAAGAGAAAGACACGCTTAAACCGCACGACTGAACACAACACCCCTTTGCAAGGACATTTGATGTGATGATCACAAAGAGCAGGAATCCAAGGACCCGGACACCTCGACCACAACCAGGCTCATAATTGAGCGTGTGTTTGATTGGAGACCGGGTCTGCGGAAATCATCAGGGCCAGCGGATATCAACCGCATCAAAAGGCCGGACACATGAAAGCACCTGACGACATCGCAACATCCAACAAATTTACCCTTGCATTTAAAGGGCCGTCCACACATGGTTGCGGGGGCAGGATTTGAATTGAACCCATACTCAGACTTTCTAAGTCTTGCAGCGTAAATATAGAACCGATCAGAGCTGCAGACTGTAGCTTATGTATCCTCGAAACTGTCCAACCAATGGCGTATAGCTCAAGCGCACTTCTAATATCTAGGCGCAGACAAAACCTATCGAGCACGACAACTTAAATCCTCCATAAAATATCAATAATTCTTTTGGAGGTCCTGTCCACTTTTTTTAAGACAAGACCACTTCGACTGGAAAAAGTTAACGTGACAAGCCCCAATTGTCACCTCGAAGAACATTCTAAACATATATGCTCATCGTCTGTAGATTGTTTGCTCTCCATAAAGCTGCGCTAACGTCGCTTAAAGGCATACTTCCGATGTTCATCGTTTTATATTTCTAATATCTATAACGGATATAAAAATCAATAAATTGACCGTGCATCGACTCTCCCTTTAGAATTGAGGAAACAGGATAATTTCCCAATACTATAGGGATACAGGTTATTCTTTCCTCCAAGATGTTTTTATAGTATAAACAAGGGCTTACATAATGATTTCGATCAGACCAGCTGTAATGAACGATGCTTCCATCATTACCACGTTTCTCCATCGACTGGCTGAACATGATGGTCATGGCGATCAATGCCATATCACAGAAGAGCAAATCACCCGCTTCGGATTTTCCCCGGAAAAATGCTTCGATACCCTTATCATTGAGGTCAACGACGAACCGCAGGGTCTCGCCTTATTTTACATGACTTTTTCGGTGTGGAATGCAAGTCCGATTCTGTTTTTAAGTGATCTATATGTCAATGAGAACTGCCGTGGACTGGGCCTTGGCCAAAAACTCTTTGCCGCACTGGCTAAAACAGCCATGAAAAGAGGTTGCAAACGTATGGAATGGCAGGTGCTTCCTGAGGCGGCCGCCGTCGGATTTTACAAGAGTTTCGGAGCCCGGAGGGTAGATGATTTTCACATTTATCGGCTTGACGGCGATAATCTGAAAAACCTGGCGGATAATATTCAGTCGAAATCGAACCAGGAATCTCTTAATTAGAAACAAATCACGACCGGGAAGGTTAAAGCCTTACCTTTCATTTACGATTCCAGCTCGTCCAATACGAGTACTCCCGGACTAAAAATAATTATATTATCATGTCCGGGATATTTCTCGCTCAAACCTTCTCAATCACCATCGCTATACCCTGCCCGCCACCAATGCATGCGGCTGCGACACCGTAACGGCCATCGATCTTACGAAGAATTCTGGCCAGGGTGCCCGTCAACCGTATACCGGTTGCGCCAAGAGGGTGCCCCAGGGCAATAGCCCCGCCCATGATGTTGACTTTCTCAGGATCCAGTTTCAGCTGTTTCATGGCATAAAGCGGGACCACACTGAAAGCTTCATTGATTTCCCAGGCACTGACCTGATCTGACGTAATACCGGCATTTTCCAGCGCGGCTTCGATGGCCGGCATTACACCAGCACCCATCAATTCTGGATTCACGCCCCGGTCTACACAACTGACTATTCTGGCAACCGGTTCCGCCCTGGTCTTTAAAATAGCTTCCTCGGACATAAGAACCGACAGTGCGGCGCCGGTTGTCAGGGGCGAACTGTTCCCTGCAGAGACAATGCCCTCTTCATCAAATACCGGCTTCAGTTCCGCCAGACGGGACAGGGTTGTGTCCTGTCGAATATTTCCATCCACCTGCACAGTCTGACCATTCGGCGTTGTAATTGGAATGATTTCATTGGCGAAAAAGCCCACTTTCTGTGCCTGACCGGCTTTCTGATGTGAATGATAAGCGAATTCATCCATGGCCTGCCGGCCAATACCACTTTCCGCCGCCAGTCTCTCCGCTGTCAGGCCCATATTGAGGGCCACACCCATATCAAGTTTCCGTTCACCGTCATACCCCTTACTGGGTACGGTCAGAACACCTTCTTTAAACAAAGACGGCCCCATGGGGATTCGGGTCATATGCTCATAACCCGCCGCCAGGGCGATATGCGCACTTCCCGCCCCAATATTCAGGGCAGCCATGCGCATGGCCGCAAGGCCTGAACCACATTGCTGATCAATCATACGGCTGCCGCCTTTTCCCCCCAGGCCACTCAGGTAGATCGGGTAACGCCCACCAAAACTCCACTGATCCTTGACCGGCAGGGCGCAACCGATAGTCAAATCATCAATGAGATCATTTGTGATGTCATTACGCTGACATATATTTTTCATTATGTCGGCCAATATCTCATCGGCTCTCATATCAGCAAAAGGATCAACATCCATCTTGACCGGGTGTGCCCGGCTGAACGCTGACCGGGCATAATCTACCAGAAATGCATTTCTCATATTTTCTCAACCTTACACCAACGACTAATAAACAAAGCATATGTCCTCAACACTTGCCGGACGGATTCCAGATTCACACATTCATCGATTCCATGAATATTCTTCGCCACTGGGCCATAACAGGTACCTCCGGTGCGATTATAAAAATGGAACGCCCGCAGGTCCGTTGTGCAGGTAGACAGATAATGCCCGATCTCTTTTTGGGTCAGGCTCATATGACATCTGGAGAGCATCTCAATTCCTGGATGTTTTAAATCGATCAAATGACCTTCGGACCGAAAACCATGAAAGCGCAAAACCGGTCGTTCTGCCCCGAACGCCGGCAGTCTGCTGACGGCCCCTTCCAGCTTGTCACTGACCTTCTGCATGATGTCATTGGCCGACATGCCAGGAGGAAAACCAATTCTGGCCTCAAGTTCGGCATGCGCAGGTACACTGGATGGCCAGTTCCCACCTGAAATCCTGCCAATATTCAAATTAAACGGATGATCGAACTGGTCATACGGAGGCACGCGATGATGTGTATTGAGATCATCTTCCAGTTCTTTCAGAAAAGGAATCAACATCTGAAGTTTTTCAATGGCATTGGCCCCGCTGGAAGTATCCAGCACATGTACCGGCACCCCCCTGGCAATAATTTTAAACCACAAAACGCCAAGCTGGCCGGTATAAAGTTGAGGCCCGAAAGGTTCGGGTATCAGAACAAAATCACCATCATACCCATGCTGAAGACAGGCCAGTGCACCATTACCTGAACATTCCTCCTCAACCACGGCTTGAATGGTCAGGGGCGAGGAAATTTTATACCCGGCGTGCTGAACGGCATGCACCGCGTAGATCATGGCGGCAACGCCAGACTGCATGTCCCCTGCTCCCCTGCCATATAACCAGCCATCTTTTTCCCAAGGGTCGTTGGGGGCCTTCGTCCACATATCAAAGGGCGTTGCACTGACCACGTCAAGATGGCCATTAAACACCAGGCTCTTGCCCTGTTCTCCCTGATTAAGGCAGGATACAAGATTGTACTTATCCTCATGATCCCACTCGACAGGTGCATACAGGGGGCTAGAAACCATGTCATCACGTTTCATCGGCACACGGCTTACAGGCAGATTCAGATCATCCATTACCCGTTCAACGACCTCCAGAGTGCCATTTTCCTGCCCCAGGACACTGTATTGTTTTACCATTTCCTTGGTAAAGTCGACCACAGACGGAAACAGCTGATCACAACTGTTCAGTATATCCTTTTCCAGATCCTCCTGCATCAGAACCTCTCAATCAGCGAAGGAACGATGAGATCGGCTTCAGTAGACGCGATTACTTCTTCCAGCTCAATGTTTTCGGCCAATTCCCGCAACAGCAACCCACCCGCTGTGACATCCATCACAGCTTTATCGGTGATGATACGCGATACACAGTGAGCGGCAGTTAAAGGCAAACGACATTTCTTGAGAATTTTGGACTTTCCATCCTTGCTGTTGTGACTACATAAAACGATAACACGTTTAGTCTTCTGGGCCAGTTCCATTGCCCCACCAATTCCGGGGGAAAAATAGCCCGGTATTTTCCAATTGGCCAATCCTCCTTTCTGATCCACCTCGAAAGCCCCGATCATGGTAACGTCCAGTTTACCACGCCGAATCAGACCGAAAGAAACTGCGCTGTCCATGATGGAGCATCCATCCCGCACTGAAATATAGGCGCCGCCTGCGTCAATCAAGAATGGGTCAATTTCATTTTGTGATGCCCTTTTCCAGGATCCGAGAATGCCGTTTTCAGAGTGAACCAGCACATCCATTTCATCTGGCAGGTGGGACAAGACCTGGGTGGGAAGTCCTATGCCAAGGTTTATAATTTGGCCTTCACTGATTTCCTTGGCGGCTCGCCGCACAATTTTTTCTGTATCCATTTTCTTTATCGCCCCTCCCTGATTTTATAGTCTTCAGTCAGTTCAGGGAGTTCTACAACTGCTGAAATAAAGGCTGATGGTGTATGAATTTGCTCAGGCGGCAATTCTCCGGGCTGAAGAAGTTTCGGCGTTTCCGCTATGACATGCTCGGCTGCCATGGCCATCAATGGACTGAAATTCATTCCCCCCGCATGATAAATCAGGTTGCCGAAACTGTCTGCCCGAGAAGCATGTATCAGGGCAAAATCCGCTTGGAGAGCGCTCTCAATTTTCAACATCTTACCCTCCCATGAAATCAGTTCGGAAGGATCTGTAATTTCCGTATCGATGCCGATATCCGACAGAAACCCATAACTTCCCGCCCCTGCAGTCCTTATTTTTTCCGCCAGAATACCTTGCGGAAAAAAAACAACCTCCAGTTCACCTTGATTCATTTTATCAACAACGAATTTGTTCAAACCAATATGGGAAGTAATCAGTTTATCCACTTGTCCGGCTTCTATGAGCTTGCTGATCCCCAGCGTCGTTTCATTGGCATCATTCTTGATCAAAATGAGATTTTTCTGCCCTTGATGCAACATTTCCTCAATCAGGCAAAAAGGCGTGCCGGGACTCCCGAAACCACCAATCATGATTGTTGCACCGGATGGAATGGAGGCTATTGCCTCCTCGATATTTTTTTGTTTGTTCATTTATTGTTTCCGTTATCGATGCAAGTCAGGCTACAGACCGCTGGAAATCGTCCAATGTCTTATCCAGAAGTTCCAGAACAATCCCGATCTCATCTGCAGTGATGGTAAGCGGAGGCGAAACCAAAAAATGATCGCCAGCCAGGCCGTTCAGACTCCTTCTTGGATAAATAAGCAGACCGTGTTTTTCACGCGCAATTTCGGTAATTTTGGAAAAGACATTTTGTGACGCAGAAAAAGGCGTTTTTGTTTCAGGGTCCTCCACAATTTCCACAGCCTGCAAAAGACCAATTCCTCGGACATGACCTATCACGGAGTATTTTCGTTGAAGGTCTTCAAGGCCTTTGCGGAGTTCCAGCCCCCTCGCCTGAACATTCTCAAGGATATTGTCCCTTTTGATAGTTTGTATGACTGCAAGACCAGTGGCACCAGCCAGAGGATTTCCTGCATAAGTATGACCATGCATGAACCCGCCACTTTTTACTACGACATCCACAATTTTTCGGGTTGCTATTGCCGCTGCCACCGGATAATAACCTGCACCCATGCCCTTGGCCAATGCCATGATATCGGGCGTAGCATTCCAGTGTTGATAAGCAAACCATTCCCCGGTACGGCCGACACCAGTCAAGACCTCATCGAGAATGAATAGACATCCATACTCATCACAAAGTTTACGTATTGCATCAAAGTAACGCTGGTTCAGCATACGCGCACCCGTACTGGCGCCGCCAACCGGTTCAATGGCAATGGCAACAATATGCTCACCCCCGACCTGTTCAATCAGAGCTCTGGTCTCTGCAATAACCTTGTCCACATGGAGGTCTTCGTTATCTTCTTCCATGCGATAAAAGTCGGGACTTGGGGCCTTGAGTGATCCCATCACGATATCAGAATAATGGCATTCCAATGGATAATAACCGGTCAATCCCAGTGCGCCAAGTGTACTTCCGTGATAGGAGGGGCGCAAAGAGACGAACCTAGTCCGCTGCGGTTCCCCCTTAGCGACAAAATATTGCCGGGCCAGTTTCATACAGGATTCAACGGCCTCGGAACCACTACCGACAAAAAAAACCTTTTCCAGCTTTCTACCAGTCAATTCTACTAGTTCGGCAGCAAGATCAATTGCAGGTTCATTTTCGAACTGTGTACGGTAGCTGAAAGCAATTTTATCAAGCTGAGATTTCATTGCTTCTTTGATTGCCGGATGGTTATGTCCCAGATTACAGGTTATTGCACCGGCACAGGCGTCAAGATATCTTTTGCCTTCCGTATCCCAAATAAAAACACCATCCGCATGGCTGGAAATCGGTAAATGCCCGCCAGCCTGATAGAATAATGCGTCTCTTTTATCAGCAGCACTCATTTCTTTACACCTATTAAACGATATTATTTTTTCTGATATACAATTCTGCCACCAACCACTGTCATAACAACATTTGCAGACAGTATTTCCTTTTCGGAAATGGTCATGATGTCCTTGTCGAAAACAGTGAAATCAGCCTGTTTGCCCACCTCAATGGTTCCCCGATCACTTTCCTGGAAAGCCGCATATGCAGGCCAGATCGTAAACATTTTCAGGGCAACATCCCGGCTCACGGCCTGTTCAATATGCCAGTCTTTGTTGGAATATCCGCCCAGATCCTTGCGCACTACGGCCGCATAAAACTCGATCAATGGATCTCCGACTTCCACCGGAGCATCACTGCCACCGGCAATAATCAGACCAAGGTCGATAAGTCCCTGCCATACATAAGCATTTTTCACTCTCCCAGATCCCAGCCGGGTTGGGGCGAAATACATGTCACCTATAGCGTGGGAAGGCTGCATGGAAGGGATCACGCGCAGTTTTTTCAATCTTTTCTGTTGCTCTGGGGCAATGACCTGAACATGTTCGATACGCCATCTGGGACTCTGAACAAGACGATCAGAAACTTTGACTTGCGCGAACGCCTCTTCAAACCAATCCAGGACAATACGATTAGCCTTGTCTCCGATGGCATGCACTTCTACTTGAATGCCGTTTTTCAGAGCCTTTAGCAGGATTGGAAGAGTCTCTTCCTTTGACAACAACATCAATCCCTTTGAGTGATCATCCTGATATTCTTCTTCCAGAGCCGCGCCACGTGACCCAAGAGCTCCATCCATAAACAATTTAATAGACCGAACGGTGATTTTATTTTCGGGATCAACTTCCGGGCCACGGGCCAGCACTGCCTGAATGCTCTCCCCGTCATCCAGCGCATAATAAACCCGATGGGCCAATTTACCCTCTTCCCTCAGTTCCTTCAGGAGTTCAATGTCCAACTCATTTCCGCTGGCATTCTGGGTCTGAGTCCAGCCAAGGCGCGCGTTCCGTTCCAAAGCCATCCTCAAGGCTTCTTTGTCTTCTTCCCGGGTTTTAGGAGGCATCAAATCTGTCACCAGAACCATGGCATTATCGATCAACAGTCCGGTTGGTTCACCACTACTATCCCGCTGTATTATTCCACCATCAGGATCAGCCGTATTACGGTCAATGCCGGCAAGCTTGAGTGCAAGGCTATTCACGAGAATGGTATGACCATCTGAACGATGTAAAACCACCGGCCTGTCATCAACAACTTGGTCGATATCGTACCGCGTGGGAAACCTTTTTTCCGGCCAGTATTTCTCTATCCACCCAACACCTACAAACCACTGCCCGGGTTTGCCGTCTTTTGCTTTCTGCCGAACCAGCTCCATGGCATGTTCCAGACTCTCGGCATCACGCAAATCCAGGGTGATTTCCCGGTAACCGGTTTCCCTCAGATGGACGTGAGCATCCGTGAATCCCGGATAGACAAAAGCCCCTTGCAGGTCCAGTTTTTGAACCTTGTCGCAATCATAGTCCACCACATTACCCACAGCGACAATACGATCACCCTTCACCGCTACCGACGCGACAATATCCTGGACATCGTTGCCGGTATAAATGGTTGCATTCTGCAGGATCATATCCGCTTCCCGACAGTTTCCACCAGTTAACCGGGAATCCTCCCCAAAAGAAGGCTGGCAAAATCCTGCCACTGCGATCCCTAGGCAACCAAATCGAAGTAGATCCCGCACCATCCTTTTCATCGGATGAGCACGGCGCATAATGGCGCCCCCCGTCAGGTCGTTAATAGATGCTGCTAAATTCTTCATCATTCTTTCCCTATGAAATTTCCCGTTACTTACCGGCGCTAACATATTTTCTGATGAAGTCGTGAGTGGCTGGTTCTTTGCCCACCCAAGCCGCTTCGCTGGTACCCCTTGTAATCACCACGACTGACCGCATTTTAGGGATGATATAAATCATCTGGCCGCCCCAGCCCCAGGCAAAGGGAATTACATGACCACCGGCCCGCATGATCCACCAGTTGTAACCATACCCGTAATCATCATAAGGACGGTAATGGGTTTTCACAGACTCCCTGATCCAGCTGCCGGACACAAGCTGCCCGCCCGGGATGCGCCCGCCCTGCAGCGCTAAAAGACCGAACTTCGCCATTTCCCGCGGCGTCATATAAACATTGTACCCGCCGGAATAATACCCCTGCGGATCGCGCCCCCAGTGTTCGACTGTGATGCCAAGCGGATAAAACAGGTTTTCATGGGCAAATTCGCAAGTGCTCTGACCCGTTGTTTCGGAGATGATCGCTGACATCAGATGGGTCAGGCCCGTATTATAAAAATACTCCTTACCCGGTGCACGGACCATCGGCAGACTGAGAATTTCCCGGACCCAGTGATCCGTTTTCTCGATATCATATTCCGTGCCGGCAAGAGGGTCGTCTCTCCATTTCATGCCGGAAGACATGGTCAGCAAATGGCGCACCGTCAGCTTCTTTTTCCATTTTGAATCTTCCGGCGAGAAATATTCCGGTAAAATCTCAGACAGCTTCTGATCAACCCCCTTCACATATCCCTTGTCGATAGCTATACCAATCAACATTGACATCATACTCTTCGAAGCTGAATGAATATTGTTTGCGTCATTCCGGCTGCTGCCATTGAAATATTCTTCCAATACAATAGCCCCGTCCTTGATCACCAGAGCACTCAGGGCACGTTTTGTTTTCCCGAGCTCTTCGGCAGCCTCGCGCAGGGCCACCGGGTCCAGACCATGTTCAACCGGGGTGGAAAATACCCAGTCGCCTGTATCATCCCGGGGATCCTTATAGGTGGGGTTTTCTTCGTAGAATGTCTTTCCATGGAGCGGGCGCTGGTAAATTTTCTCACAATCCACCGTCAGATCCCCGCTGGCTTCAGATGCCCCTGCAGATCCCGCAGCAACAAACACCAAATGACCAATAAGCGCCGAAATTGCGATTGCCGGACACAGATTGCATGACATCCAATTCTTCATCATAAAGCTCCCTATTTCCTTATTTGTTTCCATGAGGAAAATCTATCGCGTAAAGTATGTAGAATCTCACTAACATTAGTCAATTTAATTATTGTTATCCTCATTATTAATAATATTTATATTGAGGGGGTAAGGGGGAGATAATCAGGCTTTTTCAAAGCCTACGACTCCCGTTACAGGACGGCACTCAATATTTCCTTACCCACAAGCACCTGTTTCCAAAAATACCCAATATCATTTTTCTCTTTGGAAAAGCACCTTGCCGCCAACAATCGTATATTCGACAACAGTATTCAAAATTTCACTATCCGGCACTTGAAGCAGATCCTGTGAAAACACGGTGAAATCTGCCAGTTTTCCCACTTCAATCGAACCTTTTATATCCTCTTCGAAACCTCCGAAAGCCGCATCCAGGGTATATGAACGCAGCGTTTCAAGCCGCGTCATCTTTTGCTCCGGTTCAAAACCACCGGGAGGATCACCGTCCAGGGTCTGACGGGTGACTGAACCATAAAATGAGATAATGGGATTGATCCCCACCACAGGCACATCGCTTCCATTCACAATCACAGCGCCTGTGCTCAGAAGCTTGCGGGCAACATAGGTGCCTTCCCTTATACGGTCCAAACCAAGCCTGTCGACCGCCCAGGGGCGCACATAGGGCGTAAAGTTTCCCTGCATGGATGCGATAACACCCAACTCGCCAAAGCGCGGTATATCTTTTTCATCCAGATGCTGGGCATGTTCGATACGAAAGCGTGCATCTCTTGCTTTTTCAGGGTTCTCCTGAAATACTCTTTCATAAATATTCAGCACTTCCCGATTGGTCCGATCACCTATGGCATGAGTGGCAACCTGGAAACCATACTTCAAAGCATCAGTAGAAATCTGGTACACTTCTTCCATCGGAACGGTCTCGTGACCGAAATGTCCGGGTCGATCGGCATATTCCTCAATCAACCATGCGCCACGTGACCCAATTGCACCGTCAGCATATATTTTTATACTGCGCACGGTCAGGAAATTATCGTTCAGGCCTATCGCCGGGCCCCGCTCGTACCACTCCTGTAAAAACGCATCCTCACTTGTCAAACTTTCAAGCATCAACCACAAACGTACTTTGAGTTTCCCCTCATTAAGATATTTTAACAGGATTCCAGTATTCTCTCTGTTGGCGCCAGCATATTGAAAGGTGGTAATCCCGTTTCTAAGGCTTTCATCCATTGCGGCATCAACTGCTCTACCCAGGGATTCTTCATTTGCTTCCGGTAATATACTACTGACAAGCACCATGGCGTTCTCGACCAGAATACCGGTCGGATTTCCGTGCTCATCTTTGATCACCTCACCATCGGCTTCATAAATTGTATCTCGAGAGATTCCCGCCAGTTCCATGGCTTTGAGATTGACCATCGCAGCATGTCCTGTCGTATGCAGCAGGAAGACCGGATTCTGAGAAGACACAGCACTCAAAGCTTCGTGAGTTTGAAATCCCTGCACTTCTGGTACAGGTTTTTTGTTCCAGTTACTCTGATGCCAGCCATACCCGATGATCCATTCTCCCGGGTCTGTTTTATCGACGGCTTCAGCAACCAAGGTCACCACTTCAGTGTAATTTCTGGCCCCACTCAGGTCCAATTTCGTCTTTGCCTGTCCCATTTCTATAAAATGGCCGTGCCCTTCGATAAATCCCGGGGTCATAGTTTTACCCTGCAGGTCGATCACCTCCGTTTGCTCACCGACCCAAGACACGGCTTCTTCATCACTTCCCACAAACACGATCCTGTCCCCCCTGACGGCAACCATACCTGCCTGAGGGTTATTTTCGTCCAGCGTATAAATCGTACCGTTCCTGAGTACGAGATCCGCTTTTTGCTCCGAACCACAGGAACTGAGAACAAAGGTTAAAGCCAAAATACAAAAAAGATGCGGGATTACTTTCATAAATTTATCCTTGTCTTTCATTTTCTTACTGACCGGCACTGACATATTTTCTAATGAAATCATGTGTCGCCGGTTCCCTGCCCACCAGGGCCGCATCACTGGTGTCTCGCGTAATTACCACCACAGAACGCATTTTGGGGATAATATATATCATCTGCCCGCCCCAGCCCCAGGCAAAGGGTATGACTTGGTCGCCAACCTTCATGATCCACCAGTTGTATCCATATCCATAGTCATCATATGGACGATAATAGGTCTGCATGGACTCCCTGACCCAGTGGCCAGGCACAAGCTGTCCGGAAGGAATACGACCGCCCTGCAACACCAGAAGACCGAACTTCGCCATTTCCCGCGGCGTCATATACAGGTTGTATCCACCGGAGTAATATTCCTGCGGGTCCCGGCCCCAGTGTTCCGCCGTGATACCAAGAGGATAAAACAGATTCTCATGGGCAAACTCACAGGTGCTCTGACCAGTGGTTTCGGAAATAATCGCCGACATCAGATGGGTCAGGCCCGTATTATAAGAATACTCCTTCCCCGGTGGACGAACCATTGGCTGATCGGAGATGGCTTTCACCCAGTTCGTTTTCGTTTGTATTTCCCATTCTGTATCATCTTCAGTCCATTTCATGCCCGAGGACATGGTCAACAGGTGACGCACTGTCAGTTTCTTTTTCCACCTGGAATCCGACGGGGAATAATAGCCCGGCAGAAGCTCGGAAAGTTTCTGGTCAACACTTTTTACATATCCCTTGTCTATGGCTATGCCCATCAAAACCGACATGATACTCTTGGACGCGGAATGAATGTTGTTGCTGTCATGGCGGCTACTGCCATTGAAGTATTCTTCCAGGACAATGGTGCCGTCCTTAATCACCAGAGCACTCAGAGCACGTTTCGTTTTCCCGAGTTCTTCCGCAGCCTCACTCAGGACGTCAGCCTTCAGGCCATGCTCCGACGGAGTGGAAAATACCCATGCCGCATTGTCGTCCCGGGTATCCTTGTAAGTGGGGTTTTCTTCATAAAAGGTTTGGCCATGGCCCGGACGCTGGTAAATTTTCTCGCAATCCACCGTCATATCAGCGGCAGCTTCCGATGCACTGGCCTGCACAGCCGGTATAATCATTACCTGGCCCATCACCCCTGCAATCGCCACAAGCCGACGCGCCCTGAACGCCACCCAATCCTTCATCTTAAAGCTCCCTATTTTCTTATTTCTCTCCATGAGGAATAGAAGTTGCCTTATTTCCAGAATTTAGCTCTACGCCCTTTTCAAGCTCAATGGTTATTGTCTGAAGAAGTTGGGTATTCTTTGCGATCATTTGCGCAACCATATCTGCCTGCGTGCGCGCCGTTTCCCAGTCTCCCTGCTCTGCCGCTTCTGTAATCCCGGGCAGGACCATGGCAGCATAGGTATAACGGGGTGCATAAAGAGTATGTTTGAACCATGGGCGACCCGGTATCCCATCTGGATTCAGCCAATTGAGTTCAACCTGCATCAACTTTTCGTTCACTGAGGAAATAAGCGAAGTGTCCAATTGCCTCTGATCGAGGGTATGAAGAACTTGACGATTGAGCTTTTGGGCTGCCTTTTGCATCTCTTGCAGTGTTTCCGCCAACACTACCAGATCAAGTTGCTCAGGCAGGGAATCAATAGATTTGATTTCGGTGAGGAATTTCTGTATCGAAACCGCATAGGCATCAAAATCAAAAGGTAAAATCTCAGAATTGGCCAATCGAAGCGCAATAGTTCCCCAAAGCTGGGTCATCAATCTGTGATATTCAAAGCCTGGATCACCGAATTTATTCATCCAATAGTGATTGTCATAAATCGAATGATAAACGCCGTAGGCGCCATCCAGGCTCATATCCACCACCGGTCGTCCGAGAAAATTCAAAAAAACCGTGTGATCAGATCCACTTCCTATACGGGTATTGACAAGGGCAGAGTCGGAAATTCCCCCATTCTTTGCATCCGGCAGGCTGCTTTTTGCGCTGCGCCAAGCTGTATCCTGTGCATTTTCTTTTGATCGGCGCCATGCCGTGTAAAGACTGTCCCCATTAGGGTCCGTTATATTTTTGGTCAGTTCAACAATCATTGGAGCAAGGGACCCAACCGCATCAACTCTCAAATTTGGGCCAGAGACGGCAGGGTCCACATTGATATAAGTAACAACCTTCTTTTTAAGTTCCTTAGCAAACTGTTCTCCCCATTCTGTTGAGCCGGTCAGAGTAAATTCTTCTCCGTCCCAGGAACAGAAAACAAGGCTTCTCTTTGGTCGCCACCCGTCTTTTTTCAACTGCCCAAAAGCGCGTGTCATCTCCAACATTGCGGCCGTTCCGCTAGTTGCATCAACACCGCCAAATCCCCAAGCGTCATGATGATTGCCCATCACCACCCATTCGTCCGGATATTCACTACCGTGTATGCGCCCTTCTACTACAAAATGCGGTTTTATTTGTTCCTTCATCTCCACGTCAATGTGAAGGAGAACCTCGGAACCGCCAAGACGGTATTCAAAGGGTAATCCACCTTGCCAGGATTCAGGCGCTTTCGGGCCACCGATTTTTTCTATAATAGGTTGAATATCCTTGTGTGACATGGGAACGGCGATTATTTTGGGAATCGAGGCTGCCTCTTCAATGGAAATTCTCTTGGCACCTGGCACTGACGACCAACCCGGCGTTAACGGATCACCCGGGACAATAAAATCATAAGCAATACTCCCCCGCTGTATATGGCTATCCGGCCCCCAAGGCCCTTCTGGAAAAACCTCGCCTTTTTTGTAACCGTCCTCCGCAGGATCGGAATAGACTATCATGGCAGCAGCACCCTCCCGCTCCGCCGTAAGGGCCTTAAATCCTCTATAACTGTAGGGACTGGAGTAACGGACAATGACAATCTTCCCGCGCGGATCAATGCCATTTTTACGTAATTCATCATAGTCAGCCGGATTGCCGCCGTTTGCATAAATCACAGGTGCAGTAACTTTTCCGGATGCCGAGAAAGCAGCCCATGCGCCCCTAATTGCCGGATGAGCTGTATCAGGGTCTTCCTGATAAGCTTCCTCCCTGAGGGAGGGCACATACCTGTATGGGGAAACCATTTCCACCTTGACATGAACCGGCTCTGAAATCAGGGCGTCATAACGACGAATAACAACTTCATCCAATCCGTTCGCCTTCCATATTTCTGCCATATGGTTGACGATTTCCATTGTCCGTTTCGATCCGGTAGGGTGAGGTTCCGCTGTAAAATAACGATGTGATTTGCGCAATTCTTCAGGATTGGGAAGATCATGAAACCGCCTTTCAAGCTCCAGTTGAAGCTTCCCGGTTTCTGTAGAATATCCCTTGATGGGAACGATCTCGGTTTCTGCTGAAACCGATGGAAGGATAAAATAGATCCCGCAAAAAATCACTCCTGCACCAGCGACAAAAAGATTCCTCGAAATATGATAAAATGCTGATTTCAAATACATCTTATAAAAACCTTCTCGCCCTGATTGTCATCTCGGCTGTTTTGGTTTGGGTAATATTCAACAGCAAAAGCTAAGGATCACGCATGTCATGCGTTCTGATTCTGGCTTAAATTATCACATGCGCCCGAATATCATTCAAATTAATATATATAATAATCTACATTATTAATATTTATATCAAAGCCCATCCCAAGGATTATGAGCAGCCCGTTTTTATTATTGCGGCCCATCAGACAGTTTGCATAAGGAGAAGGTGAATAACTCTAAGTCGTTATTTGCTTGGGATTTTGTGGAAGTTTTTTCTTTTCTTCGGTAAGTAACGCTATGCTATTAATCAGAAAATCCAGAAACAAGCTTTCTGCTCGAGAATAGCGACAACTAGGATTGGTGCATACATATACATCAACAGATGGTGTATCGCTATAGGGCGGAAGCTGCCATAATAGTCCCCGTTCAACATCCACCTCAACGGAATGGATAGGTAAAGGTCCGATCCCAATACCGGCAGTGATAAGTCGCCGCACTTCTTCCAGGTTTGGTGAGGTTCCGACTATTTTACCTGTCATCCTGTTCTGATTACGCATTAAAGCAACAGGCCACAGGGCATCATCCATCTGGTCTGTCTGAAAAGAGACAAAATTCTCTTTGCAAATATCTTTTACCGCAATATCATCTTGTCCAAAATAACGGTGTTCCTTGCCACAAAACAATCCAAAATATTCGGTAAAAAAATGCTGGTATTCCAGCTTCTCATGCTCCTGATATACTAAACAGATGCCCGCTGTCACCGTATTCATTAACAATGATTCCGCAATGTGAGCACTTTTGTCTACCTCGATCTGGTAGCGAACATTTGGATATTTGTCATGAAAATCCTTAAGCAACCGATCAAGAAAAGGAAAAACGACGTGGCTGGCAACCGCCAGTTTGATTACCCCCCTTATTTCCTCACTTGTATCCGAAAGAACTTCATTGATGCGGCTTATGCGGACCAATATTTCCTGGCTCTCTCGATAAAGCAAGCGACCTTCCGCAGTAACGTCAAATACTGTACCGCCTCGCCGAATAAGCTGATGACCCACCTGTTCTTCAAGCCGGCGCAAGGCGCTGCTTATAGCCGGTTGTGTTAAGTTCAACGCCGCTGCTGCGCGTGAAATTCCCTGGCATTGTACGATCACAGCGAATGTGCGCAGCAGATTCCAATCCAGATGAAATTTGGGTGGTGGAGTCTCGTTCATAGATAACCTGATTATTAATATTAGTTATAATTGTATCATTAAATATCAACATAATCAATAACAATTAAGTCACCATCAGGTTCCATGCTTTCAAGAGCCCATACGGTTCCTGATCAGATCGCTAACCACAGCGGGTTCCGCGAGCGTGGAAGTATCACCGAGACTGTCAAAATCATTTTCTGCAATCTTGCGCAAAATCCGTCGCATGATCTTGCCAGAACGGGTTTTCGGGAGCCCCGTCGCAAACTGGATAAAATCGGGTGTTGCAAGAGGGCCGATCTCACGCCGTACCCACTGCACCAATTCTATGCGAAGTTCTTCGCTCGGTTCAAGACCCTCCGGAGGTGTAACATAAGCATAGATGCCTTGTCCCTTGATTTCATGCGGAAAACCGACTACAGCCGCCTCGGAAACCCCTTCGTGAGCAACAAGCGCGGATTCTACTTCGGCTGTCCCGATCCGATGACCGGAGACATTAATGACATCATCTACACGGCCTGTAATCCAGTAATAACCATCTTCATCACGACGACACCCGTCTCCTGTAAAGTAGAGGCCCCGATAAGTGGAGAAATATGTCTGAATAAACCGTTCGTGGTCATTGTAAATCGACCGCATTTGACCCGGCCAGCTGTCTTTGATAACCAGGTTACCCTCGGCAGCCCCCTCAAGAATATTCCCATCAGAATCCACCAAGGCGGGTTGCACACCAAACATCGGACGTGACGCAGACCCAGGCTTAAGGTCCGTCGCCCCAGGCAAAGGTGAAATCATCACACCGCCTGTTTCCGTCTGCCACCAGGTATCCACAATGGGTGACCGTTCTTCTCCAACTACCCGATAATACCATAACCATGCTTCCGGGTTGATCGGCTCTCCTACTGACCCCAGAAGACGGATTGAAGACCGGTCGTATTTTTTTACCGGTTCATCTCCCAGGCGCATCAGGGCCCGAATGGCAGTCGGGGCCGTATAAAAGATATTTACACGATGTTTCTCACAAACCTGCCAGAAACGACTGGCATCGGGGTAAGTAGGCACGCCCTCGAAAACAAGTGTCGTAGCGCCATTTGCCAAAGGCCCGTAAACGATATAGCTATGGCCAGTAATCCAGCCTATATCTGCTGTACACCAGAACACTTCCTCTTTCCGGTAATCAAAAACATATTCATGGGTCATGGATGCCCAGACCATATAACCGCCCGTAGTATGCAAGACACCTTTAGGTTTGCCCGTCGATCCCGATGTATAAAGAATGAAAAGCGGATCTTCAGCATTCATCTCTTCTGGAGGACATTCAGGCGCAACTTTATCTGCTTCAAGATGATACCAGACATCACGCGTATCGTCCCAGTTCACCTCTGCCCCGGTACGACGAACCACGATAACTGAACTCACATCCGGACACTGCTCCAAGGCCTTGTCAACATTGGCCTTTAATGGCACTTTCCGCGCACCGCGCACCCCCTCATCTGCTGTGATAACCACATCAGAACCACAATCAATTATACGACCCGCCAGCGCCTCGGGCGAGAACCCGCCAAATACAACTGAATGCACAGCGCCAATTCGCGCACAGGCGAGCATGGCATATACAGCTTCCAAAATCATTGGCATGTAGATGGTGACCCTGTCACCTTTCTTGACACCCCGGACCTTAAGCAGGTTGGCAAAACGGCAAACCCGGTCATAGAGTTCACCATACGTGACCTGTTTGCTCGCGTCAGGTTCATCTCCCTCCCATATCAGCGCGACATCATTCTCACGCTGTGGCAGGTGCCGGTCTATGCAATTGACCGACGCATTGAGGGTGCCATCCTCAAACCATTTGATAGACACATCATTATCGAAGCTTGTGCTTTTAACAATGGAATAGGGTTTGATCCAGTCGAGGCGTTTTCCTTCTTCACCCCAGAAACTTTCCTGATCCGTTATGGAAAGGGCATATTTTTCCAGGTACTGTTCATTTGTACAGTTCGTTCTCTCGAGTGCATCCTGAGACACTTTAAAGATCAATTCATCATTCATTGAATTCTTCCCTCCCCGGCGTCTGTTCGGGACATCATGTGATTTCCGAAAATCCGGTTTTCCAGTTTCTGATCTGTTTCTGATCTGTTTCTGATTAGCCTTGAGTTTTCTCTTCTCTTCGAACAATCTTTATGCCGAGATAACCATACAGAATAGCGATCAGTGGTGTGAGAAGACCTAGAAAACAGAAAGGCAGATAGTCAAACGTTGCTACACCAAGTGTTGCCGCCATAAAGGCACCACAGGTATTCCATGGCACAAGCGGAGAGGTCAGCGTTGCTGAATCCTCAAGCGTACGAGACAAGGCTGATGGTGCAAGACCCAGACGCTCATATGTAGGCGCCAACATACGCCCGGGAACAACAATCGCAATATATTGGTCACTGGCTATGATATTTGTTCCAATACACACGGAAACCGTTGTCGCAATCAAAGAACCCACCCTTTTCATCGAGGCCATTGAGGCACCAATCAGGCGAGCGATCATGCCTGTGTGTTCAAGTACAGCGCCAAGGATCATTGCCGACAGTATCAGCCATACCGTTGTGAGCATGCTGCTCATGCCGCCTCGGCTCAGCAGCTCATCCACAGCCTCGTTCCCGGTAACAACTTTGAAGCCGGCAAAAAATGCCGTCCACATTGCCTTGACGCCAACATAATCGCCGCCACCAAGAAAAACGCCATATTGGCTCAGAGCATCGGTCTGAAACACGATTGCATATACAGCACCAAGAAGCGTTCCCAAAAGAAGTGTGGGTATCGGAGGCATTCGCAGTGCAGCAAGCCCCAAAACCACAAGCAAAGGGATCAACATGGGCCAGCCGGTATAAAAAATTGAATTGATGGCGTCGGTGGTTGCCGACAAATCCATATTTTCGGAAGATCCGGCCCCAAAACCCAAGGCAGCATAAAGAACCAAGGCAATCAAAATACCCGGCGCCGTGGTCCATACCATATTCCGAATATGATCAAAAAGGTCGGCCCGTGCGACTGCGGCCGTCAGATTTGTCGAATCCGACAGAGGCGACATCTTGTCACCGAAATAAGCACCCGAAATAATCGCACCAGCCGTGATGGCAGGGGAAAGGTCAAACGCCTGTGCCACGCCAATCAGAGCCACTCCTACTGTTCCTGCCGTAGTCCAGGAACTGCCTGTGCTAAGCGAAACAATCGCACAAATGATACAACTTGCGAGGTAAAAATAAGCTGGATCAAGAATCTCCAGGCCATAGACAATAAGCGTGGGCACTATTCCCCCTGCAATCCAGGTCCCAATCAGGGCTCCAACCACCAAAAGGATCAAAATCGCCCGAAGCGCCACGGTAATGCCGTCAATGATTGCAGTTTCAATTTCAACCCAGCTGTGCCCCAGATACACGGCGATTGCCGCTGCTAAACTTGCCGTCATCAACAATGCGATTTGAGTCGCACCTGACGAAGAATCCGATCCAAAGAAATAGACCGCCGCGGCTAAAAGTGTGATCAGAAAACATATGGGGACCAGAGCCGCCCACAATGGGGGTAACGGCAGCACGTTTCCTTCATTTTTATTCATAATTTATTCTATTCCAGACAAGATACATCAAATAAAGAGGAAGAAAGCTCTAACGTTCAAGGCTCATCTGCTCAAAAACCTTTCGGGCTCGTATAAGATATTCCAGCGTTTCGGTACGCTCCCATTCAGAATTATAATCCTGACGAGCAGACGCATCTTTCATGACCAGATCAATCCAATGCATGAAATATTTTGCATCCTCTGGTGCAAAGGGAGCTCCGTCAGGACTTTCCAGCCACACAGGGTTGGTTGTGCCGTAAGGATAAAGATCCTGCACATCAGAATGTGCATCCTTGCTGTTGGCCCGCAGCAGCAACCACCCACCATCCTCAATCTCGATCTCGCCATCAAAATCGGCACTGTGACCATCGTTTTTCACAGCAAGTGTTTTTATAACCTTGCCATTAAGCACCAGCTCCACATTTTGCACCGGAACCATTGATCTCATTGACGCCCTGACCCGGACCGACTGACCTCCCGACTTGAGTTTTACCGATCCACCGGGAGCCACTCCATTTATTTTCAACCCCAATAATGGTCCATTAGTTACAAAGCCCTTTCCGGACTTGATGGCTTCTTTAAGTGCCTCGGGTTCGCGACTGTCGCTTGCCAAATAGGCTCTGTTTAGACCGATTGGTCCCCTTAAAGAGGCAAGATTGCCCATTGTGTCCGTACCGGCGCCTGCCGACAGCCGGAAACCCAGGTTCAACAATCTGTACCAGACACCTGCCGTGGCAAAATGATCCGCAAACGAAACCACTTCCAGATAGTCTGTTTTCCCAAGAGCAACATCAACCGGAAGAGTGTGGGTTAATTTTTCAAAATTATCCAGATTATCGATCCCGATTTCAAAGGGGTGAACATACCCTACCAGGGCACCCTGCTCATGCGCCAGATCAGAAAATATGCCATTATGTGGATATGGTGAAGCCAGAGCGGTATGACGATAACTTGAAAAATCCGGTAACAATATCCGGTCCTGAAGGTGTAATACCCCTAGGTGGCCCCAATAACTAGTATGGGTTTCCTGAGCCTGAAACACGGTCACATTTCCCACCGTCCGGCCTTCCGAAGTGAATTCATTAATACTCGGAACTCGCTCTTCCTTGTTCACTATCAAATTATAAACAATATCAAGATCCTCGGCCTCGGCATCTGCAACCATCGAGTCAAAGTTCATGCGGTACTGGCCGCCATAATTCATATGATGATGGAAATCCGCGCTCAGAAACTTACCAAACTCAGAGGGTAACCGGACCGACTGAAGGGTAATGTTCTCAACGCGCCCACCCTTTTTCAGCCTAACAGTGCGATGATCTGGCATATGTTCCAACCCTTTGAAAGTCGAAATCTGGAGCTTTCCCAAAGGCGCCTCAATCGTGCATGTCTTGTCGCAAAAGAAATAATGGGTTTCATGATCTTGACGGTCCGGCATAAAATAATCATCTGCCATCATTCGGGCATCACGGGGGCCGTAATGCCTCCCATCTGACTTGCTGAGAATACTAACTCTGGCAGATACGGGGTTTCCCTCTTCATCTTCAACTTTCAGGACCATACTTTCCATATCATGTTTGTAATGCCGTTTGAGGGGTTTTATGTCAGTAACCTTACCCCCCACAGATTCCATCACATGCAGCGACAGGTTACCTGTTTCATTGCTGGTATAGACTATTTTCCTCGCATCCCACGACCACCGCGCATACTTCCGATCAAACTCGCCGAAAGTCAGCGGAAGGGGTGGCGCCCCATCAATAGTCGTCAGCCACAACTGATTCCATTGGCGGCCACGGTAGCTGCTGTAAAGTACGCGGTTGCCGTCCGGCGCAATTTCAGGGCGGGCATCCCAGGTTGTTTCCTCCGACAGAATCCGGGTCCGGTCATCAGGATTTTCGACTGATACAGACCAGATGTCTCCTGTTCCCCAGGCCACTTCAGGATTACTTACATAAATCAGCCGTGAACCGTCCGGTGACCAGCTCGGATTTATGGCGTGATCTAGTTCGCCGTAATAATAACGATCTATTTTGGACTCATGTCCCTCCACGATCGCCCGGATATTGGCGAGACCTTTTTCCGTTATATCCGCAACATAGAGATTAAAATTTCCATTCTTGAAACTTGAGACAAAGGCCAGCTTCAAACCATCGGGCGATACTCTGGGTTCGACAGTGACAGCACCAAAATCTGTAAGCCTGTTGACTTTGCCACTTTCAATTTCCAGGCTGTAAAGTTCCATTGCATCTTTTTGGCGACGGCTAAATACAACGAACTTGCCGTCCTTCGACCAGTCCGGCTGATAATCATATCCCTTGCCTGAAGTTAACTCATAGGCATTGGAGTCTCCAACTTTTTGCCGCCAGAGTGACCCGGCCATGCTATATATCACTTCATTCCCGTCCGGGGAGAAAGTGCCGGTCGCAGGACCGCTGGTCAGATGGGGAAGGTAAATGCCACGCCAGTAATAATTATGCGGGGCCTCAACATGACTGAATACCGGTTGGCGTACTTTCTGCGCAAAGGAAAAATTCAGCGGCACACAAATCAATAAAAAAAGTCCCACAAATGATTTCAACATGGCAATTCTCCAACACACAAAAGCTTCCAAGTAAGCATCCTGTGGCCACATGCGTCTCATGCAGCCATAAGCCCCCAAAAGAGAACCCTGTAGCCAAACTATACTTGGCTACAGGGTCATGGCAACCGGTCGGACTAACCTCCGAAGCGGTAATTTACAGTAAAGCCAAAGGATCTTGGCGGAACTACATCAAATTGCAGTTGCGGGAAGGGATATCCAGCCCCTGTTCCGCCACCATAATAAAGGTCATTCAACAGATTGTCGGCATAAGCTGAAATTCCCCAGCCATCATTGGAATAATACCCAATGCGCGCTGATACTCGGGCACGACCACCATATGAGTTAGTGTCCTCATTTGCCAAGCCACCATAGATCTGACTCTGGTAACGGAAGTCAGCGCTGGCAGAAACCTCACCACTTTCAAGCGGATGATTATAAACAATGAGACCGGTCATAACAAACTTGGGCTGCTGGGAAAGGCGATTACCCTCACAGTCACAAATCACATCCGGAATCTCGGTCACCTTGGTGTTCATTAACGATGCACCAACCTGAACATGCAGTTTCTCTGTTGCCTGGGCCTTGACCATGCCTTCAATGCCGTAACCTTTCACGCGACCGACATTTTCAATAACTACATTAAACAGGTCTGTGTCCCAGTATTTGAGCTGCATATCCTTGTATTGATAATAGAAGGCATTTACATCGAACTGCACCCTGCCGTCCGCCATGTCACCCTTGAGGCCAATTTCGTAACTCCAGACCGATTCAGGTTCAAATGCCAATGGTTTAGTGCCCTCGGGAACAGATCCATCCGCATTCAACACACAGTAAATTCCCCAAGGACAAGGATCCAAACCGAGCGATTCAGGCGATGGTAAATCCATACTGAAACTGCTGAAGCCACCCGCTTTATAACCTCGTGTGACACTGCCCCACAAAGTCAGATCATCTGATAAAGTGTAGCGCAAGGCAACACGTGGCGCGAAATCATCCCAGGATTTTTTGTCATTGACCATGCCATCGCTAAAGTACCCCAAAGCCAGGAATGGTCCGATCTCACTCTCCACCGGACGAGCGCCAATACTGAAGTCTTTTTCGTCATAACTGTAACGTACCCCGGCATCTATCTCGAGCTTTTCAGTCAACGCGTATGTCGCGTTGGCAGAAACGCCTATACCCCGGTAAGTTCCTTCGATATCGACGAGTTCAAGCAATCCATCCGGATGATAGTTAAATGTCCCATAGGTGTCGACACAATCCAGACCGTAATAAGCAAGACAAACCGTATCTTCATTGGACTGGTTGCCCATTCCGGCCTTAATTTTTTCAACATAACCCGAGACACCAACCAGCCAGGTCAGCTTTCCGTCAGTATTTGAGGCAACCCGAATATCCTGGGAGAAGTTTTCAACTTCCTGATTCTGCAACCAGTGGTAAAACTCATCACTGGACCCATCATCATCTTCGGAATAATCCCAGTCATGCCAACGATATCCCGTAACGGAAGAAATAATGACATCTCCCAGATCCCAGTCAACAAGACCCGTCAGCGTAAAAATGCGCGCGTCATCATGTCCGGGGAAATCCGTACTTACTTCACGACCGCCTTCGGTCTCGGAAAAACCGAGGTCTGTAAGAACATTATCAAGGTCGGTACTGCGGTAAACTACACCGTCTCCATTCCGACGCTCATATTCCGCAATCACTCTGCCTTCTACAGACTCGCCCTCGTAACCTATAGAAAAACGCGCAGAGCGACTTCTATATTTACCCAGTTTGCGTCCGTCCGGATCAGCAACATTCGTGATATAACCGTCTTCCGAAACGGAATATGCGGCAGCACGCGCGGCCCAGCCTTCAGCGAGCGGCACATTCAGCATCGCTTCCACTTCATGCAGATTACGTTCACCCAAGGTGATCTGGCCAAATGCTTCAATACCTTCCGGGTTGGGTTTGTTTGTGATTGTATTGATCGCACCGGAAATGGTATTCCGGCCATAAAGGAACCCTTGAGGTCCACGCAGGGCCTCGGACCGTTCCATATCATAGAAGTTGGTGACCGCTGCACCGGTACGGCCCTGATAAACACCGTCCTTGAAAACACCAACAGAGGTATCACCGCCAACACCAAAGTCATTGGTTCTGATGCCACGTACAGAAATCGTATTAAGCCAGGAACCACCTGTACCACCACCCGCAAAACCAGGTGTCAGATCAAGAACATCCCACATATCCTCCATATCCGCCGCACGCATAAATTCAGCGTCATAGGCCGACATGGCAATCGGTACATCCTTGATGGACTGCTTCCTGAACTGAGCCGTTACAACCACTTCTTCAAGCTCAAGAACTTCATTTTCCGCTTCCTGTGCAAGGCCCGTTTCTGCCACAAGACAACAGGTCAAAAGAATGCCTGCGAGACCACTTGTAGTCAGTAATTTACTTTTACAATGAGATGTCATTACGTCTCCTCCGCTTATTTTTCACAACTTAACCCTTTACCAACTTCAAAAAGGTTATTTTAGGCCTTATGCATTTAAGGCGTTTTAGTGTGGCTTCAGATTCCGATATTTGTCAAATTAATGTTAATAATATAGAATATTATTTTAATTTATATAATGAAGAGTATTGATTATCAAAGCTTCAACAACTTGTTTTTCTTGACTATCCAGAAACAGGATAACGGTAGCATCATTAAGAAGTAGCAAAGGGTTGTGGCGGTCATTTGAAGCTGTCGAGTTCGCCACCCTCGAATGGATCGACTGGTTTAATCATAGGCGGCGGCTGGAGCCCATCGGCAATATTCCACCTGCCGAGGCCGAGAAAAATTACTACATCATGCTGGACGAAAAGAACAGAGCAGCTTAACTTAAACAAATTCGCCTCCGGCAATACTGGGGCGGTTCCTCCCCCCCCCCTTTGAGTAACTCTTCATATTTTTCTGTCCTTGACTTTAAAGTCTAGTCGCCCCCTTGAAGAATGAAGTAATTTGAGTTCTTCAAGTGTGGAAAACCATTTATTCTCGATGCAATGACGAACGCTTTCTTGATAACCAAATCTTTTTAGCAACTTGGTCGCCAATAAAGGTATAATTAAATTCTTTTTCTTTTCCATAATTCAACATTCTCATCATGATCATTTTCTAAAACAAGCCGGATTGCATTTTTCCCGACACTTCCTCATCTATTATTCAATGTTTGGTGATCAAATAAATACTCCCTTGGGAGTATTAGCGTAACTGATCCTAGTAAAAGTTTTTCCCGTCAAATCGCATGGGACAAAATAGGTTATTTACATATGGAGAGGTTTTCTGGTTCATCGTAATCCTCAAAAGGGATACAGATGGCCCAGGAACAGGACGAGTGGTACAACGTCAGAAAAGATGGTCAAGGACATCCGGCGGGCTACTCGAAAGCCCTCTTCTGTCAAAGAAATCCGCATTGTGCTGGGCGGCCTCACATAACATGTCGAGTTCCCTTGGAATGTGATTGATGTATACTTCTTCTCTAAAAGTCTAATTGCCCCGGAAAGAGTCCGGGTCATACTTGGGAAAAGAATCAAGGACGGGATCCCTCATGACCGCAGAGCTGACAGATATTGTAAATTTCCTCGCGGAACATCATCCCTTTAAAGCGATGACGTCGGAAGCCTTGTCCGCCGTCGCCCGGAAAATAAATATCTCCTATGCGCGCCGGGGCAGCACGGTGCTGACGCCCGGGCAGAAAAACACCAACCTCTTTATGATCCGCAAGGGCGCCGTCGAGCTTCATGAAGGCGGGATTAATTTTACCGCCCGACTGGGGGAAGGGAATTTTTTCGGCTATCCCTCCCTGTTCCGGGACGGGGTCATCCGGAACGGTGTCACCGCCATTGAGGACAGCCTGCTTTATGCCCTGCCCGAGGAGGAATTCAAGACCCTTCTCGGCGAGCACAAGTCCTTTATGCAGTTTTTTGCCACCAACGAAACAGACAGGCTGCGTCATGCCCTGCAGGAAAGTCAACGCCGGGGTCTGCAGGGACAATTGACCGACGGGGAAATCCAGTTCCTGGGCCTGAATCTTGAAGCGCTGATCAAACACGAACCCATATGTGTTTCGCCGGAAACCTCCATCCAGGAAGCGGCGCTGATCATGAGCGGCAGACATGTGTCTACCGTCCTTGTTACGGAGTCAGAACAATTACGGGGAATCTTTACCGACAAGGATCTGAGGCGGCGGGTTGTGGCCAAAGGTCACGACATCCGGGACCAGGTCGGCAATGTGATGACGCCGGGCCCTCTCACCCTGCCGCCGGAAACGCCGGCCATCCGGGCGCTGCTGGCCATGATGCAGCATAATTTCCACCATGTGCCGGTGGTAGACGAGGAAGGCAAGGTGCGCGGGCTGGTCAGCGCCAGCGATATTCTCAACCGTCTCTCTTCCAACGCCGTCTATAATGCGGCCCGGATCGAAAGTGCGGAAAATGTCAAAACGGTGATCGAGACGGTGCAGTCGGTGCCGGAAATCGTTCTCAGCCTGATGAAAACCGGGGTCAGCGCCGATATGACAGGCCACGTGGTGTCCTCCATCGGTGAGGCCGCCCACAAAAAACTTCTGATGCTGGCGGAACAGGAACTGGGGCCGCCGCCGGTGCCCTATGCCCTTTTGGCCTTCGGATCTCTGGCCCGCTGCGACCAGACCGCGCTGTCGGATCAGGATAACGGTTTCGTGCTGTCCGATGACTATATAGAAAGAGAGCACGGCGATTATTTTAAAAAACTTGCCGAGAGAATGTGCGAGGATCTCGACGCGGCCGGTTATGTCTTTTGCGGCGGCAATATTATGGCCAGTAACGACCAGTTGCGCATCCCTCTGTCGGACTGGAAAAAGACTTTTGACAAGTGGTTCAGCGAACCGGATCCCAAGGCCGTCATGCATGCCACCATATTTTTCGACCTGCGCGGCATTTATGGTGACCTTTCCCTGGTAGACAAGCTGAAGGCACATATCACCGAAAAAGCGGTCAAGAGCCATATTTTCCTGGCGCACCTCACAGAAAACGCCCGCCAGTCCCACGTGCCGCTGGGATTCTTCCGGCGCTTTATCCTGTTGCGCAACAAGGAACATGCGGACCGGTTTGATATCAAGAAACAGGGGGTTGTGCCGATCCAGGATATCACCCGCACCCATGCCCTGGCTCACGGGATTGAGGCGGTGAACACGCTGGAACGGCTGGCCCGGCTGAAGGAAATGAAAATCCTGGCACCGGAAGATGCGGACAACCTGCACGATGCCTATGAGTTTATTGCCGAAGTCCGTTTCCGGCACCAGGCCCGTCAGATCCAGCGCGGCGACAAGGCAGACAACTATGTGGACCCGGATGAACTGTCTACCCTGGAGCGGGAACATCTGCGCGATGCTTTCGAAATAGTCCGCAGGGCGCAGGAGCGTTTGTCCCGGGACTATGGCGGCGGAATCTATTGATGTTGCGACGCTGGCTATATCAGTTTCGCCGACGGCGGGCCCTCAGGAATAGTCAGGATCCCGAACTCAGGGAATTCCTGGAAGCGCCAACTGTCCGAGAAAATACGCCCCTGAAAGACATCGAGTTCCTTGCTCTTGATTTTGAAACCACCGGCCTTAATGTCAGCCAAGACCAGCTTTTGAGTTTCGGACTGGTGGTGATCAGGAACCTGCAGGTTGAAATGTCCACCATGGAACATTTTCTGATCCGACCGGGTATGGCCGTACCCGGTGAGAGTGCCGTTATTCACCAGATAACCGATGATGAAGTGGCACAGGAAGGGCTGCCTCCGGAACTGGCGCTCCGAAAGATTCTCCGCGCACTGAAAGGTCGTGTGTTGCTGGCGCACAAATGCGATATCGAGCGACATTTCCTGAATGACGCCTGCCGGAAAATTTTTCAGCTGGACCTTTTCTGCCAGTCCATCGATACACTACAGATTGAGCTACGCAAGCTGAAAAGAGCGGATAAACCCATAAAAAGCGGTGACCTGAGATTGTGGAAACTTCGGGAAGACTACGGTCTTCCATCCTATAAGGCACATCATGCCGCCATTGATGCCCTGGCCTGTGCCGAACTTTTTCTGGCCCAGGTCTCCTACATGGGAGAGGGCGCCACGCTGGGCGATCTTAACCCCGGATACTAAGCTTTCAGCGCTTACCGACATCTACGACTAAAGTCGCCTATCAGCCCCCTGACCTTCCTTGTTAGACTACCGTGTCTAATGTACTAATAGGGAGGATATAGCATGACCCCACCAGAAAATGCGGGCACCGGGGCCGCAGAAATACAAAGAGATCCGGCAGGCTATTGGAAAGCCAATATCAGTCTTCTTCTCAAACTTCTTGTCGTCTGGTTTTTTGTCTCCTTTGGAGCAGGCATCCTGTTTGTGGATGCCCTCAACAATATTCAATTCTTTGGCTTCAAGCTGGGATTCTGGTTTGCCCAACAGGGTTCAATTTATGTTTTCGTCGCGCTGATATTTATCTACATGAAAAAAATGAAAACACTCGATGAAAAATATGGTGTGGATAAATAGGGGAGACGAAAAATGGACTTACAAACCTTAACTTATGTTTTTGTCGGGCTGTCCTTCGCCCTTTATATCGGCATCGCTATCTGGTCCCGAGTGGGATCCACAAAGGAATTCTATGTCGCTGGCGGGGGCGTGCACCCCATAGTAAACGGCATGGCGACCGCTGCCGACTGGATGAGTGCCGCGTCCTTCATTTCTATGGCAGGCCTGATTGCCTTCCTCGGTTATGACGGCTCAGTCTATCTGATGGGCTGGACCGGTGGTTATGTATTGTTGGCGCTTCTGCTCGCACCTTACCTGCGCAAATTCGGAAAATTCACGGTGCCGGACTTTATCGGTGATCGCTATTATTCCGATGCTGCCCGGCTGGTCGCTGTTGTCTGTCTGATTTTTATCAGCTTCACCTATGTGGCCGGTCAGATGCGCGGCGTGGGGATCGTCTTTTCCCGCTTCCTGGAAGTGGACATTAACCTGGGTGTGATCATCGGCATGGCCATCGTCTTCATGTATGCGGTTCTCGGTGGCATGAAGGGCATCACTTATACTCAGGTGGCACAATATTGTGTGCTAATTTTTGCCTATACGGTTCCGGCAATCTTCATCTCCATGCTGATCACAGGCAACCCCATTCCGCAGTTCGGTCTGGGATCTGAACTGGCGGATGGATCCGGTATGACCGTTCTCGGCAAACTGGATGCGGTCCTGACGGATCTTGGGTTTAATGCCTATACTGCCGGCACCAAATCCACCATTGATGTCTTTGCCATCACTGCGGCCCTGATGGTCGGGACAGCCGGACTTCCCCATGTGATTGTCCGCTTCTTTACCGTGCCCAAAGTGTCTGACGCAAGGAAGTCTGCCGGCTGGGCGCTTGTCTTTATTGCAATCCTTTATACCACAGCGCCGGCCATTGGTGCCTTTGCCCGAATCAATTTCATCAACGAAGTGAATGAAACCGAATATGTGCAAACTCCAGCCTGGTTCAAAAACTGGGAATCCCTCGGCCTGATCGGCTGGAAGGACAAGAACGGCGACAGTACCATCCAGTATCGTGCCGGTGCCCCCTTCAAGGGCAAACCCACGTATGAAGGCAATGCACGCGGTGCAAATGGCGAAAGAATGGTCACCAACGAAGCGACCCCATCTGAGAACGAAGTCTATGTGGATCAGGACATTATGGTGCTGGCCAATCCTGAAATCGCCAATCTGCCCAACTGGGTGATTGCTCTTGTCGCGGCCGGAAGTCTGGCGGCAGCGCTGTCAACGGCCGCAGGTTTGCTGCTGGTGATTTCCGCCGCAGTCAGTCACGACCTGTTGAAGAAAACTTTCAAGCCGGACATCACCGACAAGCAGGAACTGATGTACGCCCGTATTGCGGCAGCCTGTGCCATCGGTGTCGCCGGTTATCTGGGCATCAATCCGCCCGGCTTCGTCGCCCAGGTCGTGGCCTTTGCCTTCGGACTCGCTGCTGCCAGCCTGTTCCCGGCGATTCTGATGGGGATTTTCTCTTCCCGGATGAACAAGGAAGGCGCCATTGCCGGCATGCTTTCCGGTCTGGCCTTTACCTTCCTCTATATTGTCTACTTCAAATTCATCTCTCCGGAGATGAATACGAAAGACAACTGGCTGTTCGGTGTCTCGCCCGAAGGGATCGGAACCATTGGTATGGTGATCAATTTCATTGTGGCGACCGTCGTTGCCCGGATCACCGCCGCACCGCCGCAGCACGTGCAGGAACTGGTGGAACATATCCGGGTACCGGGCGACGCCGGAGAAGCGCACACCCACTGATTGGAACAGTCTTCGATTTCAAGCTGCCAGGCCCAATAGGGCCTGGTGGCATTTATATTAGGCGATCGCTGTAATTGATCGTACAATCATAAACATAACATTTTAAAATATAATATAGAGATGGCATTAGACGGGGGACAATGTGACGGCGTCTGTCATGATCATCAGTGCTCTAATATATGTAGTAATACTGTTCCTGATTGCCTGGTTCGGCGATCAGAAGCGGGCAGATGGTTTTACCCGAAAATACCGTCACATCCTATATGGTCTTTCCCTCGGTATTTATTTCACAAGCTGGTCCTACTACGGGGCAGTTGGCAATACCATCCGGTCTGGCTGGGAATATTTGCCCATTTATCTGGGGCCTGCCCTTATTCTGATGTTCGGTTTCAAGATCATCCGGAAGATGGTCGAGCAGGGAAAAGCCAATCATTCCACCTCCATTGCTGATTTTCTTTCTGCCCGCTACGGGAAGAGTACCCAACTGGCGGCCTTGGTTACCTTCATTGCCCTGCTGGGCACGCTGCCTTATATCGCCCTGCAGCTTAAATCTGTGACCATGTCCATCAGCATCGTGCTGGACAATGCCGGTTTCAACAATTTGTCCGACAGCCAGACAACGCCGGTTATCGCGCTGATCCTGGGAGCTTTTGCGATCCTGTTCGGGACGCGGCATGTTGATGTGACGGAGCATAACCGCGGCATGGTCCTGGCCATCGCCTTTGAAAGCGCCTTTAAGATCTTTGCCCTGATCCTTGTTGGCGTCTATGCCTACAGCCTGTTTGAACCTAATGAGTTTTTGGCCCATTTCCAGGCGAAAAGCTCGCCCTTAATGCAGCCTGTCAACATAGAACGGTTTGTCACTCTGACCCTGATTTCCATGGGAGCAATCCTGTGTCTGCCCCGGCAGTTTCATATTATGGTCGTGGAACACCAAGGGGAACAAAATCTGGGGATCGGCCGTTTTGTTCTGTTGACCTCTATGATTATCGTTTCCGTGGTGGCCATTCCCATCGCCCTGGCCGGGCTCAACAGTCCCGCGGCAGGGGACAATCCCGACCTTTATGTCCTGACCCTGCCCTTGGGCAATGACCAGAACCTACTGGCTCTGATCATATTCCTGGGCGGCTTTTCCGCAGCCATGGGTCTGGTCATCGTCTCCGCAGTAGCACTCAGCACCATGATCACTAACGACCTGCTCATATCACTTCTGCTGAGCAACAAACATTTGCGCCCACTGGCCAGCAAGATCATCGGGCGGCGCCATCTGTTTGTCCGCCGCCTGGTGATTTTGCTGCTGATGCTGATGGCCAGCACCTATGCCAGCGGCGTCAGGGACGGAGATACGCTAGCCAGCTTCGGAATTCTGTCTTTTGCGGCCGCCATGCAGTTTATTCCTGCCCTGATCGGCGGCCTGTACTGGCAAAGGGGGCATCGGAACGGGGTTATGCTCGGGCTGACCTACGGTCTGGTGATGTGGATTTATACCCTGATCATGCCGGCCTACTTTGGGGAAAATGTCGTTCAGCTCATTCGTGAGTCTGCCCCACTTCTGGATCCGCAGGCCTTCCTAGGACTTGCGGGATATGACCATTTGACTCATGGCATGATCTGGAGCGTCGGCGGAAACCTGCTGCTTTATATTCTCGGCTCGTTTAATGCGGAACCGCGTATTGTCGACCGGGTGCAGGCCAGTAGTTTTGTTGGCGGCAGCAGCGGATACAGCCTGACAGGCACAATGAAAAGCCAGGCCACCATTGCCGACCTCAGGGTTTTAATTGAACGGTCACTGGGACGGGAAAAAACGGCAGAGGCCTTTGCGGCCTACGAGACCCTGAACGGCCAGCCCCTGTACGATCATAATCCTGTAGATGCAGATCTGGCGCGTTTTGCGGAAAAACAGGTCGCCCGTGTTATTGGCGCGGCCTCGGCAAGAATTATAGTGGGGTTCGCCCTGACCAAAGGAAATCTGGGAATCGAGGATATTGCCACGGTTCTGGATGAAACTCACCAGAAACTGGAATTTACTCAGGAACTGCTGCAATCGACGCTGGATAACCTGATACAGGGGGTGTCGGTGGTGAACAAGAATCTTGAACTGGTGGCCTGGAACATACGTTATATTGAAATGTTCGAATTCCCGAAGAACTTTATCAGGCCGGGTATGCCGATAGAGGAGGTATTGCGTTTCAATGCCGAAAATGGCGTTGGTAATGACATGGATGTTGCCCGGTTTATCCGCAGGCGTATCGAACACCTTAAGTTACGCCGTCATCACAATTACGAGCATACCCATAAAGACGGCCGTGTCATCAAAATCGAGGGCCGTCCCATGCCGTTCGGGAACTATGTAACCAGTTTTACGGATATTACCGAAAGCAAGAGAATTGAACAGGCGCTGAAAGACAGTGAACGAAGCATCCGTTTTTATACGGACAACGTTCCGGCCCTGATCGCCTTTATCGACAGGAATCTCATCCTGAAGTTCGCAAACAAAGCGTATCTTGAGTGGTATGGTGGAGACCGTAAGGACGCAATTATCGGATGCCACATCAATGAATTTCTGGCAGAGCGGGATTTCGAATACAGGCTTCCCTATATCATGCAGACAATGTCCGGGGAAAGTGTCAATTTCGATCTGGAATTGCTTGATCGCCGGCACAATGCCGTCCAGTTCCAGGTCAATTACGTTCCCCAGTTCCAGAACGGTTCTGTCACCGGCTACTTCGTGCTCTATCAGGATATTTCCGCCCGTTTCCAGGCCGAGCAGGCCCTGCAGAAAACAAATATTACCCTCGAACAAAGAGTTGTCGAGCGAACCAGCGAACTCAGCCGGGTGAATGTGGAACTCGTCAAGGCCAAGCAACTGGCGGAAGCCGCCACACAGTCGAAGACCAAATTCCTCGCTGCCGCCAGTCACGACCTGTTGCAGCCGTTGAATGCGGCCCGCCTCTTCGCCCATGCGTTGAAAGAAGATGTCCGCGATCAGTTACCCGATGCCCTTGATATTGCCCGCAAGCTGGACAGTTCCATCCAATCGGCGGACCAGTTGATACGGGCGTTGCTGGATATTTCCAAGCTGGATGCCGGTGGTATGCGACCAAATGTCAGTCGGTTTGCCCTTCATGATATTCTTGATGACCTGGTTAGTGATTTCTCTATCATTGCCGGACAGAAGAATATCAACATTCACTATGTTCCGACCGGGGCCTATGTGGAAAGCGACAAGGGGCTGTTGTTCTCTGTCCTGCAAAACCTGATTTCAAATGCGGTCCGCTACACAAGCACGGGCCGTATATTGGTTGGCTGTCGCAGGAAGGGTGAAGAGATTACGGTATACGTCTATGACACGGGGATCGGTATTCCCGGGGATAAAATAGACAGTATCTTTAATGAATTCGAGCGGCTAAAAGATATTCCCGGCGCGGAAGCGGGACTTGGGCTGGGACTTGCCATTTGTGACCGTATTGTCAAGATCCTGGGACACCGGATCGAAGTCTCGTCAACTGTCGGCACGGGAAGTTGTTTTGCCCTTACACTGCCGATGGCAGGTGAAGGGGAGATCACGGTGAAGCCCGGATCCAGTCGTCCTAAACAGCGCTTTCTTCTGGACCGCCTTATCCTCTGTGTTGATAACGACAAGGCCATACTGGACGCCCTGAAAATATTGCTGGAAAGATGGGGGGCGAATGTGCTGCTTGCAGCCAATCGTCAGGAAGCAGAGAGCTTTTGGCAGGACTCAGAACGTTTGCCGGATATTGTCTTGCTGGACTGGCAGCTGGATGAAGGAGATACCGGTCCGGCGCTGTTTGATCATCTGTGTGCCATCTGGGGGGAACAGCCGCCGGCCATTATTGTGACAGCGGAACGCCAGGAAAGTGCTCTGAAGACACTGGCGACTGACCTGCCGGTTCTCTCGAAACCTGTGGCGCCGGCCGCATTGCGGGCTCTGTTGCAAAACAGTCTGAAGGGGTGAAATTACGGAGAGGTCTGGCGGTAGGCACACCCAGCCTAGTCAACGTCAAGGAGGGCCTTTTCGATATCCAGTCCCCGTGCAACCATCACCGCCTGGGTTCGGTTGATCACATCCAGTTTGCGAAAAATCGCCGTAAGATGTGCCTTTACGGTCGCCTCTGTTATACCGAGCTCGTGAGCAATCTGTTTGTTCAGCAGGCCGCGGACGACAGCATGCAGCACCTTGAGTTGCGCGCCAGTGAGTTGTTTGAGTTTCTGGTTGGTTTCAGACTGCTCCTTGTCCAGAATAACGTTGTCGAGATCAATGTGATCCGGCGTCCAGATGTCGCCCTGCATGATGGCGTCGATGGCGCCGGACATCTGGTCCAGGGAAGAAGATTTGGGAATAAAGCCGGAGGCGCCGAATTCTATGGCACGGATGATAATTTCCGGATCCTCGCTTGCGGAGACGACGACGATCGGCACAGAGGGGAATTCCTGGCGGAATTCTATCAGGCCGACAAAACCGTGACTGTCTGACATATGCAAGTCGAGAAGCAGGAGAGAAATGTCTCCCTGCTTCATCCGTTCACGCGCTTCCGCAAGATTGCCAACCCCAACCGTCTGATGTTCTGGCAAAACAGGCTTGATTGCCTGTTTCAGGGCGTCCCTGAACAATGGGTGGTCATCTGCAATAAGCACAGTTGGCAACATTTTCATTATCGCCTTTATCCTATTTGTTCTGCCGATTTCCAACCAGATTATCAACAATTGGCGGATCTGCAAGCGTTGAAGTATCGCCCAGGTTGCCGAACTCATTTTCGGCAGTCTTTCTCAGGATCCGGTGAATAATTTTGCCAGACTTTTTTTCGGAAATCCTAGTGTAAACTGTATTATATCCGGAAAAGCAATAGGGCTTATTTCTCTGCGCACCCATAACACACTCTCCTTTTGCAAATCGTCTGTCCACCCATCCATCGCACATTCAAGCACTCCAGACAGGACCTGAAGTTTTCGGAGAATAGATGAAGGCACCAAATCACTCTGATCCGACATCCAGTTCTTAAAATTCTCGGGTGTGAGATCTTATAGAAAAATATCTGCAATCGGATGACGACAAAGTTTGTTAAGATGGACAATTTCCCAGAGAGAGATCACCGCTTCTTGACACTTTCCACTTTGCGCGATTTGTGCGTTTTTTCAGATAAGATCGAAAATGAGGGAAAAACGGAAGAGGGTCAATCGCAGAAAACTGCGGTTTTCCGTAGGTTAAAAAGGTTTGGGAATGTCTGGGAGAGGATATTGGTGCCGCCCAACGGCACCGATAAATCTATATTACTCAGTATGTTAAAATAAAAAAGTGCGCTTTATTTGCGCACTTTTTAAAACTTTCATCACGGCATATCACGGGATTTTAGAGGAGTCTAACCCTTAAAATTCCAAGACAAGACGCCCCTCCGAATGATTTGGAGTTTAAGTTGGTTGCTAGGGCAGGATTTGAATTGAATCCATACTCAGATTTTCTCCGACTTGCTGCTTGAAATAGCTCAATCCGGGAGACCAATTTGGAGTTCCAAAATATAACCTGGATTTTTGCAAAAAGCAGAAACTCGGGTAACCACCAGGACAAGGCGCTCGCACAGCACTCAACAGTGCGTTTGGAATTGACACCGCCCCTGCTTTTGGAAATCAGAATAAGCGATAAACCGGAATCAAGCTGACTTGTCGGTGTGTGCGTGCCTTCCCGATGCCTGGAGATACGCCACCCGCCAGCCAATCCGTCACGAAACCGGCTGGGCCGGATTCAAACGCCCCCTATCTTTCCCCAAGACGTTAACTAACTTCCACGAGATCGATTGAAAATTCTGTTAAGGCAAAATTTAAATAATCCGCTTCTTCTACGAACTATCGAAACATAGGAAAATCAGGAAGAAACCTGCTACCACAGCCCCGACATAACCGAACATCATTTCATGCAAATGCCAGTCAAGCGTGATGTTTTTAGAAAGGGCTTCCGACCAGAAAAAGAATGACATCAGCCAGACCGGCACGAAGCAGAGACCCAAAAGTCCCGCCTCCAGAAAGAACGGTCAAAACCCCAGGCTGAAAAAAAGCTCCCATCTGTAAGAAATCTGTTACCTCCTCCGACCTTCTCCCCTTCAGTGAAGCCATTCTCAGGGAAGAAGGGTTCCACTCGACCTGCTTCAGCAGATACATACCGGATTAACAGCATTCCAATTTTTGGCAGGTTCACGGGATGGAAACCCCATCCCGTACGGTATCTGCCGGGGAAACACTGGCTCCTGATTAATCCGCTTTCTGCAACTCTTCACGTGGGCCGAAAAACTCGAAATGAACCTGGGTGCCGGGCAGGCCCCATTTGAGCAGGTCATGATAAATGTTGATCATAAACGGCTTGGGGCCGCAAAAATAGTAATCCGCATGGCGGTCGGGCAGAAAAGATTCAATCAGTTCGGCATCAACAAGGCCTGTTGAACAATTGCCGCTGCGATCTACGCCCTCTTTTGCCTGATCGCTATATCGATAATGGATTTTCAGATTGGAATGACTTTCTGCCAGCTCGTCAATCGTCTTTTTGAACGCCTGCACTTCTTCATTAAGACATCCATGGATAAAAATGATCTCACGGTCCGGCATCGAGTCAATGGCTGACGTCAGGATACTGAGGAGTGGCGTAATACCGACACCTGCCGCCAGCAGAACCAGCGGGCGTTCATGACGATCCTTGAGGTTCAGGAAAAACTCGCCACAGGGCGGCCCAACCTCCAGGACGCCTCCCACTTCGATCTCATCATGAAGCTTATTAGACACGTACCCATCGGCCGCGCCGGCATGAGGCGCCGCTTCCCGTTTCACACTGATCCGTAAATAATCCTGGCCGGGTTTGTCAGACAGGCTGAAATTTCGCATTGTCGTCGATCCATCGGCAGTCGCCAAGCGCAGGGTAATATACTGCCCCGGCAGATAAACCGGCAGGGCGCCATTATCTTCAGGCTTCAGATAAAAGGATGTGATATTACTACTTTCAGCTTCTTTCTTCTCCACCCGGAAGTTTCTAAAACCGTCCCAGCCGCCTTCTTTATCCGAGTTACTGTCATAGATCTGCGTTTCCCGGCCGATGAGAATTTCGGCGAGAAACCCATATGCTTCTGCCCAGGCATTTATGACCTCGTCTGTTGCGCCTTCGCCCAGGACTTCGCGGATTGACGCCAGAAGGTTTTCTCCCACAATCGGATAATGCTCCGGTTTGATCATAAGGGAGGCATGTTTCTGGGCGATCAACTCAACCGCACCGCCCAGAACTTCCAGATTATCAATATTTGCTGCATAGGCGCATACCGCACCTGCCAGCGCACGTTGCTGCGTGCCTTCCGCCTGATTGGCCTGATTAAAATAAGGCGCAACTTCCGGGTTATGAGAGAACATGCGCTGATAGAAATGCCGGGTCAGGGTTTCCCCATGCTCCTGCAATATCGGAGCGGTAGACTTGACGACATCAATGGTATTCTGACTAAGCATTAAAATAAATCCTTTATATAATATGTATTTTAAATACATATTATGATTGACTTGGCACAATTGCAACTCTGTTTTAATGTAAAAAACATGCACTTAACTTCATTCACAGATTATGGCCTGCGCACCCTTATGTATCTTGCGGCCTGTCCGGAAGAGATGTCGAGCGTCAAGGAAATATCGGAACACTATGGGATCTCGCGTAATCACCTGGTGAAGGTCGTTCACCGCCTGTCCCAACTGGGCTACATCAAGACCTTAAAAGGAAAAGGCGGCGGCATACAGATTGTCAACGGCACAGAAAAGCTGCGCCTGGGCGACCTGATCACCCAGCTTGAACCGAATATGACTGTAGTTGAATGCTTTAATCCCGAGACAAACACGTGCAATATTTCAGGAACCTGCAATCTCAAACATTATCTGTTCGAGTCTACAAAGAGCTTTACGGACACGATGAACAAATACACGTTGGCGGACGCAGTGAGCTCCGGTTTTGATATAGAATCCTGAATAGTTGGCCGAACACCTGCAAACGACTCCCCCGCTTCATTAAGATCAGCGAATTTGGACAGCGGTTACCTGACCAGAAGATTCATTCTTTTCTTCTGGTCAGAACATAATGTGTATTGTAAATACATATTATTTAGAGAAAGGATTTGTTATGCAGTTCGCACGTCAGATACAGTACCTACATTGCCCGCAACCCACGAAATTTTTGCCACTAGTCCTCCTGTGCCGCTGATCATGTTGTCCAGATTACGCGCGATCGGTCCGGCGGTCGCCTGGTCCTCATCCGGCGAAGCTGTTCGTGCAGGCGCAGGCGTTTTTATTGGACTGGGCATCACCGGACTTCTCGCCCTTTCGGGCTTCTTTGACCTGGCACCCGGCTTTTATCTGATTGCGCCGTTCGGGGCGAGCGCCGTTCTTTTGTTTGCGGTACCCAACAGCCCGCTCGCCCAACCCTGGCCAGCCATCGTCGGGAATACTGTCGCGGCCCTGGTGAGTGTGACTGTGTGCATGTATGTTCCGGACCCTACGCTGCGTATAGCCTTGGCCGTCGGCCTTGCTATGGTTGTTACTATCCTGTGTCGCGCGGTGCATCCTCCCGCCGGGGCAGTCGCCATGACTGTCGCAATGAATCCGGATGCCGTGAGTGAATTGGGTTTCATGTTTGCCATCACCCCTGTCGCAACAGGTTCTGCAATATTGGTTCTGTTGGCAACCCTCTATGCCAGACTGACCGGGCGCCGCTATCCATTTCGGCAATTTGACGAGCCAAACAAACATGGCACCCTGGACCCTGAACCAACAGAACGCCTGGACCTCACGGAAGAGGAGTTGACTGAAATTCTGGAGAGATACCGCCAGTCACTAAACCTGGGCGTCGAGGACCTGGCCCGCCTGATTGGCGCCGCGGAACTGCAGGCGTCAACGCACAGGATCAGCCCGACAACGGCAGGGGATGTCATGTCACGCAACCTTATAACCGTCAGGCCGGAGACACCCGTGGCGGATATCGCTGATTTATTCAAGCACCACCGCTTTGCCTCCCTTCCCGTTGTGATTGATGACGGTCATTTTCTTGGCGTGATTTATCAGATTAATCTGATCAGCTTTGTAGGCACCAATAATCGTCACCTGAATCTAAGCGTTGCTCCCGTGATAAAACGCTTGCTGGGTTCCGGCTGGGACAAACCTGTTCATGCCGCAGACGTCATGGACATTGACATTCCCCGAGCAGAGGTGGCGACCCCAATCGCGGCTCTTTTACATTGGATGGCCGACGGAGACGTGGATGCTGTTCCCGTGCTGAAGCATACTCGTATCGTCGGTATCGTCACGCGCTCGGACCTCATCAGAGCTCTGGCCCGGGAAAGTCTTGTGACAAAGGATGCCGCATCAGAGTTATAAAATGCCAAACAGGTATTAATCTGAAAGATCATCAGGGCCGTTCCCGAAAATTAAAACCGTGCCCCAACCTTTAGCCAGAGTTTGGACGTGTCCACGGAATAGCTGTCCGCATCATAATGGGCAAATTTAAGACCGAATGAATGACGATCGATTATCTTTTTGCTTGCGGACAAGTCCCACTCGCGCCCGTAGTCGGCATTACCGACATCAACCTCAAACTACTATCCTATCTCCGTTCCCCTAATTGTATGATCAGTTTCTCGGTAGGGTCCCTGAGTTTCGCAGCCGGGACAATGAAAAATCTTCGGGAAAATTCTATAAGAGGCAGAAAATTTGACACAAGTTTCTTTTGTCTATAGTTAGTTATTAATAACTAACTGGATGTAGAATGACACGTATTAGGAAATCAGCCGATAGGCGAAAAGACGAAATCATTGATGCCACGCTTCGCCTTGCCGACAAGCTTGGACCAGACCGACTGACAACAGAGAAAATTGCAGAGGCTGTAGGCCTTACGCAACCGGGAATTTTCCGGCACTTCCCAAAGAAACAGGACTTATGGGAAGCAGTGGCGACACGTGTGGGCGCAATGATGGAAAAGCGCTGGGTAAAAGCTCAAAACCCCGACAGCACCCCAACAAACCAGATACGAACAACAATCACCGCACAGTTACGGTTAATTCAATCCACACCGGCAATTCCCTCAATTCTTTTCTCCCGTGAACTACACACCAAGAATAAAGGACTGAAAAAAGCGTTTTTTATTCTTATGGGACGTTTTCACCACATCCTCTCTAACTTGGCGAAACAAGCGATCCAGGCTGGTGAGTTTCGTGAAGACCTTGATCCGGATGATCTTGGCTTCCTTTTTATAGGCTTGGTACAGGGCCTTGCGATGAGATGGTCAATCAGTGATCGCAGCTTTGACTTGATTCATGAAGGTACCCGCCTGCTCGAAATCCAGCTAAGAGGTTTTTCTGTCACGAAGGCAGTTAATGACAAGGAGGAGCTCCAATGATAAATCGCATTCCCCGCTATCTTCTAATACCGCTGGTAATTGGCGTATTCGGAATTTTTGTTTATCTTGTCTTTTTCATGCGCCCTCTGTTGGTCGACGTCACCCAACCGACAGAAAACATATCAGTCAAAGTCTTTGGACTTGGCACCGTTGAAGCACGTGTCCAATCAAATGTCGGCTTCGAAGTGGGGGCAGCACTCATTGAACTAAACGTGGATCATGGTGACAGAGTGAAAAAAGACGACGTTCTCGCAAGTCTGTACAGCGCCGACCAAGAGTCCCGCCTTGCCAAGGCCGGAGCCGGAGTTCTTAATGCAGAGGCCGCATTGAATATGGCGGAATCTGCCGTGGGCAAGGCTCGCGCTGTACTTGCCCAGAAAAAACAATCGAACAAACGTAAACAAGCCCTCGCCGCCCGTAATACCATATCAGTTGAGACCGTTGAAGAAGCACAGACGGAAGAAGATGTAGCCGCGGCGGAGCTGGCGGTTGCGATCAGCGCTGTTGAAGTTGCGCGGGCAGCAGTGAAAGACGCAAAATCCCAATTCAAATATGAACAGGTTCTGCTCGGTCATTATGTGCTTAGAGCGCCCTACGATGCAATTGTAGTGAAACGCCATAAAGAGCTTGGAACTGTAATGACACCTGGAGAAGCGCTTTTCACATTAGTCGCCCCCGAAACCGTCTGGACGTTGGCTTATGTAGACGAAGCAAATGCAGGAAATCTGCGTGTTGGCCAACCTGCAGAAATTCATCTGCGTTCACTGCCCCAACAGGTGTTTGAAGGTCATGTCGCCCGCATTGACATAGAGAGTGACCGGGTTAATGAAGAGCGTCGGGTCTATATTGCTTGCGATCGCTGCCCGGAAAGTTTCTATCTCGGAGAGCAAGCCGAAGTTTACGTCACAACAAATACAATAGACCAAGCAATTTTAGTGCCGGAAACGGCTATCGAGCACCTAAACGGAACCAACGGTTTTGTCTGGATGATAGAAGATGGAAAACTGCACTATCGTAAGGTCGCTTTCGGACATAGAACGCTCGATTCCCGTCTTGAAATTATTGATGTACTGCCGAAGGGCGCCAGTGTTGTCAGCAAACTTCGTTCAGGATTAAAGGCAGGGCGCTCAGCAAAACCGCGGGGCGGGAAATCACCATGAATCTTGCCTATAGAGATATTCGCCATAATCTCGGACGCTTTTTACTGACATGTTTCGGACTGAGCCTCCTTCTGGGCACAGTATTATCCATGATCGGGATTTATCGCGGACTAGTTGAAGATGCCTTAACATTGGTCCGCACACCTGATGTCGCTGTCTGGATCGTTGAATCTGGCACACGAGGCCCTTTTGCCGAAGCCTCTCGTATTCCAGGTGACACGCGAGAAGCCATTGCCCGCCTGCAGGGTGTAAGGTCTGCAGGAAGCATAACCTACCAATCCGTTGAAACGCTCTTCAAAGGAAAAAAAATACGCCTTTATGTCGTCGGTTACGAACCAGGACGCCCAGGCGGGCCTAACCGGATCTCCGTTGGGCGGGCAATTGGCCAGAGCCATTTTGAGATTATTGCCGACAAGAGAACCGGCATGTTACCTGGAGACCAGGTAAAACTGGGGCGTGACACATTCACCGTTGTCGGCCTGACAGAGGGGCAAGTTTCAACTGGCGGCGATCCTGTTGTCTACACCACACTGAAAGATTCACAGCAACTACAGTTTGAGTTGAGCCCACCCGCTATGCGTCGGGAGATCGCACGAGGCAAGGGTTCTGGCGACACAGACACAATCAACGCTGTTATTGCCCGCGTCTCAAAACATACATCTCCAGATATTGTGGCAAAGGCCACCCGGCGCTGGAAACATCTTGCAGCAATGACTCAAGCTGAACAGGAGCATATCCTGACCCGATCCGTAGTTGAACGAGCTCGTAAACAGATAGGTCTTTTTACAGCCTTACTGATGGTCGTTTCAGCCGTCATCATTGCCCTGATCCTGTATACGATGACGATGGATAAGCTGCGAGAGATTGCTACTCTCAAGCTGATTGGGGCACCAGACCGCACCATAGTCGGACTTATACTACAACAGGCTCTTGCAATGGGCATAATCGGCTTCGGCCTTGGCGCCCTAATGATCACAAGCATCAAAGACTATTTCCCGCGCCGTGTTGTACTCCAACCTGAAGATGGCCTTGCGCTGGCAGCAGCATTGATTGTTGTTTGCATTATTTCAAGTGCACTTGGAGTACGACTGGCACTAAAAATTGACCCGGCGACCGCTTTGGGGAGTTAGTGATGACAAACACTCAAAATAAAACACCGCTCGTCCATGTCCGGAAAGTTTCCAAACATTTTGGCGAAGGAGAAGCACGTGTGGATGCTCTGCGCGAGATTAACCTGGAGGTCTATCCTGGCGAGGTGGTTGCATTACTTGGACCAAGCGGATCCGGCAAAACTACTCTACTGAATGTCATTGGCTGTATTGTAGAACCCAGCGCGGGATGGCTGTGCCTTGACGGGGAAGTTGTGTATGATGACCAGTGGTTACGATCTGACCTGCGCAAGCTCCGCCTTGAAAAGATTGGTTTTATTTTCCAGTTTCACAACCTTCTCCCCTTCCTCAACAGTACAGATAACATTTCGGTGGTATTAGATCTGGCCGGGCTCGATGCCGCAGACGCAAAAAAACGAGCGATTGAGCTTCTGGAATACCTGGAAGTCGGGCACCGGCGAAATGCAATGCCAGCCAAACTATCCGGCGGTGAGGCCCAACGGGTGGCCATTGCCCGTGCCCTTGCAAACCGGCCCCGGATCATTCTTGCAGATGAACCTACAGCAGCGCTTGACTCCCAACGAGCAGGAATAGTGATGGATTTGTTGCGCAAGGTAGCAGTTGAGCAAGACGCCGCGATCCTTGCCGTTACACACGATGAAAAAATTTTCGACAGGTTTGACCGCATCTTCCAACTGCGGGATGGCATACTGATCAATCACGATACCTGAAGCAAAAATTCAAATAAGTCTCACCCCAAATTACTCATCAGATTTACATACAGTCCGGGATTTTCAGCTTTTTATTATACCAGCCCAGTATAGGAGCGGGTCGGAATGTAATCATTCACGTCTCCTGTCCAGGTCTAGAACCGTGCCCCAACCGTCAGCCAGAATTTGGACGTATCCACAGAATAGCTGTCTGCGTCATAGCGGGCAAACTTGAGACCCAGAGAATAATGATCGAATATCTTCTTGCTTGCGGACAAACCCAACTCGCTCCCATATTTGGCACCACCGAAATCAGCCTCAAACTTGTGATAGACTGCCGCCAGCTTCAAACCATCAACAATAGTCTCTGTCGCCATGAGCGTATAGTTGATCGTGAGATAGAAATCCCTGAGGCCCGCAACCGGCGTAGTGAGAAATTTATCAGCCCAGCCGTTAAACTTGTGCAGGGTCGCCAGTGGCGTCTGGAAGGCGGTAACGCCATTATCACTTCCCAGAACTTCGTAGCCGGCCTTAACCGTTAGACCGTCGAAACCAACCCCGGCCTCACCCAAAAAATAATGCGCAGAATAGTCGCCGGGATTACCGGCCCGATCCGTCTGGTTTGCATATTCGAGGGCGTAGTGCAGTTTTGTTGCCTCCCCGAGCCCGGTCGAACCGGCAAATCGCGCACCGATCGTGTTACTGTTCAGGCCTTGAACCGCTACATTGTCAAATCCGAGCAGGTAGTCGTAAACAGTCAGTTTCCCGAACTGCAGGCCATCATAGGAGATATTGAAAAAATGACTGTCCGCCGCCAGGTCGCCAAGGGGATGGTCCTCGCCGAATATCCGGTTCACATTCCAGACATAAGTATAGGCAAGAGTAACACCCGCCACCGGCGTGTTGACCAGACGCAGGGCATCAAAGGCCTGGTCATTCTGCCGCCAGCCCACCGTGCCGACAAAACGCTGGTTATCCAGATTCAGGGCCTGCCGGCCACCCGTCAAGGTAAAACCGTTTATCCCTTTGTACGTCAGATAGACCTGGTTGACCTCGGTATTTTTCGGGTCAGCCACCACCGGATAGTAATTTTCGCCGTTAACCGTGTTGTTAAATTTCCCACTGGCGATTGCCGTCACATTCTCAAACTCCAGCAGTCCGGAAATTCCCTTGAACGTCCCGGTTTGATAACCGAGCCTGGTCCGCAGTGTTGACGCGTTGGCATGTTCGGCAAAACCGTCCTGGTCCACAAATTCATAGCGGTAGCGCAAATCGAGATAGGCTTTACCCTTGGTCAGCGCGTCGGAAATGTTTTGCGCCTCTTCCGCCTGTGCGATCCCGGAAAGAGCCAGCGCTCCAAAGATTGAATGAAGGGCAAACATCTTTGCCGTAAATGAATATACGGTCATCCCCTGTTCCTTGTCTGTTTAAACAGCAGGCCCTTTCACCGACATGAACCGGTGAAAGGCTGTTTTGATTACTGAGAATTTGATGAAGGTCTGCTCTGGACACTATCCTTCGCGGATGCTTGCCAGAAAACGGTTTACTTCGGTTTGCAGCACTTCTGCGTTTTGCGACAACATGCTGGAGGCGTCGAGGACACCATCGGCAGCCTCCCCGGTATCCTTGGCCATTGTCGTCACATTGGTGACGCTTGAAACGGCACCTTCCGTTCCCGTGGCCGCCTCGACTGCGCTGCGGCTGATCTCTCGCGTGGTGGCGGACTGTTCCTCAATGGTAGAGGCCAGACTTGTGGAAATCTCGTTAATTTCACTGATGGTCTTGTTGATGGTGCGCACTGCCTCAACCGCGCCTGTCGTAATGGACTGCATCTCCTTGATCTGCTCCGCAATCTCACTGGTCGCCTGTGCGGTTTGCTGGGCAAGGGACTTTACTTCGTTAGCCACCACAGCAAAACCTTTGCCCATCTCGCCAGCGCGCGCGGATTCTATCGTGGCATTGAGCGCCAGCAGGTTAGTCTGACCGGCAATATCATCAATCAACTTGACGATTTCACCAATTTTAAGAGATGCGTTTGCAAGCTCCTCAACCCTCTTTTCCGCATTGCTGGCCGTATCGACCGCATTGGTGGATATAGAAGAGGCGGATGTCACCTGACGCGAAATTTCGTCAATAGATGTCGACATCTCCTCGGCCGCAGCGGCGACAGTCTGCACGCTGGCACCCGCCTGTCCTGTGGCGACAGAGGCATTCGATGCTTCCTGCTGTGTAGTCCTTGCCGCTGTATTCATTTGTCCGGCAAGAGATTCAAGCTGTGATGCAGCCGAAGCCACATTCTGCATAACGCCGAGAACACTTTCCTCGAACACGCCAGCAAGTTCCAACTGCGCCTTCTTCCGTTCCTGCTGGGCTCGCTCTTCAGCCTCCGCTTCCCTTTGCCGGCGGGCAGCTTCTTCTGCTTCCTCTTTTTGGCGCCGTTCCTCGTCTTCCTTCATCCGCGCCAGGCGGTTTTCTTCGGCTTCCTGCTGAAGCCGTCTTGTTTCATGGGCATTCTGCTTGAATTCCTCAACCGATCTCGCCATCTGTCCAATGGAGCTGCCGTACTCCGTATAGGGCACTGCGATTTCCAGATTACCCGCTGAGAGTTCGCGCATGGCACCATCAATCCCCGCCAGTGGGGAGGCAACGCTTCTAAAGACAAAATAGCTCATCCCCAGGATCAAAACGGCTCCCACCAACACGGCCACCAATAAAGACCAGAAGATCGCACTGGCGGAGGATGAAAGGTTTTGGGTGGCCAGGGTTATCTCTTGGTTGGCCTTGTCCTCAACCTCCTTGAGCAGGTTGATCTTGTTTGTGATTTCCTTGAACCAGAAAGAGTTGCTGTAAGTGCCGTCATCAACAACTCCGCTCCGGTCAAAAATATGTGACCGCATGGCGTCAACATTATCTACAGATTGTCCGGCCACAGTTTTCCCGTAAAACTTCTTAAGCTGCGGCGACGCATAGGTGTTGAAAACCGTCAGAAAAGATTTCTGGGCCTCAATCAACTCCGCGAAACGCTTCAGACTTGCGGCATTGAAGCTACCGCGTGAGAAGCCGCCGTTGCCGACAGCCCGTTCCTGACCGGCGCGCTCCTTGGCCTCAAGCAAGGCGATATAAGCAGTGATTTTCCTTGAGATATCGGCATCATCAGTCAGCAAGGCCGCACTTTTGATAATGTCCAGAAGATGCGCAATGGTGTCGGTATAATATGCCGCCATCTGCGGCACTGTGCGCTCCAGGTCGGAGATTTCAGCGCGAACGGCTCTTAATTCGGCGAGGCTCGATTGCGCTTCATTCACCAGAGCCGAGAAGTCCTTGCCGTAATCCTCCCGGGGAAAATCTGCGTTAACCTTTGCAAAGGAACCTATGGCCGCATCTGTTTTCTTACGCTGCCCCGACAGCGTGGTTTTCTGCTGAGATCCACCGGAGGACCCAATGAAACCCGCCGAAGCCCCTCTTTCCTTTTGCAGTTCATGGACCACACCACTGACATAAGGCGCATATTGTGCCAGAACGTCGAGCTTATGAGCCTGATTTGCTGTTGTCTTGGAATCTGCGATCTGAAATATCGCAAAAAGAACAGTCACTGCCAATGGAGCCAGAGCCAGAGCAATGATACGCTGTCCCAAGCCGAACCTGTTTAATAACTTTTCCACTTTACACCTCATCCCTCAAGGAGGTTAAACTCTACTGGCCTTTATGGTGGCGAGAAAAAGTTAAATATATATTAAAAATATACATTAAGTCTTTAAGCATTCTAATTTGCATTTTCTCAGAAGGGTATATTGCAGTGAAGACATTATCCTAGCCGCGTTATTCCGTGTGATCCGCCAAATAACAGGGAGGGGAACTAAAGATTTTACCATATTCTTCCTCCCAGATAAGCCTGAGCAAATACTCATAAAGCGCTCCCATTGTGTTAAAATGTTTGTTGCTTTCCCCAGAGAATAACACCAGCGGTTCGGCAGGTACATCTTTCAAGTAACGGACAATGTCGCTCCGTCTTGCATTCAATTCATTACGATAAATTTCTTTCAGCTGGTTAGTCGACAGGCGATTGTTTTGGCATTCTTTCCACAAATTGTCACTTGGCGCCACCTCTTTCCACCAGTCATCAAGAAGCATGCTTTCCCATGTTTCGGGATCCGGCCACACCGGGTCCACCAGCACCCTGTATCCGGCAAAGAGATCGTCCGTCTCCTGACGCCAAAATCGAGTAACAATTTCCATCAATAGATATCCCCTCTATACAGCAGGATTGCATGAGGCCGCGGTTTGACAGTCAGCTATGAAAAAACAGAGTGTGATCCCAGGGAGCTGCCTTAAATGAAATACCGCATACAGATGTCCAACGTTATCCCGAACGATACATGAAAGACAAGGCATTCCGTCACTATTTGTCCAGCACCATCGTGAGTACAAGATTGAATTGCCCCTGTATTTCTCAAAACCTTGCTTGGCCATCATATAGTAACCTTTTTTATATCATTGGTTGCGTGTGATTTGAACCTACAAACGTAACACATTGATTTTATTGGGTATTATATTTCGACTAAAATCCTCCAAATGTAACCCCCTGAGATAAAAAGATATTTTTCATATGTTCGGTTGCGGGGGCAGGATTTGGATTCAACATATACTCAGATTTTATAAGTCTGGCAGCGTAATTACGGACCCGATCAGAAATGCAAATTATAATTCAAACTATTGCAATGCTGGCCAGCCAATGGGAAGGTACTTAATTCGCCCCCCAAAATTCCTGTTCACTTAAACCAAGTTGAGTTCCAGTGGAAAAAGTTGATAAGGCAAGAGCTTTCAGGGTCATAAACTTATAAAAAAAGGAGAGAAGCCGATTTGCAAAAGGTACAGTTTCTCTCCCAGTCTACAGACATATATAGATAAATTCATTGGGGATCTATTGTTCAGCCTTCCGCCACTGATTCTACGGCTTATTACCGGGAAATCATGGGAGGCTGATGAACTTTTACCTCCGGCGCCGGACCATCGAACAGTTCCAAATCTACCAGACAGCTCTGAGCCACTGGCCCTTGCGACAATTTGGAAGTTCCAACATCCTGAGTCAAGACATTGGGATTGCCATGGACATCCAGAGATCCAACTTCACCGGGGTGTTCCGGATCATACCAGGACCCTGTCGGCATAATGACGACCTTCTCCTGCACATCTTCCGTGAGCACTGCACCGGCAAGGCAGCTCCCCCGATCATTGAAAACCCTTACAATATCACCGCTCCGAATACCCTTTACCGCGGCATTAGCGGGATTGATCCAGATGGGCGCCCGCCCTCTGACCTTAATTTCCCTGCTGTTGATGGCAAAATCCAACTGACTGTGCAGCTTATCCTTCGGCTGGTTAGTCAGCAAATGAAAGGGATAATCCTGTGCCTTCGGTGAGCCAAGCCATTCGCGGGATTCCATCCATTTTGGGTGGGGCGGGCAATCGTCATAGCTGAAGGAGGCAATGGTTTCCGAATAGATCTCAATCTTGCCGGACGGGGTCGCCAGGGGGTGCTTTTCCGGATCCGCTCGGAAAGCGGCAAACAGCACTGACGGATTTTCAAAAGACGGCAGGTCACAGGAGCCCTGCGCCCAGAAGTCTTCGAACGAGGGCATGTTCGCTCCCTGAGCCGCGGCGCTTTCCACCGTTCGGTCATAAAACCACCTGAGCCAGGCGTCTTCATCCCGCCCTTCGGTGAACCGATCCCTAAAGCCGAGCCGGTCCGCAAGATCGGCAAAGATATCATATTCGTTCCGCGACTGGGCAACAGGATCAATCACCTTCTGCATGGCCTGCAGGGACCAGTCACAATGACCAAGCGTAAAGTCATTGCGCTCCAGCGTGGAGGTGCACGGCAGGATAATATCCGAATGACGGGCGGTTGAGGTCCACCAGGGTTCATGCACGATGATGGTTTCCGGCATGCGCCAAGCTTCCAGCAGCCGGTTCAGGTCCTGGTGATGATGGAACGGATTGCCGCCGCACCAATAGACAAGCCTGGTATCCGGAAATGTCAGTTCCTTTCCGTCATAATCACATTTCCCGCCGGGATTAAACAACAAGTCGGCGATGCGGGACACCGGATATAATTCCCTCACCGGATTTTCAGGCACCGGCAGGGCGGCAGGCCGGATCGGATGATCCCAGCGTGTGCCGATACCTTCCGCGGCGGCGTGTCCGAAGCCGAAACCCGCGCCGGGCAGGCCGATCTGGCCGAGCATGGCGGCCAGCACGATCAGCATCCAGTATGGCTGCTCGCCATGTTCAGCGCGCTGCATGGACCAGCTTGCGGTGATCAGCGTACGGCCTGACGCCATACGCCGGGCGAGGCTTCTGATCTGCTCCGCCGGTACTCCGGAGATTCTTGCCGCCCATTCTGCCGTTTTCGGTTCACCATCTTCTATCCCAAGAAGATAATCCCTGAACCTGTCAAAACCGACGCAATGGGAATAAACGAAACTGCTTTCATAAAGCCCTTCTTCATAGAGGGTGTGGGCCAGACCGATCATGACCGCTGTATCGGTTGTGGGCCGCAACTGCAGCCATTCCGCCTCGAGAAAATCCGCCATATCGTCCCGGTTCGGGCCGACGTAAACAAATTCCACACCGGCGTCCCGGCATTTTTGCTGGGCACCCCTTACTTCATGACGGCTGACCCCGCCAGCGTTAACCTGGGAGTTTTTCAGCGGCCAGCCCCCGAAGGCCACCACCAGTTCGCCATACTCGGCCACATTATCCACCGTAGTTCCGGCAAACAGCACCTCATAAAAGGACCCTACAATATGGGGGACGACCACTTCCGCCGCGGCAAAGGAATAGGTATTGACCGTATTGGTATGCCCGCCGAACATGTTGAGGAAGCGCCGCATCTGGCTCTGGGCATGATGGAATCGCCCTGCGCTGGCCCAGCCGTAGGCTCCGGCAAAGATCGAGGCGTTACCGTAATTTTCCCTGACCCGGGTCAGTTCTGCGGCCACCAGGTCCAGGGCCTTATCCCAGGAAACGGGCACAAAAGGATCACTGCCGCGCCCTTCTCGGTGTCGTCCTGCGCCATCCCGCAGCCATCCTTCACGGACCATGGGTTGTTCGATCCGGATCTTGTGTGAGCAGGATTCCACCAGCGAGCGCCCTATACCGGAAGGATTCGGGTCAAAGGAGACCGGTTTCACATGGCTGATACGGCCCTCCTCAACACCAATCTTATATGTGCCCCAGTGGGTACAGGTTTGATAGGTTTTCACGTCACGGTCCTTTGCAAGTTATGGATAAAGGCACAAAGAGACGCCGTCCCAACGGCGTCTCCCTTTTTGATAGTTCGGCCTAGAAACGCCGGGAAACGGAGACCCCCCATTCGGCCGGACGGCCATAAACCGCATTGCGGAAGCCGAAGGACGGCACATGTTCAGCAGTGGAGATATATTTCTCATCAGTAATGTTGGTGCCAAATACAGCAATCTGCCAGAGATCATCAGCGTCCTGCCAGGTCAGCCGGGCATTGACAAGTATATACCCGTCCTGTGCAATCTCCGGTGTGTTCTGCGGGTTATGGAAGAAACTGCTGCGGTAATTAAGGTCCCCGCGCAGAGTGACAGATCCCAAACCGTCCCCGAGAACGATTTCATATTCCGCACCGGCATTGATCATCCATTTGGATGACAAGGGCAATTCGTTGTCCTTTGAATATCCGACGGCCTCCGCCAGATAGGTATATTTATTATCCAGATAACCAACACCCAAATTCAGGTTCAGTTCCGGCGTGGGACGAGCCACAATTTCCGCCTCGACCCCCCAGATATCAACATCACCGGCATTTCCCACCGTCAATATCAAACCGCCGGTCGCCGGATTTACGGAGTTGATGGAAAGCTGCAAGTCTTTGTATTGGCTATAAAAACCAGCCACATTCAGAGTCATGCGGTTGTCAAACAGCCGTGATTTGACACCCGTTTCCCAGGCTGCCAGGTTTTCCTGGCCGTAGGGCTTGAACTCCAGAGGATCAAGCGGCCGGGGATTCCAGCCGCCGCTCTTGAACCCCTTGGAGAAAGAAGCATAAACCAGCACATCGTCATTGACATGGTAATCGAGACCTACTTTCGGTGTAAACTTGGACCAGGTTTGCTCGTCCGTCGTCGGCGGAGTGGCGATCTTGCCGGAATTGGGATAATATGAGTCAATGAAGTAGACCTTTTTCTCGTAGGAATAGCGTCCGCCAAGGGTCAGGCTGAGCTTGCTGCTCACATCATAGGTGAGATGTACAAAGGCGGCCCAATTGTCGGTATCCAGCGAAGTGGTCGGATTGACGTCCAGATCAAAGGTGGTGTTGTAGGGATTGCCTGCCCCGCCCGCACAAGGAGCTGGAAAAGCAGCCGGACAAACCTGCCCCGGAATCAAAGGGATCAGGGCTGCCGGCAAGGCTTCCAGAGCATCATAAATCCCCGACGCCAAATAGGTCCGGTTGACGTCATCTGCCTGCTCCTTGAAATAATAACCGCCCAGAAGCCATTGCAAACGACCGTCCACCGCAGTGCCGCTCAACTGGAATTCCTGACTGAATTGCTTCTGATGCTGTTCTTCATCGGTATGAACGACGGGATAGGGTGTATAATCCATATCCACCTTGATAATGGCGTCCATTTCACGATAGCCGGTGATGGACCTGAAGGAAAGAGTATCGGAAATCTCCCAGTCCACGGTCGCCGTTGCCCCCCAGGTATCCACATTGTCCACACTCGGCCCCGTGCCGTTGGAAGCGGACGACGGATCTTCAGTCACCCAGCGATCATCGAACAACGTACCCGCTGGCAGGCCGAGTTGAGCATTCCACATTGGCACCGCAAAAGCATTGAACAGCGCGTAAAGCCCGGTCGGATCATCAAAAGTTCCGAGAAGCGTTCCCGGCGCACCATTCTGACGGACCTTAGTGGCATCAACAGAAAGATAGACTTCCACATTGTCACTCGCCAGCCAGTTCAGGCCACCGCGAATGGCGTCCAGGTTGGTATTTCCCATATCCAGGCCATCGGTCTGGCGCACGTCATAGCCATCCTGGTTTTTGGTGGTCGCGGCAATCTTGCCGTATAGCTTATCCTCGGCAATGGGAAAGTTGATATTTCCCTCCACATCGATGCGGTTGCGGCTGCCGGTGGTCGCTTTCAGTCGGCCTTCCAGATCGCCACGCGGCCGGGTGGTGGTCACGTTAATAGCGCCGCCAATAGTGTTTTTCCCATACAGCGACCCTTGCGGTCCGCGCAATACCTCGATCCGCTCCACATCGGCAAGATCAAGCATGCCGCCGAAACTTCGGGCAATATAAACGCCGTCCACATAAATACCCACACCGGGATCGGTCGGGAAAATAAAATCCCTCTGACCCACACCGCGGATAAACACGGCTGCGTTGGTGCTGCCGCCTGTGACAAGTCCATTATTGATATTGACGTTTGGGGTGTAGGCAGAAAGGTCGGCAAGGTTTGTCATACCGCGCTTTTCAAGACCACTTGTGGTAAAGGCGCTGACGGAAAGCGGCGTATCCTGCAGACTTTCAGTCCTTTTCCGCGCCGTTACGGTAATTTCCTCGAGAGTGAAGATTTCCTCGTTCGTTTTTTCCCCGGTGGCGGCATTAGCCGTCTGCCCGATCAATACCGCCGCAATGGCAGTACCAAACTTCAAATACCGGCGTCCCTTAGTAATTAGTTTCATAACTGTCTCCTTTATTTTTCCCTATATTGAGTGTCCCTGCTCTTCCTGGCAGGGGATCACAGCATGATTTCCTCCCTTGGGATACCCTTCATGCGGAGAGCATTTCTTGGACAACGAAACACGCCGCTACGCCTGTCCGGTATTTCGACCACATCGCTGCGGCGCCTGTCGGTACTCTGTTGCAGATCTACCAGGGAACAGTTTTTAGGAAGCTACGCATTTATTTATCGATCGTTCGTTCTAGTTACAGGCAAAAAGAACATCCGGATTGCTAACCAGCCCGTAAATAACACGATTCCCTATATCGCATCGCCCTGAATCATCTGACAGTAATTATGTGTAGTATTACTATTCATTTTACTTTTGTCAATGACTTTACAACATCAGATCTCAATCCAGGCAAAAGCTGCCGGAGAGGGAATTCCTTCCCCCTTCCCTTCATGCTCGGAAATCCTGCATTTGATTGTTTTAAACATGCTGGATCGAAAATAAATGCCGGAAATACCTAGTCTTTTTCCGGATCCGTTTCCACTTCGATGTCATCAAACTCCAGCGTGGCAAAGAGTTTTCGGGCTTTCTTGACATGCAGTGCCTGGATCAACCTCTCAATGGAATCGATCACCCGGGCGCCAAAGTCAACCACATCCTCCCCTTCTCGGTCCAGAATAACCGGCGCAATGAAGGAGAATTCGTCAGATACCATTTCCTCAATCGCCTTGTCCCAGAGATTGAGAAGGCTCGGGCTATATCCTTTTTCCCGAGTAAAGCCGAGCTTATTGAACTGCACCCAGGTCTCAAGAACAACCGCATCCTCTTTGGTCACCATCTGCTCCCCATCCTGCTCGACAACATCTACGAGTCCCTGCTTTACAAAATCAGCCAGTTCCTGGTCGGAGATTTTCTGCGACGCCAGACTTGAGAGAGGAATATATTTCTCGGCGCCGGGATTGACAGAATCCGGAAAGCGGAGTCGAAGGTGACGGAAATAATCGAGCTGCTCATCACTGAATTTCGATGCCGGCTTCTGCGCATAGATAGCCTTGATCGCCTTAATAGGAAGAAAGCGCTCTTCCCTCAGGATTCTGATTTGTTGCAGCCGTTCCAGGTGCTCGGGACCATAAAAGGCGGAGTTTTTCTTGACCTTATAGGCAGACGGCAGGAGACCTTCATTGAAGTAATAATGGATGGTTTCACGGGGCAGGCCGCTTTCCCGGATCAGATCACGCATACGTAAAGTCGGCTTGTCGTCAGTCTCGAACTGGTTTGAAGTCTTTTTTTTCACAGCGTCTCCGCAAGGCCAGCGTTTTGAACCGCATAAGTTATAGTCGGGCCGGGCTTATAAAATTCCCTTAATTGTGCCAAAGGCTTGTGGAAAACTAGCACAGGGATATAATCTTGTCTGCAACATTATTAGCCCAGGCGGCGATGGAGAGGGACGGCGGAGCACCAAGCGAAGCCGGCATTACGGATGCGTCAGCAATATGCAGTCCGGGATGGCCATAGATTTCTCCAGCATCATCGACGACTCCTTTTTCCGGCGAAGAACCAAGCGGAGCCCCCCCCATGGGATGAACAGTGGAAACTTTTGGAAAGTGGGTCAGTCGGTGTCCGCTCAGGTCTTCAATCAGGTCAAAGGCCTGCCTGATATCCTGATAAATCAAGCTTTCCCGCGGATCAAAGTCAATTCTCATCTTTCCCTTGTGCAGAAATACGCGCCCTGACATGTCGTCGGGCCCCAGACCGGCAAGCAACGTTCCCCGCCTGGAAAAGTGTTTCAGAAATGGTATCCAGGGAAGAAGCCGACTATAGGGCATGGCGCCCTCTACAATAACCGGCCAAGGCCGTGAGGATTGCCACAGACTTTCATTACTGAGCAGTATCATGCCGCGCGTCGGCAGCCCCTCGCTCAGATCTTCCCTACCCGCCTCATGCCTCCAATAAGCGGAATAGTCGCCATTGCCGCCAACCCCGAACCCCAACCGCGGCATGCCATCAAGACCACCGAACCGATCCCGGCTGGCAAGCAGAAGTTTCATGGTATTGATAGTTCCTGCCGCCAGAATCACCCGGGAGGCAACAATCGTCTCCCGTTTTTTCTCCTTGTAATTTTGAACGTCAAGGCGATAGGAAACTGCACCCCCGTCACCCTGCCTGAAGATGCTCTCGACTTCGCACATGTCCTTCACAATAAGCCCGTTTCGCATGGCAGGCAAAAGCCAGGTTTCATCCGCCGTTCGCTTGATCCCGCGGGCGGACCCGAGCAATCCTTCTCCGGACAATTCCTCTGTTGCGATAGTCCCCAGACCATCCCTCAATCCCATATCTATATCGAGAGATCGCTGGTCAGTAATGAAATGAGGATTATTCGCAAAACGTTTGGCAAAAAGGTTCGGTCCGCCAGCGTCAACAGACACCGGCGCACTGCCGAGTTCAGCGAGTACCGATCGGTAATAGCCTTCCATTTGTGCTACACTGATTTTGTCATGATGACCGTCCCAAAAACCGGAATCCTGCGGCCGCTTATGCAAGGCACCGTAAACATGACTGCTGCCACCCACCTGCGATGTGCAGGCGACATCAATATGTTTATCGGAAAAGATTTCGTACATACCGCGCCGGTTCAGGGTCAGGCCACCGCCTGGCAGCCCTTCCCGATTGATACGCCGCAGAATATGGGTGAAGAAGCGCGCGCCGTGGGGCAATGGCGCGGGATCTGCAATTCCTGCACCGCGCACGGCTGTTGTATTGCGCCAGGGCCCACGCTCAAGTATCAGCACTTTCCTGCCGGCCTTCGTCAGCTTCGCGGCGACGATACTGCCGGCAAAACCGCTGCCGATGACAACAACCGGACGGGGATCGGTCATGTGCTTCGGGTGATCTTGCGGGGATGATAGAAGAACAGCACCACCGCGAGCACCAGAAGCATCAGCACATCACCATACAAGTGCGCCTTCTCCCATTCCAGAATAATGGCATAGTAGAGCATCACCAGCCCATGGATCAGGCTGGAAATCATGCTGTAATCGATGATTATCGCATTCCTGACCGGATCCTTGGCGCCCATGAGGACACAGATAGAAAGCGACAGATACATGGCCTTGAGCATCATCGGGATGGATTCATTAGTGCGCCCATCCTGCCACACCATGCCTGCCTCCCAGGTGTGTTCCGCGACCAGAGGCGCCAGGAAAAAGACCGCCAGAACCACCATGAAAATGGAATATCTGCGCAGGCGTTTGTCGGTTCCATTGTAAAGTATCATAACTTACTCCCTGATAAATACCGCGGCTAGAGCGCCACACTTGACCGTTTTGAGAAATTCTCGTAACAGCGAATGATGTTTTCATATTTCGGTTCGATTTCCGCATTGACGAGAAAGGCGGATTCCAGTGTGACAAAAAGGCTGATATCCGCCAAGGTAGGACCGTCGCCATACACAAAGGATCTGTCCCCGATAAAGTTGTCAAGAAAGTCCAACGCCATTGCTTGACGCCGCCTGGCATACTCCACGACTTCCGGACTTTCTCCGAAGCGCACCGTATAAATCGGCATCATGTTGTGGGCCATAATGCCCATGGTGCCGGTGATCTCCATCTCGATGTAGCGTTCGATGGAGCGGATTTTCGCCCGCTCCTCCGGCGTATCACCAAGCATTAGCCGCCCGCCAGGAAGGGTTTCCTCAAAATATTCAACGATCGGCAGGCTTTCGGTGACGAACGTGCCATCATCAAGCTGTAGCGCGGGCACCTTGCCAAGAGGATTGATGGCCCGGAACTCAGGTGTGTTCTGCTCACCGTTCATGATGTCCACTTCAATGGTCTCGAACGGAGTCTCAACTCCTCTTTCACGGAGATAAATCATTACTTTTCTGACATTGGGCGCGCTTTTAAATGAGAAAAATTTCATTGTCCGTTTCCGCCCCCTATTCGGTCTGATCCGCATGCGGACGTTCCCAAAGCACGGGAAATTTCTTGCCGACAAAGGGATCTCCCGGCTTGAGGTCACCTTCCGGGGTAAGCGCCTCGCGATGGAACGCCGGACGCGGATACCAGACCACATCATCGCCAATATAGCGTATAGAATAGGCCGCGCGGCGCATGTTCGGAGTCCGATTACCCGCAGAACTGTGCATGACCCTGGCATTGAACAGCAGGGCATCCCCGGCCTTCATGTCAGGCGCCAGGATGTCATATTTGTCAGTCTGCTTATGATATTCGGGGATGGCGCCGGGGTTATAGTTCTGCCGGGCCTCGTCCCCCAGGTCCCCTTCCCCGAACTGACGAATAGGATAAATCCCCTCCTTGTCGCTGCCCTTGACAATCTGTAGGCTGCTACTGTCCACATTGCAGTCCGTGAGCGTGAGCCAGATCGAACAAATTTGATCCCCGTCGATCGGCCAGTAAGAAATGTCCTGGTGCCAGTAATAGTCGACCGGTGTATTCGGCTCGCAGACAAACAGGTGATCGAACAGTATACGGGCCTTCTCGGAGCCCATAGCCAGACCCGCCAGTTCAGCAAGGCCGGACTCCTCTACATATTCCTTCATCACCGGTACTTTGTCATAGATAAACCGTTCCTCGAAGAAACGGTTATCCGGAGCAAGTTCAGTTCTGTAGTCACCAACCTTGCGCTCCCTGTCGTCGGCTGCTTCCAGAAGCTTTTTGACCCCATCCTGATCCAGCAGGTTCGGTAAATAAGCTGCGCCATCCGTCTGGTAGGCCTGGATTTCCTCTCGGGTAATTTTTCTGACTTTCATGATTATCTCCTGACTCCCTCTAGCATTTTGCACCGTTTGCATCCTGAAAACGATCATTTGTTCTATAGATTTAGCAAAGCACTGCCTTTCCCATTGAGTGGCCAATAGACAACGCTCCGCTGAGTTTTGTTATTTTGTGTAGTATTACTATACATTTTATTTTCTGTCAATGCTATTACGGAACACAAGTTTGTCTCGGCGCGGAACATCAACATGCAGAAGGCGGAAGTAACTGCAGCAACAAGTCCAAATCGCATTGGTCACTCATCCAGTTTTTGAAGTCCTCAGGTGTGAGATCCTGCAAGTATTTATCAGCTATCGGGTGACGGCAAAGTTTCCCCAGATGTATGATTTCCCAGCGCGCGCCTCTCTTCTTTACACTCTCCTCTTTGGCGTAACGCTCCATTGCATGCCTAAAGGTCCATTTTACGCCGTGCAGTCCCGGCTTGACACTCTCTTCCTGTTCCAAAGCCCAGCGTTGAGCTTCCATTCTGGTTTTAAACAGCCTGGTTTTTCGAGTACCTTTGAGTCTTACGTCCGCTTGCCACTTCTTTCCATGTTTTCTCACAGAAGCCATCTTCTCACCTATTTTCTTTGCGCACTTTTTGCGCACTTTTTTCTGATAAGATAGAAAATGAGGGAAAAATGGAAGAGCATCAATCGCAGAAAACTGCGGTTTTCTGCGGTTTAGGAAGATTTGGAAATGTTTGGGAAAGGATATTGGTGCGGCCGAGAAGACTCGAACTTCCACGGGATATTATCCCACAGCGACCTCAACGCTGCGCGTCTACCAATTCCGCCACGGCCGCACACTTGAAACTGGTTGCTGTGAAGTAGCAAACGGCGGGCAAAGACGCAACAGGAAAATGCAATATTTTCGGCCTTTGACCCGTAAACATGAGAAACTCTAGATGTTGGCCCCGATATGGATGCCGCACTCGGTCTTGTCCTGCCCGGCCCAGCGCCCGGCCCGGCGGTCCTCTCCGGCTTCCACCCGGTGGGTACAGGGCATGCAGCCGATAGACGGAAATCCCTGCGAGACCAGCGGGTGTTCCGGCAGGCCAAGCTCCCTGATGCGCTGATCAATCTCCCCCTGGCTCCAGAAGGCCAGCGGATTGATTTTTGTTTTCGAACCGTCCTGTTCCACCAGCGGAATAGAGGCACGCGTCGAAGACTGGAAGCGTTTACGCCCGGTAATCCACGCATCATACCGGTTCATCGCCCGGGCCAGCGGCCGCACCTTGCGCAGATCGCAGCAGGCGTCCGTATCCCGTGTCCACAAAAGACCGTTATGGTCCTCCGCCTTGACTTCCTCTTCATCGGGCAACTGGGTGATGATATTGGTCAGGCCGAGTTTTTCCGCCAGTGTATCGCGATATTTCAGGGTTTCGCCGAACAGCTTCCTGGTGTTGAGGAAGACGACCGGTGTGTGAGGATTAACCTGCGCCACCAGATCAAGAAGCACCACGGATTCGGCGCCAAAGGAAGAGACCAGGGCGATCCTGCCGTTGAATTCCCGGTTGATCATGGCATCCAGAAGCTGAACACTGTCCTCCAGGCCGCCATAAAGACGCTGCAGGCGTTCAGACGCCAGCCCTCCTGATTGTTCCTCTTCTATTGCGATGGCATCCATCACCAGATCCTAACCGCCCCGTCCGGGGCACCGATTTCCACATTTTGTTTCGGTATATGTAGAACCTAAATATCATACTTTCAAGTTTTTATGTATTTTTTTATTTTATACACTTTTTTTTTGTTCTATTTAGGAAAAAGCCATGTTCCGGCAGCTATTAACCGGCAAAACAACCTAGATCTGGTAGCTTTTGACGCTTTCGGTAATATTGACGGCGATATTTTCACCGGAGACGACGATCTCGCCCCGGGCAATCAGTTCGCCATTGGCATAAAGCTTGACCGGCTGGTCCTGGTCTCCATCCAGATCGATCACCGCTCCACGACCAAGCTTGAGCAAATGACGGATTGGCATCATCGCCTGCCCCAAAACAAGGGTCAGCTCAATATCGACATCTTCAATGGCCTGTGACATTTATTCGGTTAATCCTTCACTTTTTACCGTTCGCAATATATAGGAACATAATGACAGCAAAGCATGTCTTAGCATAGTTATTTTTAGGTTAACAACAGGGTCCCGGCATAAAAATGGCTCCAGGGTCAACCGACATTGAATGGGAAATCACCGACCGGCTCGTGCCTTATGAAGAGGCGCTGGCGAGGATGGAACAACGGGTGCACGACATTCACGCCGGCACGGCAAAAGAACTGGTCTGGCTGTTGCAGCACCCTCCCCTCTATACCGCCGGCACGTCGGCCGATGTCAACGACCTGATCGATCCTGAGCGCTTTCCGGTCTATGATGCCCGGCGCGGCGGCCAATATACCTATCACGGGCCGGGCCAGCGCGTCGCCTATGTGATGCTCGACCTGCGGAGGCGCGGCCGGGACCTGCGCAAATTCGTCACCAACCTGGAACAATGGGTCATCGATACGCTGGCCGAATTCAATGTGACCGGTGAGCGGCGCGAAGGCCGGGTCGGCGTCTGGGTCAGCCGCGATGTCTCCGGCAGCATTTTACCCCGTGAAGACAAGATTGCCGCCATCGGCGTGAGGGTCAGAAACTGGGTGACGTTTCACGGCATTTCCATCAATGTGGAACCGGACCTGGAACATTTCAGCGGCATCGTGCCCTGCGGCATTTCCGAGCACGGCGTCACCTCCCTCGTCGATCTGGGCCTGCCGGTGACCATGGACGATGTGGATGCGGCGCTGAGAAGGACATGGGACGAGATTTTTGGATCAAACGAACGGTAACATCAACTACCGGAAAAAGCCCCGGAACCGATACCTGATTGCATCTCCTGAAATTGTGTAATTCCTGTCACCAGCATCCCCAGCCATCGCAATTCCACCGCAATTCCACCGCAATTTCCGCTCATCATTTTCCCGGTGTCGCCGTGATTCTGTAATCATAGTGATTAAGAGGATATGAAAGAGATGAAACCCCTATTTAATGTGACCGTCGTCAGTCTGGAAAAAATTCATGATATGCCCGATACATGGACTGAAAATGATTATCTGGCGCTTTTGAAACAGCTCGACGTCGACGGGATCGAGGGTCTGTCCGGCCCCGATCTGGTGGAAATGACCATGATGGCCCTTCAGGACCTGGACCCTGATGACGCCGCCGACGCGGTTCTGGAATATAAACTTCGCACCAGCATCACTGCCGGCGCGCGGCGAAATATTGTCCAGGATTTGCGGGAAGATCACAAACCATGGGAAGAGGCTTCGGATATCAAGCTTCATGCCAGGATCTTTGCGGCGGCTGTGCTGCTGCAAAAGGCAGTCCCGGCCAAATTCCCGAAACCGGGCGCCATGCACCTCACCCTTCAGGTAACCGCCTTAAACCCCGAAGCAGGGAAACTGATCTCGGAAGCCCCCCAGGCGGCCTTTGTGACCCGCCTGCTGGCTGACGCCATGAGCGAAGACTGTATCCTTGAGCGGCTTTTCGATGAACAGTTGGCGTCCCATAGTTTCCCGGAAGCCAAAGGGATCATCTGGCAAGCCGATTTTACCGAGGAAGATGGCACGGATCCACAGTCCCGCACCCTGAGCCTCTATTCCTCCGTACATTGGCTAAAGGCTATGGACTCTATCTCGGATTTTCAATCCACGGCCTACAATGATACCGAAGCACTTCATTAAGCACCGGAAACCGGAATGAAGTCCCTTACGGATTAATTCCGGCTGTCCTTCAGGTCGACGGTGGGTTTCTTGACAAAGCCCTTTCCCGTGAGTCCCCGGGCAGGAAATTGTTCGATTTTGGCTATTGTCGCCCTCTCCGGCCCCGCCTGGCAACGATTGATCATTTCTTCCACATCAGCGGCATTTCCTACCAACAAAGCCTCCACGGTACCGTCGGCCCGGTTCCTGACCCAGCCATCCAGTCCCAGTTCCGTGGCGTTCTCCACTGTCCAGGCCCGGTACCAGACCCCCTGGACCTTTCCGTGGATAATGAGCCGCCTTGCGATATGTCCGTCTTCAAGCATGGGCACAGTTTATGCAGTGCGTAAATATTTTCAATGAAAAAGCCGGTGCTGAGAACAGCACCGGCCAATATTTATTACCACCTGGCCGTCGGTCAGGCTTTGCGACGGCGACGAGTGAGCGCCAGACCGCCGAGACCAAGACCAAGCAGACCCAGGCCAGCCGGTTCCGGTACCCGGAAAGACGTCATATCCAGCATCAGAAGCTGTCCGCCCTCAACCAGTTCTCCGTTCACAAAGACTCCCTGCCCGTCGATGCCGTGGGCCTGGACGTCAAACAGGAACAGGGTTCCCGCGTCGGTGCCGAACAGGAAAGACACATCAAGGATGCCTGAAGATTCCCAGCTGCCGAGAATACCCGCATCCTGGTCAATGATACCGTCCGGAAGAGCCAGACGGTCCATTTCGGCGACCTGACGCAGCCAGCCGTTGGCCGGATCAAGATAGGCAATAGAGGCCTCTGCAAGGTTGCCGCCCAATGCCCAGTCATAGGATTTGTCTTCCTGCAGCAGGATTTTGCCGTTATCGGCCCAGTCCAGGTTATCCGGGCTGCGCAACTTGTTGTCGGGATCTGCATCGCCATCATAAAGGATCTCTGTCAGGGCGCCGATAGGATTGCCCTCGGCATCGAATTCAAGACTGACTTTATAGGTTGTACCCCATTTATCAGCACCGTCGAACAGGCTGGAGCGGCCGGTAGATGCAAACACCAGTTCCTGACCGTTTTCCGGATTTGTAGACACATCTTCCGGACGGGAGAAAGAGAATGCGCCAAGGCTGTCAGCTTCCGCCTGCAAGGTTGAGGCAAGAGCATAACCTTCTGCATCATAGCCAGGCTGACCGGCCATTGCGGGATTATAGGGAGTGACTTCCACCCAAGAACCATCCCGGCTCAGGCCGTTGCCGTTGGAGCCGTTGAAGGCTGCGGGATCCAGATCGCCGTTTTCAGCTTTCCAGGCGTAAAGCTTACCGTCAGCAAGGCCATTCCGCTCCAGGAAACCTGCATCAGCGGCCGTGCTTTTTTCACCCACATACATATAAAGCGGCGCACCGCCTGTATCATCCCCGAGCACCAGGGCAACCTTGTTGTCGACACCGGTATCAACCGCGGTGACATTTTCCCAGGAACCGTAACCGACTGCCGGCATGGCGTAGGCCTTGCCGCTTTCCACATCAACCGCATACTGGGTGCCGTTGCCAGCTTCTTCACCGGTGAAATAGACCCGGTCATCAAAACCGCGGCCATTGTCAAAATGGTTGGCTTCAAACAGGGCGCTGGAGCACAGGCGATTCAGTCCGCCACCGATCTGAGCCGGATCGGCAACGATGCTTCCGTTGCGGTCGATAATCTGACTGTAGGCCTGTCCGGCATCAACGATATTTTTTGTCGCCTTGTCGATATCAAAATAGCTGATCCGGGCGCCGGTTACATTAACAGTACCGCCGAGGCCGTCATCAAGCTGATAGGCATAACCGCGGTTACCGCCGAGTTCATGGCTGACCAGAACGCGGACCGTGGTGTCGTTCAGTGAATAGGCGCCGATTCCATCCATAATTCCGGTCGGCGTATATCCGTTGATGGTTTCCCCTACAGTGAACAGAGCTGTTGTCTGGGCACCGTTAACCCCCACCATCATTGGGTCTTCTGCAGTAATAAAATCCGCTTTTGCAAGCACCGGTGACAACATTGTTGTCGCCAGGGACAGTGCAAGAAGCTTGGTCTTCGTGGTCTTTTTAAACATTTCATCTTCCTCTATGTTTCAATAAATCCCCTTGCCAGGACAAGGCAGATGAAAGCTAAAGGTGCTTTTTTCCAAAACCGGGAAGAAAAGATAAAATTTTAGTTAAATTTTCATGATGAGTTTAAGTGGATAGATAAATACAAAAAAGGCCCCCCGGGATTCCGGGAGGCCTCTTCAGACTATTTACACTAATTACTCGAATTCGATGATCACATCGTCCACCGCCAGGCTGTCACCGGCCTTGGCAGGCACGTTCAGGACCACGCCGTCGCGCTCGGCCCGCAGGTTGTTTTCCATTTTCATGGCTTCGACCACAGCGAGGATCTGGCCGGCCTTGACCTCGTCCCCTTTTTCCACATTGACGGAGACCACAAGACCCGGCATCGGACACAGCAGCAGCCTGGAGGTATCAGGCGGCAGTTTTTCCGGCATCAGGGCCGCAAGCTCCGCCTGCCGTTCCGTATAGATGGTGACCTTTTCGCTGGCGCCGTCATGGGTCAGCAGATATCCGTCATCCAGATAATCCACCTCAACACTAATGTCGCGACCGTTCACATCGGCAGCAAAGACTTTTTTACCGGGCACCCATTTGGTGATCACGACCATATTTTCCTTGTCAACACTGACCATGCAGCCGTCTTCCGTGGCAAAGAAGCCTGTGACGTGATCCTGCTGACCCACCGACACAATCCATTGGGCATCGAAGGCGGGAGAACTCTCCAGAATACGGCCGGAAATATTCCGGGCCCGGTTAAATTCCATGGCATGAACGACCATGGCCACCGCCACCATATTGAGCCGGGTTTCATCAGTCAGGGTACCGCCTGTGAAACCGTCGGGATATTCCTCGGCAATATAGTTGGTGGTCAGGCTGCCTTCCTGAAAACGTTTGGCATTCATCACATCGCTGAGGAAAGCGATATTATGGCCCACCCCGCGGATGTAATAGTCGTCCAGCGCCTTGCGCATATGCTGAATGGCTTCATCCCGGTTGGCCCCGTAAGTGACAAGCTTGGCGATCATCGGATCGTAATACATGCTGATTTCCGAGCCTTCGTAGATGCCGGTATCCACGCGGACAAAATCACTTTCCTCCGGCGGCACGTAATAGCTGACCCGGCCGATGGAAGGCAGGAAACCGCGGAGCGGATCTTCCGCATAAATTCGGCTCTCCATAGCCCAGCCGTTGAGTTTCACATCGTCTTGGGTGATGGTCAGTTTTTCCCCGTAGGCGACCCGGATCATCTGTTCCACCAGGTCAATGCCGGTGATCATCTCGGTAACCGGATGCTCCACCTGCAAGCGGGTGTTCATTTCCAGGAAATAGAAATTGCGTTCCTTGTCGACAATAAATTCGACAGTACCGGCGGACTGATAGTCCACCACATGGGACAGGGCAACCGCCTGTTCGCCCATGGCCTTGCGGGTTTCCGCATCAATGAACGGGCTTGGCGCTTCCTCGATCACCTTCTGGTGACGGCGCTGGATGGAACATTCCCGTTCACCCAGGTAAATCACGTTGCCGTGGGAATCTCCCAGCACCTGGATCTCGATATGGCGCGGTTCCTCAATGAATTTTTCCACAAAGACCCGGTCATCGGCAAAACTTGACCTGGCTTCATTGGTAGCGGACAGAAACCCGTCGCGGGCTTCCTCGTCATTATATGCCACCCGCATGCCCTTGCCGCCACCGCCGGCCGAGGCCTTGATCATTACCGGATAACCGATCTCGCCGGCAATTTTCACCGCCTCATCCGCATCCTTGATCACACCCATATAACCGGGCACCGTGCTGACACCGGCCTCGGCGGCCAGTTTCTTGGATTCAATCTTGTCCCCCATGGCGCCAATAGCCTTCACACCCGGGCCGATGAAGGCAATGCCTTCTTCCTTCAGCCGGTTGCAGAAGGTGGCATTTTCGGACAGGAAACCATATCCCGGATGAATTGCTTCAGCCCCGGTTTTCTTGGCGGCCTCAACAATTTTGTCAGCAATCAGGTAACTTTCCGCTGCCGGTGCCGCCCCGATATGGACTTTTTCATCCGCCATCAGCACGTGCAGGGCATCTGCATCCGCATCTGAATATACTGCCACCGTTTTGATGCCCATCCTGCGGGCGGTTTTAATGACGCGGCAGGCAATTTCACCACGGTTGGCAATCAGTATTTTTGAAAACATGTTTCGTACTCCCTTCCCGGACCCTACAGCGGAATATTGTCGTGTTTTTTATATGGATTGCTGAGCTGCTTGTTCTTCAACAGCTTCAGCCCGCGGGTAATACGCCGCCGGGTGGCATGGGGCATGATTACATCATCGATATAGCCCCGGCTGGCCGCCACAAAGGGATTGGCGAACTTGTCGGTATATTCCTTGGTTTTTTCCTCGATTTTTTCCGGTTCACCACGGAAAATAATCTCCACCGCGCCTTTGGCGCCCATCACGGCAATCTCGGCCGTCGGCCAGGCATAGTTCAGGTCACCGCGCAGATGCTTGGATGCCATAACGTCATAGGCGCCGCCGTAGGCCTTGCGGGTGATCACAGTGATTTTAGGCACCGTCGCTTCGCCGTAAGCAAACAGCAGCTTGGCGCCATGTTTGATAATGCCGCCATATTCCTGTTTGGTGCCGGGCAGGAAGCCGGGCACATCGACAAAGGTAATGATTGGAATATTGAAACAATCGCAGAAACGGACAAAGCGGGCCGCCTTGCGCGAGGCATCAATATCCAGACATCCGGCCAGAACCATCGGCTGGTTGGCGACAAAACCGACCGTCTGGCCGTCCATGCGGCCGAAACCGGTCAGGATATTCTTGGCAAAAGCCGGCTGAATTTCGAAGAAATCCCCTTCGTCAGCCACCTTCCGGATCAGTTCGTGCATATCATAAGGTTTGTTGGCATTGGCCGGGACCAGCGTATCCAGTGACATCTCGATGCGTTCCGGATCGTCAAAGGTGGGTCGTACCGGTGGTTTTTCGCGGCTGTTGAGCGGCAGGAAGTCATAGAAACGCCTTGTCTGCTTGATCGCTTCCAGATCGTTTTCCAGCGCCAGGTCGGCCACGCTTGATTTGCTGGTATGGGTGATAGCGCCGCCAAGCTCTTCCTGGGTCACCACTTCGTTGGTCACGGTTTTCACCACATCGGGGCCGGTCACAAACATATAGGAGCTGTCCTTGACCATGAAAATAAAGTCGGTCATGGCCGGGCTGTAAACCGCCCCGCCGGCACAGGGGCCCATGATCAGGGAAACCTGCGGCACCACACCGGATGCCATAATATTCTTCTGGAAAACATCCGCATAACCGGCCAGCGCCGCCACACCTTCCTGGATGCGGGCGCCACCGGAATCATTGATGCCGATCACCGGTGCACCGTTGGTCATGGCCATATCCATGATCTTGCACATTTTTTCCGCGTGAGATTCTGACAGTGATCCGCCGAAAACGGTGAAGTCTTGGCTGAAGACATAGACTAGGCGGCCATTGATGGTGCCGGAACCGATCACCACACCGTCACCGGAAACCTTCTGCTCCTGCATGCCGAAATCAACGCAGCGATGTTCCATGAACATGTCATATTCTTCAAAGCTGTCAGGATCCACAAGAAGCTCGATACGTTCCCGGGCGGTAAGTTTGCCCTTGGCATGCTGTGCCTCGACCCGGCGTTCCCCGCCCCCGGCCCGTGCCTGGGACCGCCTGCGTTCAAGTTCTTCAAGGATTTCCTGCATGACCACCTCACTATAAAAAGATGCGTTTTTACATTATGGAGTAGTTTTATTAATGGTACATCCGTTTTTCTACTCACGAGTAACATTGATTATGTCGGACGGCGTCTTTTTGCAAGTGTTTTTTTCCCGGATGTCCTCCGAACCGGATAAACCTAGCATAATTCATTAAAAGGCGCAGTTCATAAAGGTGATATGATCTTCACAGCCATTCTTCATGTGGGGTGGACGGAAGTCGTTCCAATCCAGTGTACGATATATATAATAGTCCACCATATAGAGGCACGATAACACCTTAACGCCGACAGGAGAAAATTGTGACCATCCACCTCACCGCCGCCGATTTTGTACGCCGCTTTTTCAAGCTGGAGTCTTCCGCCGGTATTTTGCTGATCCTTGCCGCCATGCTGGCCATTCTGGCGGACAACAGTCCCCTGGCCAGCCTGTATGACCAGTTACTGGATGTACCTCTGGCCGTCAGCATCGGGGACCTTGGCATTGCAAAACCCCTGCTTCTGTGGATCAATGATGGCCTGATGGCTGTCTTTTTTCTTCTGGTTGGCCTTGAAATAAAACGTGAAATCCTGGACGGTAACCTGTCTAGCATGAGCCAGCTTTCCCTGCCCGCCATTGCTGCGCTGGGCGGGATGGCGGTCCCTGCCCTGATCTATGTCTGGTTCAATATGGACTATGCCCCCGGCCTGAGCGGCTGGGCGATCCCCGCGGCCACCGATATTGCCTTTGCCCTCGGCCTGCTCAGCCTGCTGGGTAACCGGGTGCCGCTGTCGCTGAAGATTTTCCTGACGGCGCTGGCCATCATTGATGACCTGGGCGCCATTGTCATTATTGCGCTCTTTTATACCTCCAACCTGTCGACCCTGTCACTGGTCCTGGCGGCCAGCGCCATCGCCATCCTGTTTATCCTGAACCGAATGCGGGTCACCCATATTGCCGCCTATATGATTGTCGGGGCGTTCCTGTGGATATTTGTGCTCAAATCCGGCATTCACGCCACCCTTGCCGGCGTGGTGATCGCCATGGCCATTCCGCTCAGAACCAAAAATGAGGAAGGCGACAGTCCGCTGGAAATTCTGGAGCATAGCCTGCACCCCTGGGTCGCCTATATGATCCTGCCGGTCTTCGCCTTTGCCAATGCCGGGGTGCCGCTGTTGGGCCTTGATCCGGCAGTCCTTCTGCATCCGGTCTCGCTCGGCATTGCCGCGGGCCTCTTTATCGGTAAACAGATTGGAGTGTTTGGCCTGTCGTGGCTCGCCATCATTACCGGTTTCGCCAGACTGCCGGACCGGACAAGCTGGCTCAAGCTGTATGGCGTCAGCCTGCTCACCGGCATCGGTTTCACCATGAGCCTGTTTATTGGTTCACTGGCCTTCGAGACCGGTCCGGACCTGAGTACGGAATTACGTGTCGGGGTAATCGCGGGATCGTTGCTCTCCGCTGTCTTTGGCTACATCGTGCTGGCCATCAGCGGAGAGGTGAAAGGGGAAGAAGTCACCTAACGCACCAGCGACAGGAAACGGGCGGCGTGGCCAAGTTCCTCACGCATATTGGCGCGCCGTTCCTCAGCCTCTTTGTCCTGCCCCCATTGCTCGATCTGATATTCTTCATCAAGCTGGGAGGCCGCCCAGGCCCTGTCCAGGTCGATCCGGTCATGCAGCAGGGCCATGCCGATTGAGACTGAGCCGGTCAGGGTGGTCATGTTATGCAGGGCGGCAATTTCAAACTCATTGAGCACGGCCAGTAGACGTCTCAGCTTGTCCATCTCTGCCCTCTCCTGCTCAACATGGATGATGCCGGAGGTGGTTTTCAGAAAAATACCCATTTCCTTGCCCATCCATTTGACAATGGGGTCCCAGACTTCCTGCTGGCGACTGACAAGATCGGCGGGATGTTCTGCCCGGTAGCAGATCTGGTCTGAACCGCCATAGCCCACCAGTTCCTCAATCAGGGACTCCCGCTGGGTCGCCACCCGGTCGATGGCGGTACAGAGATATTTGTTCATGGGCATGGTCCGGGGCAAGACGTCCTCCCCCTGGTCGCGCCATTCCTGCGCCAGACTGTCCGCAAGATCCTGGTTGGGCGCCATAACAAGCCGACGTTCCGGCGTCTTGACCGCGCGGCCGTCCAGAAGGATCACGTAGCCGCCGTCCTGTTCGCCGAGATCCACATTCTTGTAGAAACGTTTCATGGTTTATCCCCTTTTCCGGCAGATAGGCCCACAATTGTCGGCAGATGCAAAATCCTGTCAATGATATGATCTGCACCGGCCGTCGACAATTCATTTTCCGGATGATATCCCCAGCTTACGCCAATGGCGCGGACCCGGGCCGCCTTGGCCATCTGGATATCATACGTCGTGTCGCCGACCATGACTGTTTCCTCCGGTTCCGCACCGGCGTCCCGCATGGCGTTGAGCAGCATGGAGGGATGCGGCTTTCCCGGCCCGTCGTCGGCGGTATTCAGGGTGATGAAATATTTTTCCAGGTCATGGTTTTTCAATGTGTTGATCAGGCCCCGCCGTGATTTGCCCGTCGCCACACCCAGTAGATAACCTTCGTCATTCAGACTTTCCAGAACCTCACGTACATCGTCAAACAGCGGTTCTTCATGTTCCTCGGCCCGGAGCTGCTGGAACCGGTCGATAAAGGCCTCGCGGATGGACATATGATGATCCACATGCAGGTCAGGGAAAACATCCTCGATCGCCCGAAGCAGGGACAGACCGACAATGCGGCGCACCGGCTCGTCGCCGGGATAGTCCACCGCACAGATCCGGCTCGCATGACGCATGCTGTCCAGGATCATATGCTGGCCGTCAACCAGCGTGCCGTCACAATCGAAAACGATAAGCTTCATGAGCTATTCCAACTTCCGCGTCTTAATATTCTTGTTCGGCAAAGGGATCGGTCTTGTCATGGGCGTCAAACCCAAACATTTTCCAGCTTTCCCGCATATGCCGGGGCAAGTCCGCCGTCACGGACAGGGTACCGCCGTCGGGATGACGGATATCCAGATGGCGGGCATGCAGATGCAGTTTCTTGCTCACTGCCCCGTCGAGGAAGGCTTCCTTGCCGCCATATTTGCCGTCCCCGACAATGGGCGTACCCAGCACAGTGGCATGAACCCTGATCTGGTGGGTACGTCCGGTCAGTGGTTTAAAGGCCACCCAGCTGACCTCGTTGAGGGCGTGATCCATGACCGCAAAATCGGTCACCGCCCTCTTGCCCTTGTCGGACACCATCATCCGTTCACCCTGCGTGCCCGGTTCCTTGTCCAGCGGCGCCTTGATGGTGCCCTGCATCATCTCGGGCCGGCCCATTACCAGCGCCCAGTAGATTTTGTTGGTGGTCCGCTCACGAAAGGATTCCGTCAGGCTTTTGGCTGCCGCCGCCGTACGGGCAATGACCAGAACGCCACTGGTGTCCTTGTCCAGCCGGTGCACAAGCCTCGGCCGTTCCTTCTTGTCGCCGCGCAACGCATCCAGCATTCCGTCCACATGGCGGGTAATCTTGCTGCCGCCCTGGACGGCAAGCCCCGGTTCCTTGTTCAGCACAATAACACTGTCATCCTGATAGATGACCATATTGCGCATCATCTGCGCATCTTCATCTGACAGGGTCTTACGAACCGGTTTTTCCGGAACTATTGACGTCGTGGCGTCATCATCGACCGGCGGAATACGGATTTCCATCCCGGCATCAAGCCGGCTGGCAGCCTTCGCCCTCTTGCCGTCCAGCCTGATCTGGCCGGTGCGTAACAGTTTCGACAGACGGCCGTAAGCCAGCCCCGGATAGTTTTCCCGAAACCACTTATCCAGGCGCCAGTCCTGTTCCTCTGCTTTTACCTTGCGGTGAGTAACACCCGCCATATTTTTATCCTGTTATATATCTGGCCGCCATCATGCCGGCAAAAAGCGCCGCCACACCGAAAATGATCGACCCGGCGCCATAAAGGGCCGCCGTATTCAGGGCGCTTTGCTGCAACATGCGACCAAGTTCAAGGGAAAAGGCGGAAAATGTGGTAAAGCCGCCCAATACGCCGGTCACCAGAAATACCTGCCAGACATGGGGCAACTGGTATTTTACCGCCAGCAGATGCACAATCAGTCCCATAATAAAGGACCCGACGATATTGACCGTCAGGGTGCCCCAGGGAAACCCCGGCCCCATCAGATTCAGCATCAGCCGCCCCACCAGCAACCGGCAGGTTGCCCCGAGGGCACCACCGGCCGCGGCCGCCAGAAGCATATTCATGCCTTTTCTCCTTATTCTCGCACAGGACATGCCATACTTTACCGGCAGGTTCAATGAAATTACTGTACTCTCGCCCTTACTTTATGCCAAAAGTCCAGCCTTCAAACCTGAGCGCCTCCCTTGTGGCAGTTCGGGGCGACCAGCAGGCCGGATCATGGGCAATGGCTTTCAGGCCGGCCGCGGTCACCAGGGCATCGGTCAGATGGTCCGTCAGACGGTTATCGGAAAGGCCCCTGTCAACCGGGCTGCTGCCGAGTGCTGCAAGGGCCTGGTTCAGGCTGGACATATCCCGCAGCTTCAGCGATCCCTGGCCACCCATGATGCGGAATATACGGGCATATATTTCGATAATGGTGATGCCATCCGGATTAAACTCATCCCACGGCCAGATGGAAATTTCAGGATTTTTCTCTTTCAGGTAGCGCAGCATCCGCATGCCGGACAGGCTGGCCAGCCCCACCTGGCTTGGCCCGATCAGATGGAAGCAGCTTTCCGACCAGCCAAACCCCTGGGCCAGGTTTTCCTTTTCACAGAGGCGCAGACGCTTCTCGTAACGCTCCCCTTTAAGGCCCGGCCGGTGAAAATAAGCTTCCAGTTCGGCATCTCTGACCAGAGGGCCAGCATAGAAATCCTTTTCTGCCGCTGTTTTTTCCTCGACAAAACCCCAGAAATCAGCCGCCGCGCCATAGTCGGACGGCTGCTCGGGGAAATAGGCTCCGACATCGGCATAAGGCAGGCCAAACGAAAAGTCGAACCCGATCAGGGCAGACTTCCCCCTGTCAGCCAGATCCAGGATCCAGTCCGCCACCGCCTGCCGGGACCAGCGTCCCTGTGACGGAAGGACCTCTCGCGGCGCCGATTCTCCTGCGGAAATTTCCGCGACGGCAATGGAACTGTGCCTGTTCCCCTTTGCTCCGGTCCAGTCGACGGCGGTAAAACTAATCTCGCTATTCATTGACTTGCATGCTCTTTTCATTCCTGCCATCATAGCCGCAAATGTACAGGCGTGAAACTGACAGTTAGGCATTTGGGGACGAATAACATGTTTTTGCTTTCTCTATTATTGAACAAATTGATTCAATTCGGGACGCTTCACATCATCGATGCAGCAGGCAAAAAGCACAGCTTTGCCGGATCCGATGAGATGGAAGTGACCGTCAGGTTTCACAGCGCTTCCCTGCCACGGCGCATTTTCCTGAAACCCGACCTGGTCACCGGCGAAGCCTGGATGGAGGGGGAACTCACCATTGAGGGCGATTCTTCCATATATGATTTCCTGTATCTGGTTACCAAAAACATGGAATGGCGCAAGGGTAATGCCATGCACAGTACCGGCAAGACGCCCTTTACCCGGATCATGGGACTGGTTGACCAGATCAACCCGGCCGGCCGCTCCAAACGGAATGTCGCCCATCATTATGACCTCTCCAGCGAACTGTACGAACTGTTCCTTGACCCGGACCGGCAATATAGCTGCGCCTATTTCGAAAGCCCCGACGACAGCCTTGAACAGGCCCAGATAAACAAGAAAAAACACATATTTAATAAGCTATTACTGAAAGATTCTCACAAATTACTTGATATCGGATGCGGCTGGGGCGGCCTTGCCCTGACCCTCAATGAACTGTCCGGCGCCGATGTTACCGGCATCACCCTGAGCGAGGAACAGCTTGCCTACGCCCAGAAGCGGGCGGAGACAAACGGCAAGGTCAATTTCCATCTGCAGGATTACCGGCTGGTTCAGGAAAAGTTCGACCGGATTGTATCCGTCGGTATGTTTGAACATGTGGGCTATGCCCAGTACCAGACCTTTTTCGACAAGGTTCATGACCTGCTTGCGGACGATGGTGTCGCCCTGCTTCATACTATCGGCCGTGCAGACGGTCCGGGCGCTACCGACGCCTTTACCCGAAAATACGTCTTCCCGGGCGGCTATGCCCCGGCCCTGTCGGAAATCGCCCCCTGCGTTGAAAAGGCGGGCCTCTATATCACCGATATCGAAGTCCTGCGGTTGCATTATGCAGAGACCCTGAAAGAATGGCGTCTGGCCTGTGAAGCCAAGGCGGACAGGATCATTGACCTGTATGACGAGAAATTCCTGCGCATGTGGATGTTCTATCTGGCCAGCGCCGAATGCGCCTTCCGTAATCTGGGCCATGTGGTGTTCCAGATCCAGCTAGCGAAGAAACAGGATGCTGCTCCGCTGACCCGGGATTATATGTATTAGTCGTTTGCGGTGCCAAAGAAAGTCCAGAGAACATCGTCAATTAACGGCCCCCAATTCTTCCAGTTGTGCCCTTCTTCCACCTCGATATAGGTGAGGTCGTAGCCTTTGGCCTGCAACGTTTGTTTAAACCTGCGACCGGCCGCCGTATTGTCCTTTTTCGTGCCTATGCTCATGAAAATTTTGAGTGGCAGGTGATCTTCCTTTTTGTACAGGTCGCGTAGAAGTTTAAGATGCTGATCATTGGCGGGGGACTGCATGGCGATGCCTGAAAAATTCTTATTCAGCATCAGTCCGAAACAGGCCGCATTCACCCCGCCGAAGGAAAGGCCCATAATAACCTTGTCCTCCCGCCTGTAACTTGCCGGCCAGTTGTAGCTTATTTCGGGGATGAGCTCCCGGGCAAAAAAATTGGCATACTCTATGTTGCAGAAAAACTGATCCCGGCGCCGGTTTTCCATCAAGTCGTCGGGATTCCTGCTATCCACAAACACTGCCATCACAGGTTTGATTCTACGGGACATTATTTCTTGGTCCAGAACCTGTTTCATGTTGCCCGGCTCAAGGTACCACTGCCCATCTGTCACAAAAAGCAGTGGCAACCTGTCCTCCGCTGTTGCACCCTCAGGCAGATAGATCCGGTATTGCAGGTCATATCCCAGAATTTTGCTGGAAATCCGGATGTTGTCCGTAAGCTTCCCCTCGGTGTTAGCTGCCGCAGGAAGCAGTAATGGCAGGCACACTGCGAGAATTAAAGATATGTCCCGCAGCATTTGTCTCATTTGCTCAGCTTGTCCCTGAGTGTCGCCCAATAGTCGAGGCGCTTTTTGATATCCCGCTCAAAACCCCTCTCGGTCGGGTTATAGAACTTCTGACGTTCCATCCCGTCCGGGAAATAGTTCTGCCCGGAAAACCCGTGTTCCGTATTGTGGTCATAGGCATAGCCGTCGCCATAGCCCAGGTTTTTCATCAGTTTTGTCGGCGCATTGAGGATATGCATGGGCGGATTGAGAGAACCCGTCTCCTTCGCGCTCCTTTTCGCCGCCCCCTGGGCCGTGTAGGCGGCATTGGATTTGGGAGCGGTGCCAAGATAAATCACCGCCTGGATTAGGGCCAGGTCCCCTTCCGGAGAGCCGAGGAATTCATAGGCATCCTTGGCGGCAAGAGTCTGGTGCAGGGCTTCGGGGTCAGCAAGGCCGATGTCCTCCACGGCAAACCTCACCAGCCGCCGCAGGATATACAAGGGTTCCTCGCCCCCGTCCAGCATCCGGGAGGTCCAGTAGAGCGCCGCATCGGTGTCTGATCCGCGCAGGGACTTATGCAAAGCCGAAATCAGGTTGTAATGTCCTTCCCGGTCCTTGTCATAAACCGGGGCGCGTTTTTGCAGAACTTTCATCAACCCGGCTGAGTCCAGTTCCTCGTCAAACTCGAGATTAAGCAATATTTCCGCCAGATTAAGCAGGTACCGGCCGTCCCCGTCCGCCATGCTGTGCAGCAGGCTGCGGGCTTCCCCGGTCAGCGGCAACTTCTGACCTGTCAGTGCCTCTGCCCGGCACAGGAGCTTCTCCATTGCCTCTTCATCGAGACGATTGAGGGTCAGAACCTGAACCCGCGAGAGAAGCGCTGCGTTAAGCTCAAAGGAAGGGTTTTCCGTGGTCGCCCCTACCAGAATGATGGTGCCATCCTCCACATAGGGCAAAAAACCGTCCTGCTGGGACCGGTTAAACCTGTGAATCTCGTCCACAAATAACAGAGTGCCCTGGCCCGATTTGCGGCGCTGTTTGGCGGCCTCGAAACATTTCCGCAGATCCGCCACGCCGGAGAAAACCGCGCTGATCTGTTCGAAATAGAGATCCGTTTCCCGGGCCAGGAGGCGGGCCATGGTGGTCTTGCCGGTCCCGGGCGGTCCCCAGAACACCAGCGAACTGAGACGGCCGGCTTTCAGCATCCTCTTGAGGGTACCGGTTTCTTCCGTCAGATGCCCCTGCCCGACCACCTCATCCAGGTTTTCCGGACGCAAACGATCCGCCAGCGGATGTGGTGTCTGGTCTTCCAGGCCGGCGGCATCAAACAGATCACTCATAAATATTTCCTAGCGGCAGTAATAACTGCTGTTTCCACGAACCCCGCATTCGATCAGCCGTCCCTGCCGGCGAATACCGAAACTCATATTCCGTCCGGCATCCGCCAGAACATTCTCCAACTGGTCCACGGTCTCGATCTTGGTGTCGTTTATGGACTCGACAAAATCACCCGGCCGGACGACGCCGAGACGGCGCACCGGACTCGCCCGGTCGACGGAAAGTACAATAACGCCTTTGTCAAACATACTCAAACCAAGTTCATCAGCGTAAGCCGGTGACAGGTTCGCCACTTTCAGGCCGGTAAAAATATGTTCGCCTTCCAGTACGGTAATATCCCGCGGCGGGTCCTCTACAGCGGGCGCCAAAGGCATGTAAACAGTCAAATTCATATCGCCGCGCAGCAGTTCGACGGCAACTTTCCCGCCGAGCCGTTCCAGTCCTATATGATAGCGAATGGCCTGGGGATCGAAGACTTCCTTGCCGTCCACGCTGAGAATCACATCGCCCTGCTCGATGCCTGCCTTGTCAGCCGGTCCGCCGGGGAAAATATTATCCACCAGGACGCCGCCCGGCCGGTCAAGGCCCAGGCTTTCGGCAATCTCGGAAGTGACAGTCTGGCCATTGGCGCCGAACCAGGGCCGCACCACCTTGCCATCGGCAAGAGCAGACGTCACAACAAAGTTGACCATGTTGGCCGGGATCGCAAAGCCGATGCCGTTTGATCCGCCGGAGCGGGAGAAAATAGCCGTATTAATCCCCAGCAGCTGACCGTCCATGCCAAGCAGGGCGCCACCACTGTTGCCGGGATTGACTGCCGCATCGGTCTGGATAAAGAACTGATAATCGGAAACATTGACCTGGGTGCGGGCCAGAGCCGATACAATGCCGCTGGTTACGGTCTGACCGACGCCGAAAGGATTGCCAATGGCAAGTACAAGATCCCCGACTTCGATCTGGTCGGAATCAGCGAATTCAATGATCGGCAACTTGCCGTCGCCTGTGTCAATTTTCAGCACAGCAAGGTCGGTCCGGGCATCGTCCAGGATCAGTTCCGCATTGAATTCCCGACGATCCGCCAGGGCCACAACAATTTCGTCCGCCCCTTCAATCACATGATGATTGGTAACAATGATGCCATCATCCCGGACGATCACACCGGACCCGAGAGAACGCTCAATCCTCTCCCTCGGCGCTCCGCCCAGTCCTTCACCAAAGAAACGCCGAAAAAAGGGATCATCGAAAAAAGGCGATCGCGTGCTGCGGGTCTTGATCACACGTTTGGTATAGATATTGACAACAGCCGGCGCCGCTTTCTTGACAATGGGGGCATAAGACAGCGCAATCTCGGTCCGGGATTGAGGGACCTGCTTTTCCGCCGTAGCAGGCATGACAAAAGACACAAGGGTCAGGAATGATCCCAGCACCAGATTGAACAGGATTTTTTTTCCGTTACCCGACGATTTCATCTATGTCTCCTTGCGGCCTTCATCTATGCTTTTCCTTAATATAGAACGGCATGGACAATAGTGAATAGATGTTGTTCAATTTAATCATAAACCGGGCAGAAATATGGAAGAACTGATTTACTGGACAGGACTGGCGGGCATGGCGGTTTTCGCCGTCTCCGGCGCTTTGGCGGCCCTGCGGCGGGAACTTGACCCCTTTGGCCTGCTGGTCATCGCCACCGTAACTGCGGTCGGCGGCGGCACCCTCAGGGATGTGCTTCTCGACCTGCCGGTTTTCTGGGTGGTAAACCCGACCGCCCTCTATGTTATCCTGGCCGCCGCCATCGTCACCCCTTTCTGGGCCAGGCTTCTGGAAAGCCGCATGAAAGTACTGATCTGGGCGGACGCCTTTGGCCTCGCCCTGTTCACCGCCACCGGCACACAGAAAGCAATACTGACCGGCTCCAGCGCCATTGTCGCCGTGACCATGGGCGTCATGACAGCAGCAGCCGGCGGCGCCATCCGTGATATCCTGTGCAATGAAATCCCGCTGGTTCTGCGCAAGGAACTCTATGCCGTGCCGGCTATCCTCGGCGGCAGCAGTTTCTATTTTCTTACCAAAACAGGAATAGCGCCGGAATTCACCCTTGTGATATCATGCCTTGTAACTTTGCTTGTACGTCTGATTGCCGTCACATTTGCCTTTTCCCTGCCGGCCCTCGGCCATCGTCCGGAAAAACAGGCAACCGGCCCGGACGAGAACAGTTAAGGGAGTACAGATGGGGAAAAATTTCGACAAGGTGAACTTCAGCGAGGAAGATTTCCATATTTTTTCAGGACGGCTGAACGACCAGTTGATCCTGCTCAAGAAAATCCTTGAAAAGCCTGGTTTCGGCGAAGGGGAAATGACCCTCGGCGCCGAATTCGAAATGTATATTACAAAAGGCGATGGTGAAATCTCCCCCATCAACAAACAGCTTCTCGACCGGCTGGACAAGTCCCTGTTCCAGCTCGAACTGAACCAGTTTAACCTCGAATATAATGTCACACCGACTGCTGCGGCGGGCTCCCCTTTCACCACCCTGCATGAGGAAATGACCGGTGCCTTGCAGACGGCCAATGATGCCGCCGCCCCTTTTGACAGCCAGCTTGTCCCGGTCGGTATCCTGCCGACATTGCGGGCGGAGCATCTGCAGCCGCAATTCATGACCGATATTCCCCGCTTCCATTGCCTGTCAGACAGCCTGCACAAACTTCGCGGCGGTGCCTTCGGGGTCAACATCAACGGTCAGGACCCTCTTCAGCTTACCTCCCATGATGTCACACTGGAAGGCGCCAACACCTCGTTCCAGATCCATATGCGGGTAGAACCGCACAGGTTTGCCGATACCTTCAACGCCATCCAGATGATTACGCCGCTGGCCGTGGCGCTGGCCGCCAATTCCCCTCTCCTGCTTGGTCACCGGCTGTGGCAGGAAACCCGCATTGCCCTGTTCAAGCAGTCCATCGACAGCCGTCAGCGCAACAGTGTTGGCTGGCGACAGCCGTCCCGGGTGACTTTTGGCCATGGCTGGGTTCGTGAGGGACTTTGGGAACTGTTTGCGGAGACTGTACGCCTCTATCCGCCCATTATCCCGCTTGTCACCGATGAGGACGCGGAGGAAAGCTTCCGACAGGGTAAATATCCCAAGCTGGAGGAACTCAGCCTGCATACGGGCACCACATGGCCCTGGAACCGGGCGGTCTATTCCGCATCGGCCGGTGGTCACACGCGCATTGAGATGCGGGCCCTGCCCGCCGGCCCCTCCCTGATCGACATGACCGCCAATGCCGCCTTTTATATCGGGACGGCTATCGGACTGCGAAACCGGATTAACGATATGCTGCCCGCAATGCCGTTCCGCTTTGCCGAATATAACTTTTACCGGGCGGCCCAGGATGGGCTGGAGGCACAGATATTGTGGCCGGAGGCCGGACAACATCATCCCCGTGAAGTCGGCATTACCGAGGCCATCCACGACCTTCTGCCCTTGATGCAGGAAGGCCTGGCGGAGATCGGCGTCACCGACACCGACAGTGCGCGAATGTCAGCCATTATCCGGGACCGGCTGACAAGCCGCATGACCGGGGCGCGCTGGCAACTTGAAATGCTTGAACAATATGAAAAGGATCTGCCCCGGGTCCAGGCCTGCCAGGCCATGCTGCGGAAATATATTGAAGAACAGGCTGGTGGCGCAGCGGTGGCGGAATGGAGTAGCTCTGTCTGATGAGTGATAGCACGCCCCTGAATATCTGGAGCGATCCTACGCCTAACGAGATCGGCAACAGTGTCAAGGATTTCCTCAACCACCTCGGCGGCCCTGTCTGGATTGATGTGACCGGCCGGGACCAGAGCCGGTGCCGGGTGGTCACCACCCTGCTGCATGGCAATGAACCGTCAGGCACAAAGGCACTGTATCAGTTTCTGAAGTCCCGGACCGTCCCCGCCGTCAATATGCATTTTCTTGTCTGTTCCGTGGAAGCCGCCCTGACGACACCTGAGTTCAGCAACCGCCATCTGCCGGGTAAACCGGATATGAACCGCTGTTTCAGGCCGCCCTTTGACAGTCAGGAAGGCAAAATCGCCGAACGAATCATCCAGCGCCTTCAGACTCTGGCGCCGGAGGCCGTGGTGGATATTCACAATACCTCGGGATCCGGACCGGATTTTACCGTTACTTCCCACCTGACGGACGATCACCAAAATCTTGCCGCCCGTCTCTCGAGCCGCCTGATCTATACGGGCATCAAGCTTGGTTCCCTGATGGAAATCGAGCTGGGCATCCCGGTTATCACCCTTGAGGCCGGCGGCAGTTGGGATCTGGAGGCCGACCAGACGGCAATGAAGGCGATCCAGTGTCTGACAGAGCAAGATGATCTCTTTGCCCCTGTAAGCGGCCGGAAAGTGGCTTTGTATGCCCACCCGATGCGACTGGAAGTCCTGTCCGGCACAACCCTGGACTACGGGACGGAAAAATCCCCGGACACGGACATGACCCTGCACCGGGACATAGAACATCAAAATTTCGGTGTGACAGCCGGGAACACCGCCCTCGGCTGGATGAATGAACAGTCAATAGAACGGCTCATGGTCCGGGATTACGACGGGAAAAACCTGGTGCGTGAAATGTTTTATATAAAGGACGGCGAGCTTTTCACCGCTTGCGACCTGCGCCTGTTCATGGTCACCACCCGGCCCCGGATTGCCCTCAGTGACTGCCTGTTCTATCTGGTAAAAGCCTGAGACATAAAAAAAGCGGCCCGATGAGCCGCTTTTCAAATTCATTGGGGAGCAAAAAGCCTTAAGCGGCTTCTTCCTCACCTTCCTCTTCAAACTGTACCGGGCCGGAAGCCTGCCCTTTGGCATCTTCGTTGCGGTCGACCAGTTCGATAACAGCAACCGGTGCCGCGTCACCATGACGGAAACCGGCTTTCAGGATGCGTGTATAACCGCCTTTGCGCTCACCATAACGTTCAGCAAGTTCACTGAACAGCTTGGCAACCACATCAATATCACCGCCATTCGCAAGAACTTCCTTGGAAATCTGCGGCAGACGTGACGCAGCCTGACGACGGGCATGCAGGTCACCGCGTTTACCCAGAGTGATCAAACGCTCCACGATCGGGCCAAGTTCCTTGGCTTTCGGCAGCGTGGTTACAATCTGCTCATGCTTCAGAAGCGCATGGGCCATGTTGGCAAACATCGCTTTACGATGTGAGCTTGTTTTGTTCAGCTTACGGCCAGCTCTGCGATGGCGCATATTCCTTACTCCTCAGGAGGGTATCCACGTAGGACCCGGTCCTTCTTTCTGTTAATCTAAATTAAAATTCCTGTTCCATCTTCTTGACGAGTTCGTCAATATTCTCCGGTGGCCAGCCCTGATTGTCCATACCCAGACGCAGGCCCATAGTGGAGAGCACCTCTTTGATCTCGTTCAGAGACTTACGACCAAAGTTTGGTGTACGAAGCATTTCAGCTTCTGTTTTCTTAACCAGATCACCGATATAGACGATGTTGTCATTCTTCAGGCAGTTAGCTGAACGAACGGACAGTTCAAGCTCGTCAACCCGGCGCAGCAGGTTCCTGTTGAAGGCCGGCTCTTCAGATTCTTTCTCAGCGGAAGTATCTTCGGGCTCTTCAAAGTTGATGAAGGTCTGCAGCTGATCCTGCAGGATCCGGGCAGAAAACGCCAGGGCGTCTTCCGGCGTAACCGTACCATCGGTTTCGATGGTCATGATCAGCTTGTCATAGTCCAGGATCTGGCCTTCGCGGGTGTTCTCTACCCGGTAGCTGACTTTCCGTACAGGACTGTACAGGCTGTCAACCGGGATAAGGCCGATCGGTGCATCTTCGGGACGATTGTTAACGGCAGGCACATAACCTTTACCTGTAGTGATCGTCAGTTCCATGCGCAGTTCGGCACCGTCATCAAGAGTACAGATAACCAGATCCGGGTTGTAGATGGTGACATCTGCAACTTCGGTAATCTGGCCGGCTGTTACTTCACCGGGACCTGTAGCTTCCAGGCTAAGACGTTTGGAGCCTTCAGCTTCAAAGCCGACAGCGAGGTTTTTGATATTGAGAACAATATCGGTCACATCTTCGCGGACACCCGGAATGGATGAGAATTCATGCAGGACATTGTCGATATGAATTGACGTAACCGCAGCTCCCTGCAGGGAGGACAGCAGCACACGACGCAACGCATTTCCGAGGGTCATCCCGAAACCACGCTCAAGAGGTTCGGCTACGATGGTCGCTTTCCTGCGCTCGTCACCTTCCTGCTTGATGTCTAGTTTCGTCGGCTTAATGAGTTCTTGCCAATTGTTTTGGATCACTGTTCAGTCCCCGTAAAAAATTATAAACCTTCATACAGATCAATCCGGCCGAAGCCGGATGACCACAAGCCAGATTAAACCCGACGCCGTTTCGGCGGACGACACCCGTTGTGCGGGATTGGCGTCACGTCACGGATGGAGGTAATTGTAAAACCAACTGCCTGCAACGCGCGAAGAGCGGACTCACGACCTGAACCAGGTCCCTTGACTTCCACTTCCAGGGTTTTCATGCCGTGTTCCTGGGCTTTCTTGCCGGCATCCTCGGCCGCCATCTGAGCAGCATAAGGAGTGGATTTACGTGACCCTTTAAAGCCCATCGCACCGGCTGTTGACCAGGAAATGGTATTTCCCTGCGCATCAGCAATAGTGATAATGGTATTGTTAAAGGTCGAATTCACATGAGCAACACCATTGGTGATGTTTTTCCGCTCTTTGCGACGTACTCTTTTTTCAGTAGCCATATCTCAAATACCTTATTTCTTCTTACCGGCAATCGCAACGGCCTTACCCTTACGGGTACGCGCGTTTGTGCTTGTGCGCTGGCCGCGAACAGGCAGTTTTTTACGATGCCGAAGGCCACGGTATGAACCGAGATCCATCAGACGTTTAATATCCATGGCCACATCACGACGAAGATCACCTTCGACGGTATAGTCACTATCAATGGTTTCGCGGATTCTAATGACTTCCGAGTCACTCAGTTGGTTCACCCGGGTTTCCGGTTTGATACCAAGTTTGTCACAAATCGCTTTGGCAGAGGTATGCCCAATGCCTGTGATATAAGTTAAAGCGATTTCCACCCTTTTTGCGGTGGGAATGTTAACGCCAGCAATACGCGCCACGATCGTATCTCCCGATCAAATTTCCAAAACATTAGGCAACCACCCGGGTATACCGTGAAGTTGCGCGATTATAGGTATTAAAGACGCCCAGTCAACCTTTGAATAGGGAAACTTTTACACTTTTTTTAAAGCGCGTCCAATACTTCATTTATCTGAGCGGTGACATCATCAATGTCAGCCATCCCGTCAATGGTTTTCAACACTCCCTTGCCGCTATAGTAGGGCAACAAAGGGGCTGTTTGTGCATGATAGGTTTCCAGACGCGAAACAACGGTTTCACGGTTGTCATCCGCCCGGCGTTTGAAATTCGTAGAACCACAGCTGTCACACACGCCAGCTACCTGTGGTTTGAGGTTCGTATCATGGTATCCGGCATTACAGTCGGCGCAGGTATAGCGTCCGGTAATACGGTCAACCAAAGCTTCATCATCCACCTTCATTTCGATAACAGCATCGACTTTCAGGTTTTTGTTCTCAAGAAGATCATCCAGGGCTTCAGCCTGGGCGACTGTACGCGGGAACCCGTCCAGCAGGAAACCGCTCTTGCAGTCTTCTTCTTCGATGCGGTCCGCGATAATGCCGATAACAATATCATCGGTCACCAGCTTGCCGGCATCCATAAATTCTTTTGCTTTCTTGCCAATCTCGGTCTGGTTGGCAACCGCTGCACGCAGCATATCACCGGTCGAAAGCTGAACAATGCCGCGAGAGGACATAATCCGTTGGGCCTGTGTGCCCTTGCCGGCCCCGGGAGGCCCCAACAATACTAATATCATCTGCGACGCCCTTTCCCTCTCAGCTTCGATTTTTTCAGCAGTCCTTCATACTGGTGCGCCATCAGGTGGCTGTGGATCTGCCCGACCGTATCCATGGTCACATTCACCACGATCAGCAGCGAAGTGCCGCCGAAATAGAATGGTATGGAATATCGTGAAATCAGGATTTCAGGCAGAAGACACACGGCAGAAAGATAGGCTGCTCCGACAACAGTCAGACGTGTCAGTACGTAATCAAGATATTTGGCTGTATTTTTACCCGGACGGATACCGGGGATAAATCCGCCGTATTTTTTCAGATTGTCGGCTGTTTCCTCAGGATTGAAAACAATCGCGGTATAGAAGAAACAGAAGAACACGATCAGCAACACATAGAAGGCAATATACAACGGCTGCCCATGTCCAAGCATGGAGGTTACAGTTGTCATCCATTCTGGTCCGCCCTCAGCCAGAAACCCAGCCACAGTCAGCGGCATCAACAGCAGCGAAGAGGCGAAGATCGGCGGGATAACGCCGGCAGTGTTCAGTTTCAGCGGCATGTGAGACTGTTCGCTCTTGGCCACCTGGTTTGCCTGCTGGCGTTTCGGATACTGGATCAGAACCTTGCGCTGTGACCGCTCTATAAAGACGATGAAAGCGATAACCGCAACCACCATAACCATCAGGCCGACAATCACCAGCGGTCCGCCCAGCAGGCCTTTGCTGCTCATATCCAGGGTACCGGCGACAGCAGAAGGAAGCTGTGAAACGATGCCGGCAAAGATAATCAGGGAAATACCGTTACCAACGCCACGGGCCGTGATCTGCTCGCCAAGCCACATCAGGAACATGGTACCGCCAACCAGGGTAATCACCGTTGTTGCGCGGAAAAAGATACCCGGCTCAATGGCGATATTTTCCTCAAGACCGACGGCGATGGCATAGGCCTGAACAGCCGTCAGGAGTACTGTTCCGTAGCGGGTATACTGGTTGATTTTACGACGGCCGGACTGACCTTCCTTTTTCATTTCCCCAAGTGTGGGTGAAATGGAGGTCATCAGCTGCATGATAATAGAGGCGGAAATATAGGGCATGATATTCAGCGCAAAAATACTCATGCGCTGCAACGCCCCACCCGCGAACAGATCCAGCATTCCCAGGATTCCACCCTGGTTCTGGTTAAACATCTGTTCAAGGGCAACAGGGTCAATACCTGGAAGAGGGATATAAGTCCCAAGGCGATAGACGACTAGTGCAACGAGAGCAAACATAATCCTTTTCTGAAGCTCTTTGGCCTTTGAAAAGGAGCCGAAATTGAGATTTGCGGCGAGTTGTTCTGCTGCTGATGCCATCTATTTTCTACCCTGTTGCCTTTTATATTTTGCCTTACGCTTCTGCGGCAGCAGCGGCGGCCGCTACTGTTACAGAACCGCCAGCAGCTTCAACCGCCTTGATGGCAGCGTCGGAAGCACTGTCAACTTCAATCTGGATTTTTGCTTTCAGCTCACCTTTTGCCAGAAGACGAACACCGTCTTTCACAGCATTTACCAGGCCGGCTGCGCGCAGCACGTCAATGGTAATCGGTTTTTTAGCATCCAGTTTCTTCGCGTCAATGGCAGCCTGAAGGCGACCAATATTCACAGGTACGAAAGTCTTCCGGTTCGGGCTGTTGAATCCGCGTTTCGGCAGACGCATATGAAGCGGCATCTGACCACCTTCAAAGCCTTTAATGGCAACACCTGAACGGGATTTCTGACCTTTTACGCCACGACCGCCGGTTTTACCTTTGCCGGAACCAATACCACGCCCGACACGGGTGCGGCTTTTGGTTGAGCCCGGCTTGTTGGCAATTTCATTGAGTTTCATGATAATTTACCTTGCTTAAGCTTCTTCAACCTTGACCATATGGCTGACCTTGCGGATCATGCCACGAACGGAAGGTGTATCTTCCAGTTCTCTGGTCCTGTGCATTTTGTTCAGGCCGAGCCCGATCAGTGTTGCACGCTGGTCTGCGGTTCTGCGGATTGGACTTCCAGTCTGCGTCACCTTGAGTGTTTTCTTTTCCTTGGCCATCAGTACTTACTCCGTAGCCAGCGCGCCAGCGGCATTTTTCTCACCACGACGGCTTACAATGTCACTGACTTTTTTGCTGCGTTTGGCGGCAACCATGCGCGGGGACACCTGACGTGTCAGGGCATTGATGGTACCACGAACCATGTTATAGGGATTGGATGTCCCTGTAGACTTGGAAACGACGTCCTGTACACCCAGTGCTTCAAACACTGCACGCATCGGACCACCAGCAATAATACCCGTACCGGGCTGGGCTGAACGGATCACCACTTTACCGGCGCCGTGATGGCCCTCGATATCATGATGAAGTGTCCGGCCTTCACGCAAAGGTACACGAACCATGTTTTTCTTGGCGGCTTCCGTCGCTTTGCGGATTGCTTCCGGAACCTCGCGGGCTTTACCCTTACCGAAGCCCACACGCCCTTTGCCGTCACCGACAACAACAAGCGCGGCAAAACCGAAACGGCGACCACCTTTCACAACCTTGGCCACACGGTTAATGTGGACAAGCTTTTCCACCAGGTCGCTTACTTCCTGACGATTATCTCTTTCTGACCGAGCCATACTGTCTTTCCTCTATCTTAGAAATTGAGACCAGCTTCACGCGCGGCGTCTGCCAGGGCTTTGACCCGACCGTGGAAGAGAAATCCACCACGATCAAATACAACCTGCTCAACACCGGCGCTTTTGGCGCGGTCTGCGATCAATTTTCCAACTTCAACAGCTGCGTTTGCATTGCAACCGTTCGTAAGTTTGCTCCGCAGGTCCGCATCCAGTGTGGATGCTGCTGCAACCGTTACGCCCTTTTCATCGTCGATAACCTGGGCATAGATATGCTGGTTAGTACGGTGAATTGAGAGACGCGGCCGCCCTGCTGCCACCTTGCGGATCTGTGTACGAACCCGCTGGCGACGACGTTTAAATAGTTTTTCAGCATTTGCCATGACGACCACCTATTATTTTTTCTTGCCTTCTTTACGGAAGATATATTCGTCAGCGTATTTGATACCCTTGCCTTTATAAGGCTCGGGCTTACGCCACTTACGAATTTCTGCCGCAACTTGGCCAACTTTCTGTTTATCAATGCCGGAGACAATAATTGTTGTCTGGTCCGGGCATTTCACATCAATGCCTTCCGGGATCGGAAAAATAACATCGTGGCTGTAGCCAAGCTGCAGCTGGATATTGTTTCCCTGCACAGACGCACGATAACCCACACCATTCAGCTGAAGCTGTTTGGAAAAGCCGTCGGTTACGCCTATGACCAGGTTATCCGCCAGGGTGCGCTGCATCCCCCACATGGAACGTGCGCGTTTGCTGTCGCCGATCGGCATTACGCTGATCTGACCATCTTCCAGCTTAACGTCCACTTCATCCATAAAGGTCATGGCCAGTTCGCCTTTCGGGCCTTTGATCTTAAGGGCTCGGCCGTCGAGGTTTGCTTCCACACCCTGAGGTACAGCAACAGGTTTCTTACCAATACGTGACATACCGGATCTCCTTAGAATACTGTACAGATGATCTCGCCACCAACGTTTTCAGCACGTGCTTCTGCGTCGGAAAGAACACCTTTGGGGGTTGAAACGATGGAAATACCAAGACCATTGCGTACCCGCGGCAGGTCATTCACAGAGGAATAAACCCGACGACCCGGTTTGGAAACACGTGTGATTTCCTGGATCACGGGCAAGCCCTCATGATATTTCAGTTCGATGCTGATTTCAGCTTTTCCGGCCTCACCGTCATTACGGCTGTAACCACGGATGTAGCCTTCGCGCTCCAGCACATCCAGAATACGCTGACGCATTTTGGAAGCCGGAGAGGAAATCACTTTTTTGTTTGCACGCTGTCCATTTCGGATACGTGTCAGCATATCTGCCAGAGGATCACTCATAGACATCTGTCAGTCCTCCTTACCAGCTCGATTTCACGACACCGGGAAGCTGACCGATCGAGGCCAGTTCACGGAGTGAAACACGAGACATTTTAAACTTGCGATGATAACCACGGGGGCGACCATTCACCTGGCAACGGTTCCGCACACGAGTTTGTGCGCTGTTGCGCGGCAGTTTAGCCAGCTTGAGCCGGGCCATGAACTGCTCATCAGGCGACAGATCGGCATCTACCGCAGCTTTCTTCAGGGCGGCGCGTTTGGCGGCATATTTTGCGACCAGACGTTGCCTCTTCATATTCTTCTCAACGGCGCTAGTTTTAGCCATTATTCAAGTCCTCCTGCCGTTTCAATCAGTTTGAAAACGGCATCTGGAAACCGGCCAGAAGCTCTTTAGCTTCTTCGTCGGTTTCAGCCGTCGTACAGATAATGATATCCATTCCCCGAACATCATCTACCTGATCGTAGCTGATTTCGGGAAATACGAGCTGTTCTTTCAGGCCCAGGGCATAGTTGCCGCGACCGTCAAAGCTTTTGCCGTTCACACCACGGAAGTCACGCACACGGGGCAGAGCCACCTGGATCAGACGATCCAGAAACTCATACATGCGGTTACCACGCAGGGTCACTTTACAACCAAGCGGCATTTCTTCACGCACTTTAAAGCCGGCAATCGACTTTTTGGCGCGGGTAGTCACCGGCTGCTGACCAGCGATCAGGGCCATTTCCTCAACGGCCTTTTTCACTTTCTTGGAATCGGCAACAGCTTCGCCAACGCCCATATTGAGGACGATCTTGTCGAGCTTTGGCATCTGCATAACATTCTTGTATGCAAATTTCTCCTGCATTCTGGCCTTGACTTCCGTCTCATAGACCTCACGCAAACGAGGAGTATAATTAGCCATCAATAGCCTCCCCTGATGCTTTGGCAACACGAACCTTCGTGCCGTCTTTTTCAACTTTGATACCAACTTTGGTAGGCTTGCCTGTTTTCGGGTCCTTCAGAGCCAGGTTGGATACGTGGATTGTCGCTTCTTTCGTAACAATCCCGCCCTGGGTAGTCTGGGACGGACGTGTATGGCGTTTCACCATATTCACACCCTGCACTACGGCACGGCCTTCGGACGGCAGCATCTTGATGATCTCACCAGATTTGCCTTTGTCCTTTCCAGTCAGAACGATAACTTCATCGCCCTTCCTGATTTTGTACTTAGCATTTTTAGCCATTACAGAACCTCCGGAGCCAGAGAAATAATTTTCATCTGTTTTGCAGCACGCAGTTCACGCACAACTGGGCCGAAGATGCGTGTGCCGATCGGTTCGTTCTGTTTGTTAATCAGAACTGCGGCGTTGCGGTCAAAACGAATTGAAGTGCCGTCAGAGCGCTTCACTTCTTTTGCCGTACGCACAATCACTGCACGATGCACCTGACCTTTTTTCACGCGTCCGCGCGGAATTGCTTCCTTTACGCTGACGACAATGATATCGCCGACACCGGCAGTTTTCCGTTTGGAACCACCGAGCACCTTGATGCACTGAACCCGGCGAGCACCAGAGTTGTCGGCAACGTCAAGATTGGTTTGCATTTGAATCATTGGTCTATTCCAATATCTATATTAATTAACTTAACTTCCAGGACGTTATTTACGCGTCCTGCACCACTTTCCAGGATTTTTTCTTAGAGATAGGACGACATTCCTCGATACGAACAGTGTCGCCTACCTGGCACTTATTGTCTTCATCATGCGCATGATATTTTTTACTGCTGCGCACAACTTTCTTAAGCAGAGGGTGTTTGAAACGACGCTCGACAAGAACCACTACAGTTTTGTCATTTTTGTCGCTGACAACTTCACCTTGCAAAATACGTTTAGGCATCTTTAGACCCTCAAATTAATTACGCGCTGGCACGTTTTTCATTAACCAACGTCCGGATACGGGCAATATCCCGACGAACCTGACGCACACGAGCCGTATTTTCCAGCTGGGCGGTCGCACCCTGAAAACGCAGGTTAAACTGCTCTTTTTTCAGATCTACGAGCTGACCTTCCAGCTCTTCAACAGACTTTTCACGAAGTTCTGACGCTTTCATCACGAACTCTCCTACTTATTCACCGAGACGCGTTACAAAACGCGTCGCGATCGGCAATTTGGCGGCTGCACGATCAAAGGCTTCACGAGCCAGATCCTGGGGCACACCATCCATTTCAAAAAGAATACGGCCCGGTTTTACACGGCATGCCCAATATTCCGGCGAACCTTTACCTTTACCCATACGGACTTCGGCAGGTTTGGAGGAAACTGGCACATCCGGGAAAACACGGATCCAGATTTTACCGGCACGTTTAATGTGACGGGTCATGGCGCGACGTGCGGCCTCAATCTGGCGGGCAGTAATTCGCTCGGGCTGCAAAGCTTTCAGACCATAGGCACCAAAAGTCAGTGACGTACCGCCTTTGGCATTCCCGTGAATGCGGCCTTTATGGGCTTTGCGAAATTTAGTTCTTTTCGGCTGAAGCATAGTCTTACCTCAAATTTCCCTTAACGGCCTTTGCCGCCGCCAGCAGATTTCTGCTGATCGTTAATGCGATTGTCACGGGCCATGGGATCATGTTCCATGATATCGCCTTTATAAATCCATACCTTGATGCCGATGATGCCATAAGGTGTCTGGGCTTTGCTCTCCGCATAGTCAATATCGGAACGGAATGTGTGCAGCGGCACACGACCCTCACGATACCATTCTGTACGGGCGATCTCTGCACCACCAAGACGGCCGGCGCTGTTGATCCGGATCCCCAGGGCGCCTAGACGCATGGCGCTCTGCATCACGCGTTTCATGGCGCGACGGAAGGCAACACGGCGTTCCAGCTGCTGGGCCACATTGTCGGCAACCAGCTGGGCATCGATTTCCGGCTTGCGGATTTCAACAATATTCAGGCTTACGTCAGTGGCTTTGGTCATGCCGGCAATTTTCTGACGCAGTTTTTCAATGTCTGCGCCTTTTTTGCCGATAATCACACCCGGACGGGCTGAATAAATAGTCACGCGGGCTTTCTTCGCCGGACGTTCAATCACAACGCGGCTTACGCCTGCCTGCTTGAGCTCTGTCATTATGAAATTACGGATCGCAAGGTCTTCATGCAGAAGAGTGCCATACTCCTCGCCTTCTGCGTACCAGCGAGAGTCCCAGGTGCGGTTAATACCGACACGAAGACCAATTGGATTTACCTTCTGACCCATTATTCGCTCTCCTCAACCTCGCGGACCACAATGCGGATCCGGCTGAAAGGTTTCAAAATTTTGCCTGTACGACCACGGGCCCGCGGACGAAAGCGTTTCATGACCAGTGACTTGCCGACACTTGCCTCTGCTACAACCAGATTGTCCACATCGAGACCATGGTTGTTTTCCGCGTTCGCAACGGCAGACTCAAGAACCTTCTTTACATCCTTGGCAATACGGCGTTTGGAGAAAGTCAGGTCAGCTAGCGCCTTCTCTACTTTCTGACCGCGAATAATGCCGGCCACCAGATTAAGTTTCTGGGGGCTGATACGAACCATATTGGCAACTGCCAGAGCTTCGTTTTCGGCAACGCGGCGTGGTGCTGATGTTTTACCCACTGTCCTTTACCTCTTCTTCGCTTTTTTGTCTGCACCGTGACCGTAGTAGGTCCGTGTCGGCGCAAATTCACCAAGTTTGTGGCCAACCATATCCTCTGTGACATACACAGGGATAAATTTGTGACCGTTATGGACATTAAAAGTCTGCCCAACAAATTGTGGTAAAATAGTCGACCGACGAGACCATGTCTTGATCGGTGAGTTTTTACCGGATTCCGTCATAGATTCTGACTTCTTGAGAAGATGCAGATCGACAAACGGACCTTTCCATACTGAACGTGCCATTCGTCTGTCTCCTTATTTCTTGCGCTCGTGACGGGACCGCAGAATATAGCGATCCGTCGACTTGTTGCTACGGGTGCGTTTACCCTTGGTCGGTTTACCCCAGGGTGTCACAGGATGACGACCACCGGAAGTACGACCCTCACCACCACCATGCGGGTGATCAATCGGGTTCATCGCAACACCACGGACAGACGGGCGTTTACCAAGCCAGCGGCTGCGGCCGGCTTTCGCCAGTTTGATGTTCTGATGGTCAGAGTTGGACACCGCACCAACGGTGGCCATACAATCGGACCGAATGTAACGCTGTTCACCGGAAGACAAGCGGACAAGGACATAGCCCTGGTCGCGACCGGTTACCTGAACGTAGGAACCGGCTGAACGGGCAATCTGACCGCCCTTGCCAGGTTTCAGTTCAACATTGTGAACAATGGAACCAACCGGAATGCTGTACAACGGCATCGCGTTGCCGGGTTTCACATCCACTTTTTCACCGGCGATAATTTTGTCGCCTTCAGTAATACGCTGGGGAGCAAGGATATAGGCCTGTTCGCCGTCTGCATATTCAACCAGGGCAATAAAAGCTGTCCGGTTCGGATCATATTCCAGGCGCTGTACAGTTGCTTCCATGTCCCATTTGCGACGCCTGAAGTCAACCAGACGGTAAGCCCGTTTGTGACCGCCGCCACGGCGACGGGCAGTAATACGACCAGCGTTGTTACGTCCACCTGATTTGGTCAAACCTTCGGTCAGTGACTTGACGGGTTTGCCTTTCCAGAGTTCTGAACGATCCACCTGAACCAGCGAACGCTGGCTGGGTGTTGTCGGATTAAATGTTTTCAAAGCCATTGTTAGATCCCCGTCGTCACATCGATGGACTGACCTTCAGCCAGTCTGACCATCGCTTTTTTGTAATCGTTCCGACGACCTTTGTGGCCACGGAAACGTTTTACCTTACCTTTGACACGGATGGTGTTCACTGCTTCGACCTTGACGTCAAACAATGCTTCAACAGCACTTTTGATTTCCGGCTTGGTGGCAGTCAACGGCACCCGGAAAACCACCTGGTTATATTCTGAAACCATGGTGGACTTCTCGGTGATCACTGGACCAAGAATTGTATCGTAATGTTTCAATTCACTCATTTCAGCCTCTCCGTCAGGCTTTCCACGGCTGCTTTGGTCAGAACCAGTTTCTGGCGACGCAGAATGTCATAGACATTGGCGCCCTGGCTCGGCAGTACATCCACGTTAGGGATGTTTGCAGCTGCGAGTTTAAAGTTTTCACTGACTTCGGCACCATCAATAAACAGGGCGTTATTTACACCAAGCTTATCAAGCGCCTTTACCAGATCCTTGGTTTTCGGCGCCTTGAGGTCCGCACTATCCAGAACAATCAGGTTGCCATTGGCAAGTTTGCTGGACAGGGCTGTTTTCAGGCCAAGTTTGCGAATTTTCTTCGGCAGATCGTGTGCATGAGAGCGTACGACCGGACCAAATGCGCGACCACCACCACGGAACTGGCTTACTTTACCGTTACCATGACGAGCGGTACCGCCGCCTTTTTGGCGACCGCGACGTTTTGTTGTACCGGCCACTTCACCGCGGGTCGCCACTTTGTGGGTTCCGGCACGGCGCTTGGCCAGCTGCCACACGACTACACGCTGAAGAACATCTGCGCGCTCGGGCAGACCAAAGATGCCGTCGTCGAGATCGACGTCACCAGCCTTTTTCGCATCAAGCTTAAATACATCGGCTTTCATCGGTCGTTATTCCTTGTTTTCTTCTGCAGTGTCAGCCGGAGCTTCTGCAGCTGTATCGGCTTCCTGTACGGGAGCCTCCTCAGCCGGAGCTTCTTCGACAACAGGAGCACCCGCAACCTTGACTGCACCAGGATATGGCACACCTTCGGGCAGAGCTTTTTTCACTGCATCACTGACTAAAATCCAGCCGCCCTTGGCACCGGGTACAGCACCCTTTACCAGAAGCAGACCCTCGTCCACGTCTGTGGCAACCACTTCAAGGTTATGAATAGTCACACGCTCGTCACCCATGTGTCCGGCCATTTTCTTGCCCTTGAACACGCGGCCCGGATCCTGACACTGACCTGTGGAGCCATGTGAACGGTGGGATACGGACACACCATGTGATGCACGGAGACCGCCAAAGTTATGGCGCTTCATACCACCGGCAAAACCTTTACCTTTGGAGGTACCGGCAACATCAACCATCTGTCCTGTGACAAAATGTTCCGGGCTCAGTTCCGCACCGACGTCAATAAAGGCGTCATCAGCTACGCGGAATTCAGCGAGTTTCGCTTTGGGTTCAACCTTGGATTTGGCAAAATGACCGCGCATCTGCTGCGAAGTTCTTTTGACCTTGGCATTGCCGGCACCGAGCTGCAGTGCGTTGTAACCGTCTTTTTCAGTTGTTTTGTGAGAAACGACCTGAAGGTTATCCACATGCAGAATTGTTACCGGAACGTGTTTTCCGCCTTCGCCGAAAATCCGTGACATACCTACTTTTTTTGCAATAAGTCCTGAACGCATGCTCATTACCCCTGCAGCTTGATTTCAACTTCGACCCCGGCAGCAAGATCAAGCTTCATCAGCGCGTCTACTGTCTGAGGTGTCGGTTCAACGATGTCGAGAAGGCGCTTGTGTGTGCGCATTTCGAACTGTTCCCGTGATTTCTTGTTCACGTGCGGAGACCGCAGAACCGTGAATTTCTCAATCCGCGTCGGCATTGGAATGGGGCCGCGTACGCTGGCGCCTGTTCTTTTAGCCGTATTGGCGATTTCACCGGCAGCCTGGTCCAGGACGCGATGATCAAACGCCTTGAGGCGGATACGTATATTTTGTGAGTCCAACATAATTAAATACGCGGGCTAACGCCCGCGCTCCCAAGTAAATACTATTCGATAACTTTGGCAACGACGCCGGCACCGACGGTACGACCGCCTTCACGGATGGCGAAACGCAGACCTTCGTCCATGGCGATCGGAGCGATCAGCTCGACATCAACCGCAATATTGTCACCAGGCATAACCATTTCCGTACCTTCCGGAAGGGTCACAACACCGGTCACGTCAGTTGTACGGAAGTAAAACTGCGGACGGTAGTTGGTGAAGAACGGTGTATGACGACCGCCCTCTTCCTTGGTCAGGATGTAGGCTTCAGCCTTGAACTTGGTGTGCGGTGTAATGGTGCCCGGCTTGGCCAGAACCTGGCCACGCTCAACATCTTCACGACCAACACCGCGCAGCAGCGCGCCAACGTTGTCACCGGCCTCACCGCTGTCAAGCAGCTTGCGGAACATTTCAACGCCGGTCACAGTTGTCTTCTGGGTGTCGCGGATACCGACAATCTCGACTTCCTCGCCAACCTTCACAATACCGCGCTCGATACGGCCGGTCACAACTGTACCACGACCGGAAATAGAGAACACATCCTCGATCGGCATCAGGAACGGCTGATCCTTCGGACGGTCCGGCTGAGGAATATAGTCGTCAACAGCCTGCATCAGTTCAAGGATCTTGTTCTTGCCAATCTCGTCATCACGGCCTTCAAGAGCCGCAAGAGCAGAACCGGCAATGATCGGAATATCGTCGCCCGGGAAATCATATTCGGTCAGAAGCTCGCGAACTTCCATCTCGACAAGCTCGAGAAGCTCTTCGTCGTCAACCTGGTCAACCTTGTTCAGGAACACAACCAGCGCAGGAACACCAACCTGACGGGCAAGAAGAATGTGCTCGCGGGTCTGAGGCATCGGGCCGTCAGCAGCGTTCACAACCAGAATAGCGCCGTCCATCTGCGCCGCACCGGTGATCATGTTCTTCACATAGTCAGCATGGCCAGGACAGTCAACGTGCGCATAGTGACGGTTGTCTGTTTCATACTCAACGTGAGCCGTCGAAATCGTGATACCACGCTCGCGCTCTTCAGGAGCCTTGTCGATGTTCGCGAAATCAACTGCCTTGCCGTGACCGGCTTCAGCAAGAACCTTCGTGATCGCCGCAGTCAAGGTCGTCTTGCCATGGTCAACGTGACCAATGGTACCAACGTTACAATGCGGCTTATTGCGTTCAAACTTTTCTTTTGACATTTTCTTTACCTTCTCACTTATATTCAAGCGCCCCGCTCTATCCTCGCGGGAAAAGTTAGCTTCGTTAAAATATTAAGATGCGTACTTTGCCTTGACTTCCTCAGCAACATTGTTGGGAACTTCGGCGTAATGATCGAATTGCATGGAATACTGCGCACGACCCTGAGTGAATGACCGCAGCTGGTTCACATAACCAAACATGTTGGCAAGCGGTACCATTGATGTGATCACCTGTGCCGGACCGCGGCCTTCAGTGCCCGCAACCTGGCCGCGACGTGAGTTAAGATCACCAATCACATCACCCATATATTCTTCCGGTGTCACAACTTCAACCTTCATGATCGGCTCAAGCAGTTTGATACCGGCATCCTTGGCAGCCTGACGCATGGCACCACGACCGGCAATCTCAAAAGCCAATACGGAGGAGTCAACGTCATGGTAGGCACCATCGACCAGACGAACGGAAAAGTCGATGATCGGGAAGCCGATCAGAACGCCGCTCTCTGCGATGTCGCGGATACCTTTTTCAACACCGGGAATATATTCCTTCGGGATGTTACCGCCTTTAATTTCGTCTTTAAACTCAATCCCGGTACCACGGTCACCAGGGGTAACAACCATTTTAACACGACCGAACTGACCGGAACCACCGGACTGTTTCTTATGTGTGTAATCAACTTCGATCTCGCGGGCGATGGATTCACGGTAAGCAACCTGGGGAGCGCCCACATTGGCTTCAACCTTGAATTCACGCTTCATCCGGTCAACCAGGATATCAAGGTGCAGCTCGCCCATACCGGAAATAACGGTCTGACCGCTTTCCTCATCGGAGCGCACACGGAAACTTGGATCTTCGGCAGCAAGACGGTTCAGGGCAACGCCCATTTTCTCCTGGTCGGCCTTTGTTTTAGGCTCAACAGCAACAGAAATCACCGGCTCGGGGAATTCCATACGCTCCAGGATAACCGGCTTGTTGCTGGCGCACAGGGTATCCCCTGTTGTTGTGCCCTTCAGACCACAAATCGCCACGATATCACCGGCGCGGGCTTCCTTGATGTCCTCACGAGAGTTGGAATGCATCTGCAGCATACGGCCGACTTTTTCCTTTTTGTTCTTCACGGAATTCAGAACCTGGGTTCCTGTGTCCAGAACACCGGAATAAACACGGCAGAATGTCAACGTTCCCACAAACGGGTCGTTCATGATCTTAAAGGCCAGAGCGGAGAACGGCTCTTCATCAGAAGATTTGCGAATGATTTCCTGCTCAGGATCATCAATGGAAACACCCCTGATGGCTTCCACGTCTGTCGGAGATGGCATATAGTCAACAACCGCATCAAGAAGAGGCTGCACACCTTTGTTTTTAAAGGCCGTACCACAGAGCACCGGAACAAAATCGCCGACAATCGTGCCTTTGCGGATCAGTTTCTTCAGCGTATCAATATCGGGCTCATTGCCTTCAAGATACTGCTCCATTGCGTCTTCGTCCTGCTCGACAACAGTCTCGATCATTTCCAAACGGTAAGTTTCGCAGTCATCCTGCATGTCGGCCGGAATGTCTTTTTCAACATAATTGGCGCCCATGCTCTCGTCATCCCAGACAATCGCTTTCATTTTGAGCAGATCAACCATGCCTTCAAATTCAGCTTCAGCACCGATCGGCAGCTGGGTAACCAGCGCAACAGCACCAAGGCGATCTTTGATCATATCGACACAACGGTAGAAGTCGGCACCCATACGGTCCATCTTGTTGATGAAGCACATACGCGGCACACCGTACTTGTCAGCCTGGCGCCATACAGTCTCGGACTGTGGCTCAACACCGGCAACAGAGTCAAAAACAGCAACCGCCCCGTCAAGAACACGGAGCGAACGTTCAACTTCAATCGTAAAATCTACGTGGCCAGGAGTGTCAATAATGTTGACGCGGTGGTCATTCCAGAAACAAGTGGTCGCCGCAGAGGTAATCGTGATTCCACGCTCCTGCTCCTGCTCCATCCAGTCCATGGTTGCAGCACCATCATGAACTTCACCAATCTTGTGGCTCACACCTGTATAGAACAGGATACGTTCAGTAGTGGTTGTTTTACCCGCGTCAATATGGGCCATAATGCCGATATTGCGATATCTTTCGAGTGGAGTAATGCGTGCCATCTTACAAATTCCCTAATCCAGCAATTACCAGCGGTAATGCGAGAAAGCCTTGTTGGCTTCTGCCATACGGTGTGTGTCTTCACGCTTCTTCACAGAAGCACCACGGTTATTCAGTGCATCAAGCAGTTCGCCACCAAGACGCTCGGTCATGGTGTTTTCATTGCGCTTGCGAGACATATCAATCATCCAGCGGATAGCCAGAGCCTGGGCCCGCTCGGTGCGAACCTCGACAGGAACCTGATAGGTTGCACCACCCACACGACGGGAGCGAACCTCAACCGCCGGCTTTACGTTATCAAGGGCCTGGTGGAATACTTCCAGCGGCTCCTGACCGGTTTTAGCCTGAACAAGATCAAGAGCTCCATATACGATTTTTTCCGCAACGGATTTCTTGCCATCAACCATCAGGTTGTTCATGAATTTAGTCAGCACGATATCCCCGAACTTGGGATCCGGCAGTACCTTACGTTTTTCAGCAGCGTGACGACGCGACATATCTCAATTCCTTAGCAACAGGTCCTTACTTAGGACGTTTTGCACCATATTTAGAACGGCCCTGACGACGATCAGATACACCCTGTGTATCCAGAACACCCCTCAGAACATGATAACGAACACCAGGAAGGTCTTTCACACGACCACCGCGGATCAGCACTACGGCATGTTCCTGCAGGTTGTGTCCCTCACCCGGGATATAACTTGTAACTTCAAAACCGTTGGTCAGACGCACACGGGCAACTTTACGCAGGGCTGAGTTAGGCTTTTTCGGTGTTGTTGTATAAACACGAGTACAAACACCACGTTTTTGCGGGCACGCCTGCAGTGCGGGCACCTTGTTACGGGCGGCCGGTTTTTTGCGCGGTTTACGTACCAACTGGTTAACTGTCGGCATATTAGATCCTTAAGTCGTTTTCTTTTCGTACAACAAGAGAAACAGCCACGCCCTTTTATCAAAAAAAGCAATAGAGCAGAGGTCTCCCCTGCTCCGGCTGTTCCGTCTAATCCAAAAATTTCCAGTCTCTGAGTATCTTAGGCGCAGCGTTTAGGCTGATATTGGCCTACCACCTGCCCCTCAAAGAGTGAGCGCATACTATGTGCGCTTATATTCACAGTCAAGGAAAATTTAACAGGCTTTTCATAGAACCGTCTTTTAGGGAAAAAAGGCCGGTTTTCCCTTACATTCGGGAAGACCGGCCCTGATTCTTAAAATATTCTTTCAACATTCAGGTCCCAAAGGACCCCAACCCGGCAAAATTCTGTCGGGAGATGCTTTCCGTCGTTTATTCCGCTGGCGCTGAGTCGGCATCCTCGAGCGGCAGAGCTTCACTTCTGGACTCTTCCGCACCGATGGTTTCTGCATCACGTGCCTGGGCAACCCGGCGCAACCTGCTCATGGTTGATCCGGTACCAGCCGGAATCAGGCGACCCACAATCACGTTCTCTTTCAGACCGTTCAGTGTGTCGTGCTTGCCGGACACCGCAGCTTCGGTAAGAACGCGGGTTGTCTCCTGGAAGGAGGCGGCGGAAATGAAGGACCGGGTCTGCAGCGAAGCTTTGGTAATACCAAGCAGGAGCGGCTCACCCTTGGCGGGCAGACGGCCTTCTTTTTCCATTTTGGCATTCTGTTCTTCAAACTCCATACGATCGACCTGTTCACCCAGCAGGAAGGTGGTCTCGCCCGGTGAGGTGATTTCCACTTTCTGCAGCATCTGACGCACAATCACTTCGATATGCTTGTCGTTAATGCCCACACCCTGCAGGCGGTAAACTTCCTGCACCTCGTTGACCAGATAGTTGGCCAGTGCCTCGATACCCATGGTTTTCAGGATATCGTGCGGTGCCGGATTACCGTCGATGAGATATTCACCGCGACGGATGAAGTCCCCTTCCTGAACGGAAATATGCTTTCCTTTCGGAATCAGATATTCAACAGGCTCGGAATCTTCCTCGGCAGGGCGAATGGCGATGCGACGTTTGTTTTTATAGTCGCGACCGAATTCAACATAACCGTCGATTTCTGCGATGACAGCATGCTCTTTCGGACGACGGGCCTCAAACAGTTCCGCCACACGCGGCAGACCACCGGTGATATCCTTGGTCTTGGACGCTTCACGGGGAATACGGGCGACAACGTCACCGGCATGAACCTCCGCACCGTCGTTGACCGACAGAATGGCGCCTACTGACATGAAGTAGCGGGCTTCGGTACCGTTTGCCAGTTCCACGATCTGATCATCCGCATCACGCAGGGTAATGCGAGGACGCAGATCCGCCCCTTTGGGCTGAGAGCGCCAGTCGATGACGACCTTGCTGGCGATACCGGTTGCTTCGTCGGTTTTTTCACTAATGGAAACACCCTCGATCAGATCCACGTAACGGACGATACCACCTTTTTCGGTGATAATCGGCAAGGTATATGGATCCCATTCGACAAGCTTGTCGCCGTGCTTGATCTCGGCACCTTCATCAGAAATGAGGTGGGCGCCGTAAGGTACTTTATGCGTGACACGTTCGCGACCCTCTTCATCAAGAATGGTCAGCTCGGTGTTCCGGTTCATGACAATCAGGCGACCTTTTGAATCGGTCACCACATTACGGTTGGCCAGTTTGATCTTGCCGTCATGAGACGCCTCGATGGAGGACTGCTCGGAAACGGAAGACGCCGCACCACCAATATGGAAAGTCCGCATGGTCAGCTGGGTACCCGGCTCACCAATGGACTGGGCAGCGATAACACCAACTGCTTCACCCATATTCACAGGAATACCGCGGGCCAGGTCACGGCCGTAACATTTGGCACATGTCCCGACTTTGGCTTCACAGGTCAGTACGGAACGGACCTTCACAGTGGCGACACCGGCATTTTCGATTTTCTCGACCATGATTTCGTCAAGATAGGTGCCGGCTTCAGCCACAACCTGTTCACTCACCGGATCGACCACATCAACAGCCGCACAACGGCCAAGGATACGATCACCGAGGGAAACGATCACATCGCCACCCTCTTCCACTTCGCTGATATCAATACCGGCCTGGGTACCGCAATCCTGTTCAACAATGACGCAATCCTGCGCCACGTCCACAAGACGACGGGTCAGATAACCGGAGTTAGCGGTTTTCAGCGCTGTATCGGCAAGACCCTTACGGGCACCGTGGGTCGAGTTAAAGTATTCGAGAACGCTGAGGCCTTCCTTGAAGTTGGAAATAATCGGCGTTTCGATAATCTCGCCGGACGGTTTGGCCATCAGGCCGCGCATACCGGCAAGCTGTTTCATCTGGGCCGCAGAACCACGGGCACCTGAGTGAGCCATCATATAAATGGAGTTGATTTCACGGGAGCGTCCGGTTTCCGGATCAACACCGGTCTGTGAAATTTCCGCCATCATGGCGTCGGCCACACGGTCCGTACACTGGGACCAGGCATCAACCACCTTGTTGTATTTCTCGCCCTGGGTAATCAGACCGGCGTTATACTGGGCTTCATACTCCTTGACTTCGTCGGAAGTTGTATTGATGAGTTCGATCTTGGCGTCAGGAATAACCATGTCGTCCTTGCCAAAGGAAATACCCGCTTTACAGGCTTCCCGGAAACCAAGGCGCATGATCCCGTCAGCGAACAGAACGGTATCTTTCTGGCCGGCGTGACGATAAACCACGTCGATCACCTGGGAAATTTCCTTTTTGGTGAGCTGACGGTTGATCAGGTCAAAGGGAACGTTCCGGTGTTTCGGCAGATACTGGGCCAGCATCAGACGCCCGGCGGTACTTTCCACCACCAGGGAAACCGGCTCGTTATTTTCATCAACAGTCTTGTAACGGGCCCTGATTTTGCTGTGCAGGGTAATCACCTTGCTGAACAGGGCCTGTTCGATTTCTTCCATATTACCAAAGGCCATGCCTTCGCCGGGTTCGCCGACTTTTTCAGACGTCATATAATACAGACCAAGGACGATATCCTGGGACGGTACGATAATCGGTTTGCCGTTGGACGGGCTGAGGATGTTGTTTGTAGACATCATCAGAACACGGGCTTCGAGCTGGGCCTCAAGGGACAGCGGCACGTGAACGGCCATCTGGTCGCCGTCAAAGTCGGCGTTAAAGGCGGCACAGACCAGCGGATGAAGCTGAATGGCCTTACCTTCAATCAGAACCGGCTCAAACGCCTGGATGCCAAGACGGTGCAGTGTCGGCGCACGGTTCAGCATAATCGGATGTTCACGGATCACGGTGTCCAGAACGTCCCAGACTTCGCGGCGCTCTTTTTCCACAAGCTTTTTAGCCTGTTTGATGGTTGTGGCAATGCCAAGCTTGTCAAGGCGCGCATAAATGAACGGCTTGAACAGCTCCAGCGCCATCTTCTTGGGCAGACCGCATTGATGTAGCAACAATTCAGGCCCCACCACGATCACGGAACGACCGGAATAGTCAACACGCTTGCCAAGCAGGTTCTGACGGAAACGTCCCTGTTTACCTTTCAGCATGTCGGAAAGGGATTTCAGCGGACGCTTGTTGGCGCCGGTGATAACCCGGCCGCGACGGCCGTTGTCAAACAGGGCATCAACAGCTTCCTGCAGCATACGTTTTTCGTTTCGGACGATGATGTCAGGCGCCCGAAGCTCCATCAGGCGCTTCAGACGGTTGTTCCTGTTGATCACCCGACGGTAAAGATCGTTAAGGTCGGAAGTCGCAAACCGGCCGCCATCCAGAGGCACCAGCGGGCGCAGTTCCGGCGGAATAACCGGCAGCACGTCCAGGATCATCCAGGACGGTTTGTTGCCGGAATCCAGGAAACCTTCAATCACTTTAAGGCGTTTGACGATTTTCTTGGGTTTCAGTTCGGACTTGGTCTCGGCCAGTTCACGACGCAGGTCTTCCCGCTCCGCTACCAGATCGACATTTTCCAGCAGGATTTTGATGGCCTCGGCACCGATACCGGCGGTAAAGCTGTCTTCGCCATATTCGTCCTGAGCGCGATAATATTCATCTTCTGACAGAAGCTGCTTCATTTTCAACGACGTCAGGCCGGGCTCCACAACAATATAGTTCTCGAAATAAAGAACACGTTCCAGATCCTTCAGAGTCATATCAAGCATCAGACCGATGCGGCTCGGCAGGGACTTCAGGAACCAGATGTGAGCAACCGGTGCAGCAAGGTCAATGTGCCCCATGCGGTCACGACGGACTTTGCTGAGGGTAACTTCAACACCACATTTCTCACAGGTAATACCGCGGTATTTCATCCGCTTGTATTTGCCGCAGAGACATTCATAGTCCTTGATCGGGCCGAAAATACGGGCACAGAAGAGCCCGTCTTTTTCCGGCTTGAAGGTCCGGTAGTTAATGGTTTCCGGTTTTTTGATCTCACCGAAAGACCAAGAGCGGATCTGTTCCGGACTGGCGATAGAGATTTTGATGTTATCAAAAGTCTCCGGTTTCGCAGCCGGGTTGAAGAAATTCATAATTTCCTGGCTCATAACCTAATATTCTCCTAAATCTCGTCCGCTCTTAAGGATTATTGATAAGTTCAACATTCAGACACAGAGACTTCATCTCTTTGACCAGAACGTTAAAGGATTCCGGAATACCGGCTTCGAAGCTGTCGTCACCACGTACGATTGCTTCATAGACCTTGGTACGACCGCTTACATCATCCGATTTCACAGTCAGCATTTCCTGCAGGGTATAGGCGGCGCCATAAGCCTGAAGGGCCCAGACCTCCATTTCCCCGAAGCGCTGACCACCGAACTGGGCTTTACCACCCAGCGGCTGCTGTGTGACAAGGCTGTACGGACCGATGGACCGGGCATGGATCTTGTCATCAACCAGGTGATGCAGTTTCAGCATGTAAATATAGCCAACAGTCACCTTACGGTCGAATTTCTCACCGGTACGGCCGTCATAGAGATCAACCTGACCGGATCCGTTAAGACCGGCCAGTTCGAGCATATCGACAACGTCCTTCTCATGGGCGCCATCGAATACCGGTGTCGCCATCGGCACACCGTTCCGCAGGAACCCTGCCAGACCGACAACATCCTCGTCTTCCAGAGAGCCGATTTCAGCATCATACTGATCGTCACCATAAATGGTTTTCAGCTTGCCGCGCAGACCTTCTGCCTTGGCAGAAGTATCGGTAGCGACATCATCAAGCATCTGGGAAATCTGCACGCCCAGGCCACGAGAAGCCCAGCCAAGGTGAGTTTCCAGAATCTGACCCACGTTCATTCGTGACGGCACACCAAGCGGGTTCAGTACGATATCCACCGGAGTACCGTCTTCCAGGTAAGGCATGTCTTCCTGCGGCAGAATGCGGGAAATCACCCCTTTGTTACCGTGACGACCGGCCATTTTATCACCGGGCTGCAGCTTGCGCTTCACGGCCACAAAGACCTTGACCATTTTCAGAACGCCTGGCAGCAGTTCGTCACCGCGCTGAAGTTTCTCGATCTTCTCTTCGAAACGGGCACGCAGACGATCGCGGGCTTCTTCAAACTGCTTGTGAAGGCTGTCCACATCTTCCATGGTTTTTTCGTCATCGACGGCAATCTGCCACCACAGGCCGCGGGACAGACCGTCCAGAAGCTCGGCCGTAACGGTTTCGCCTTTGGAGACCTCTTTCGGGCCGCTGGTGATCACATTGCCCAGAAGCATCGGCTTCAGACGGGCATAGATATTGCGGTCGAGAATATTCTGCTCGTCCTCACGGTCTTTTGACAGACGCTCGATCTCTTCACGTTCGATGGCGATCGCGCGTTCGTCCTTGTCGATACCGTGACGGTTGAAGACACGAACTTCCACGACAGTACCGGCAACCCCCGGCGGCAGGCGCAGGGATGTATCCCGCACGTCAGCAGCTTTCTCGCCAAAGATGGCACGCAGAAGCTTTTCTTCCGGTGTCATCGGGCTTTCGCCTTTCGGGGTGATTTTACCGACCATAATGTCACCAGGATGAACCTCGGCACCGATATAAACGATGCCGGCCTCGTCCAGGCTGCGAAGCCCTTCCTCACCCACGTTTGGAATATCACGGGTGATTTCTTCCGGACCAAGCTTGGTATCGCGGGCCATCACCTCGAATTCCTCGATATGGATAGAGGTAAAGACGTCGTCTTTCACGATCCGTTCGGAAATCAGAATGGAATCCTCGAAGTTGTAACCGTTCCAGGGCATAAAGGCCACGAGAACGTTCCGGCCAAGCGCCAGTTCGCCCATGTCCGTGGACGGACCGTCAGCCATGACGTCACCGCGGTTCAGAATGTCACCGACTTTCACCAGCGGACGCTGGTTGATGCAGGTGTTCTGGTTCGAACGCTGGAACTTGCGCAGGGTGTAGATATCCACACCAGACGCACCCGGCTCGACTTCTTCCGTCACACGCACCACAATACGGGTCGCATCGACCTGATCCACAATACCGGCACGTTCGGCCACAATGGCAGCCCCGGAGTCACGGGCGACAACCCGTTCCATGCCGGTACCGACAAAAGGCGATTCCGCCCGTACCAGAGGCACGGCCTGACGCTGCATGTTTGATCCCATCAGCGCGCGGTTGGCGTCATCGTTTTCCAGGAACGGAATAAGTGCTGCCGCAACGGACACAACCTGTTTGGGAGAAACGTCCATCAGGTCGATCTGCTCGGGCTGTTTGAGGTGATGCTCACCTGCCTCACGGCAGTCGATCAGTTCCGGCACAAAGGTCCCATCGTCATTCAGCGGCGTATTGGCCTGGGCAACAGTGTATTTTTCCTCTTCCATAGCGGACAGGTAAATCACATCGCCGCTCACCTTGCCGTCATGCACCTTGCGATAAGGAGTTTCGATAAAGCCGTATTTATTGACTTTGGCAAAGGTCGCCAGGGAGTTGATCAGACCAATGTTCGGTCCTTCAGGAGTCTCAATGGGACAGATCCGGCCGTAATGGGTCGTATGCACGTCGCGCACTTCAAAGCCGGCACGCTCGCGGGTCAGACCGCCCGGGCCAAGCGCCGAAAGACGACGCTTGTGGGTAATCTCGCTGAGCGGGTTGGTCTGGTCCATAAACTGGCTGAGCTGGGACGAACCGAAGAATTCACGCACCGCGGCCACGGCCGGTTTCGCGTTGACCAGATCATGGGGCATGACGGTGTCGATATCGATGCTGCTCATCCGTTCACGAATGGCGCGCTCCATGCGAAGCAGACCGATACGATACTGGTTTTCCATCAGCTCGCCGACAGAACGCACACGACGGTTACCCAGATGGTCGATATCATCGACACTGCCCTTGCCGTCTTTCAGTTCCATCAGGGTTTTCAGGATCTTCAGAATGTCTTCCTTGCGCAGAACGCGGACATTGTCCTCCGCATCCAGGCCAAGACGCATATTCATTTTCACGCGACCGACTGAGGACAGGTCATAGCGTTCTTCATCAAAGAACAGGCCATGGAACAGCGCATCGGCCGTTTCACGGGTCGGCGGCTCACCGGGACGCATGACGCGGTAGATCTCGGACAGCGCCATTTCCTCATTTTCGCTTTTGTCACCCATCAGGGTGTTACGAATATAAGGGCCGATATTCACATGGTCGATATCAAGGGTGTTGACTTCCTTGTATCCGGCATCTTCAAGAACCTGCAGGTGATCTTCCGTGATCTCCTCACCGGCCTCGATATAAATTTCACCGGTTTTCCCGTTCACCATATCCTCGGCGGCAAAACGACCGATCAGCTCTTCTTTGGGAAGAAGCAGCTCCGTCAGGCCGTCCTTGGCCAGCTTGTTGGCCAGACGCGGGGTTATCTTCTTGCCGGCTTCGACGACAACTTCGCCGTTCGCGGCATTCACAAGATCAAAGGCCGGTTTGGCACCGCGCCAGTTTACCGGATCAAAGGGAACAATCCAGCCGCTCTTGTTGCGTTTATAGGTCGCAAAATCATAGAAGAAATTGAGAATTTCCTCGGAAGACATGCCAAGCGCATACAGCAGGGTTGTCACCGGCATTTTACGGCGACGGTCAATACGCACATGGACAATGTCCTTGGCGTCAAATTCAAAGTCCAGCCAGGATCCGCGATAAGGGATCACACGTGCTGCAAACAGGAACTTACCGGAAGAGTGGGTTTTACCCTTGTCATGATCGAAGAACACACCTGGCGAGCGGTGCATCTGGCTGACGATCACACGTTCCGTACCGTTGACAACAAAGGTACCGTTATCGGTCATCAGGGGCAGATCGCCCATGTAAACATCCTGTTCTTTAATGTCCAGGACGGACCGTGCTTCGGTTTCCTCGTCAACTTCAAAAACAATCAGGCGAAGAGTAACACGCAGGGGCGCAGCATAGGTCATGTCGCGCTGCTGGCATTCCTCAACATCATATTTGGGTTTTTCCAGTTCATAGGAGACAAACTCCAGGGAAGCCGTCTCTGCAAAATCGGTAATCGGAAAAACAGACTTGAACACGCCCTGCAGACCGTCATTATTTCGGTCTTCGGCCTCAATATCAGTCTGAAGAAACTGATCATAGGAGCTGACCTGCACCTTGATCAGGTTCGGCATCTCTGCCACTTCTGTAATACGTCCGAAATTTTTGCGAACTTTTTTACGACTGGAATAGGAAGTCGCCATGCTGAATCCTCGCCACAGTATTTAAAAAAACCTCTAATATCAATGCCTTGGCATTAAAAATCAGAGTGATAAAATAAATTATCTATCTAGACGGCAGAAACCGCTTCAGAAATTTCTTCTGAAAACGGCAGCTTAAAATGGACCAAATCTCTTTTAATTTCAATGGTAATATGTTGTTTTCCCACCAGAATTACCAGAACCCCATCATGTCCAGACAGATATTCGCCCCGAGAGGCCGAATGGCCAGTCGCCCTAATCGGGCAACCGGCCACCCAGAATTGTCAACTCTATTTGAGCTCGACAGAAGCGCCAGCAGCTTCCAGTTTGGCTTTAAGCTCTTCAGCTTCAGCCTTCGGTGCTGCTTCCTTAACAGTCTTAGGAGCACCTTCAACCAGTTCCTTGGCTTCTTTCAGGCCAAGACCGGTGATGGCGCGGACTTCTTTAATGACGTTGATTTTCTTATCGCCGGCAGCGGTAAGAACAACATCAAAGTCAGTTTTTTCTTCTGCGGCTTCACCACCAGCCGGAGCACCGGCAGCAGCAACAGCAACAGGAGCAGCGGCAGATACGCCCCATTTTTCTTCGAGCATTTTAGACAGTTCTGCAGCTTCCAGAACGGTCAGTGTAGAGAGTTCATCAACAAGCTTTCCAAGATCAGCCATTGTTCATTTCCTTAATTCAAAAAAATTCAATCTAAAACCAAAAACCTTCGCACTTAACCTTGCGATCCGTAAGCACCGAAAACACGAGCCAGTTGTCCGGCAGGTGCCTGGGTAATAGCAGCCAGCTTGGTAGCCGGTGCCTGCAGAAGACCGACAAGCTTGCCGCGAAGTTCGTCAAGGGACGGCAGTTCTGCCAGAGCCTTAACTCCATTCACATCAAGAGCGGTCGTTCCCATTGCACCACCAAGGACTTCGAGCGCGTCGTTACCCTTGGCAAATTTTACCAGAATTTTGGCCGGAGCTACCGGATCTTCGGAATAACCGAGGGCGGTCGGACCAACCAGAAATTCACCAACTGATTCCAGATCGGAACCTTCAAGAGCAAGACGAGCAAGGCGGTTTTTAGCCACTTTAAGACTGGCGCCTGCTTCACGCATTTCGTTCCGCAGGTTTGTCATCTCAGCAACACTCAGACCATTGTTGCGAACAACAACAACCGTCGCGGAATTACTGAAGACATCCTTCAAGAAGGCAACTGATTCCTTCTTTTGGGCTCTATCCATTCTCGTCTCCGATTCAATTACGCAAAAACACTTCCCCGAAAGGTCGAATTCCTGCTAGTTGAGCCACAGCATGGAAACAAATGCTTCCACACCTGTTAAACCTGTCAAATCCTGCCCCTTTCAGGACAGGAAACGGAAACTGTAGGGGAACCCCTACACTCCCATCTATTGCAGGCCTTGCGCTTAAGCCCTTCCTTCAAAAGAAGAAGGACACCTGCAGTTTCGGACAGGCGGTCCCTTTGAGCTGTATAAACATGCCTCTCCGGGACCAAAGTTTCCGCCAGGCGAACCCAACGGAATTCCTTAGCGGTCACTCCTGTAAGGAATGACCAAAATCTTTTTGGTGTCAGTCGCCGGAAACAGCGGCCACATCAACCTTCACACCAGGACCCATCGTGGAGCTCATGGAAATAGCTTTGAGGTATGAACCCTTTGCTCCGGTCGGTTTGGCTTTCAAAAGCGCATCAAGCAATGCCTTGGCATTTTCGATCAGAGCACTTTCGTCAAAACTTGCCTTACCGAAACCGGCATGAACAATACCGGCTTTTTCGACACGGAATTCAACCTGGCCACCCTTGGCCGCCTTAACGGCAGCTTCCACATCCTGGGTAACCGTACCCAGTTTAGGGTTTGGCATAAGACCGCGAGGACCGAGCACCTTACCAAGACGGCCAACGATTGCCATCATGTCCGGTGTGGCAATACAACGGTCGAAATTCATTTCGCCGCCCTGAATCGCCTCCATCAGATCCTCGGCACCAACCAGGTCGGCACCGGCAGCCTTGGCGGCGTCAGCCTTGTCACCGCGGGCAAACACAGCCACACGAACGTCTTTACCCGTCCCGTTGGGCAGGGAGACCATTCCACGAACCATCTGGTCAGCGTGACGCGGGTCAACACCCAGACGCACAGCCATCTCAAGAGTTTCGTCAAATTTCGCAGTTGCTTTTTCCTTGACCAGCTTCACAGCATCTTCAACAGTCAGGAGAGCGTCTGTATTCAGACCTTCACGGATGGCCTTAACACGTTTGGAAATACGCGCCATAATCTTAACCCTCCACCTTCATGCCCATAGAACGGGCGGTACCTTTGATGATTTCCATAGCCGCTTCAATCGAATTGGCGTTCAGGTCCTGCATCTTGAAATCGGCAATTTCACGAACCTTGTCCAGAGAAATAGTTCCTGCAGACGCACGACCGGGAGTGGAGGATCCCTTTTTCAGACCGGCCGCTTTCATAATAAGGAATGATGCCGGCGGCGCCTTGGTCACAAATGTAAAACTTTTATCCTGGAACACGGTGATGATGGTCGGGATCGGCATCCCTTTTTCCATCTCGCCTGTCGCGGCATTAAAAGCCTTACAGAATTCCATAATATTCACACCGCGCTGACCGAGTGCAGTACCGATTGGCGGTGACGGATTTGCAGCTCCGGCAGGGATCTGCAACTTGATATAACCTTGAATTTTCTTCGCCATTATAGTCCCTTTGACAAAATATAAAAATCAACTCCCCTTCCGGGAAGCCTTTTAAGGGGCGTGGTCCGGCCATGGCTGACCTCCCACACTTTCGAAAAAAACAGCATTTTCGCCGTTTTCTTCAGAATTTCACTACCGTTTACAGATTAAAACGACTCATGAAAGGCTGGCTTATAACAGCCCGAAGGCAAAAACGCCAGACCTTTTTTCTAGCCCTTTTCGACCTGCGCATATTCCAGTTCCACCGGGGTTGCGCGACCGAAAATGGAAACAGAAACCTTGACCCGGGACTTTTCTTCATCCACGTCCTCAACAATACCTGTGAAGGAAGTGAACGGTCCGTCGATAACCTTGACCTCTTCACCGATTTCATAAGAGATGGACGGACGCGGACGCTCAACCCCCTCTTCAACCTGATGCAGAATGCGCTCCGCTTCCTTTTCGGTAATCGGCGATGGCTTGCCGCCGGACCCCAGGAATCCGGAAACCTTTGGGGTGTTCTTGATCAGATGATAGGTCTGGTCATTCATGATCATTTTAGCCAGGACGTAACCCGGGAAAAACTTGCGTTCGGAGGTCACTTTCTGACCACGCTTGACTTCAACAATTTCTTCTGTCGGCACAATGACCTGCTCGATCAGGGAATCAAGCCCCTGCTGAACGGCCTGATCGGTCACACTCTGGGCAACCTTTTTTTCAAAACCGGAATAGGCCTGAATAATGTACCATTTTGCACGAGACGACATGCTTATCCTCCGAGACCCAAAATCAGTGAAACGATGTTCGACAGTCCCAAATCCACCAGAAAAAAGAATACTGCCATAATGAAAGCCATAATAAAGACCATCACTGTCGTTATTGTGGTTTCCTTCCGCGTGGGCCAGCTTACCTTGGAAACCTCCTGCCGGACTTGCCGGACAAATTCTGCAGGACTTGTTTTTGACATTTTCAGTTATCCGTTCTTTTTCTGCCGAAAGGCGGCTCGTCTATCATGACCACCGCTCGTTTTCAACGAAATGGCAGGAGTGGAGGGATTCGAACCCCCGACACCCGGTTTTGGAGACCGGTGCTCTACCAGCTGAGCTACACTCCTTCAATTGTGTCGCACGTTATAAAACGGCCCCCCCGCAAGTGCAATGCGAAAATGGGCGCCGTCTTAAAAAAGTTTTCAACCGGCAATTCATTATACAACCGGCCTGAACGCAATCGGGGCGGAAAAGCATCCGCCCCGTGCGCCTGAAGAATGCTTCAGATTTTATTCGATAACTTTGGCAACGACGCCGGCACCGACGGTACGACCGCCTTCACGGATGGCGAAACGCAGACCTTCGTCCATGGCGATCGGAGCGATCAGCTCGACATCAACCGCAATATTGTCACCAGGCATAACCATTTCCGTACCTTCCGGAAGGGTCACAACACCGGTCACGTCAGTTGTACGGAAGTAAAACTGCGGACGGTAGTTGGTGAAGAACGGTGTATGACGACCGCCCTCTTCCTTGGTCAGGATGTAGGCTTCAGCCTTGAACTTGGTGTGCGGTGTAATGGTGCCCGGCTTGGCCAGAACCTGGCCACGCTCAACATCTTCACGACCAACACCGCGCAGCAGCGCGCCAACGTTGTCACCGGCTTCACCGCTGTCAAGCAGCTTGCGGAACATTTCAACGCCGGTCACAGTTGTCTTCTGGGTGTCGCGGATACCGACAATCTCGACTTCCTCGCCAACCTTCACAATACCGCGCTCGATACGGCCGGTCACAACTGTACCACGACCGGAAATAGAGAACACATCCTCGATCGGCATCAGGAACGGCTGATCCTTCGGACGGTCCGGCTGAGGAATATAGTCGTCAACAGCCTGCATCAGTTCAAGGATCTTGTTCTTGCCAATCTCGTCATCACGGCCTTCAAGAGCCGCAAGAGCAGAACCGGCAATGATCGGAATATCGTCGCCCGGGAAATCATATTCGGTCAGAAGCTCGCGAACTTCCATCTCGACAAGCTCGAGAAGCTCTTCGTCGTCAACCTGGTCAACCTTGTTCAGGAACACAACCAGCGCAGGAACACCAACCTGACGGGCAAGAAGAATGTGCTCGCGGGTCTGAGGCATCGGGCCGTCAGCAGCGTTCACAACCAGAATAGCGCCGTCCATCTGCGCCGCACCGGTGATCATGTTCTTCACATAGTCAGCATGGCCAGGACAGTCAACGTGCGCATAGTGACGGTTGTCTGTTTCATACTCAACGTGAGCCGTCGAAATCGTGATACCACGCTCGCGCTCTTCAGGAGCCTTGTCGATGTTCGCGAAATCAACTGCCTTGCCGTGACCGGCTTCAGCAAGAACCTTCGTGATCGCCGCAGTCAAGGTCGTCTTGCCATGGTCAACGTGACCAATGGTACCAACGTTACAATGCGGCTTATTGCGTTCAAACTTTTCTTTTGACATTATATAACCACCTAAATTTCAGCACCCGGCTCATCCCCAGGGCCATTTCCCATTCAAGCCAGTAAATGGGCATCGCGCCGCATTCACCCCATCTAACATTATCGCATCATCAGATGCGGACCATTTCCCGGTTAAATTGGAGCGGGTGAAGGGAATCGAACCCTCGTAACCAGCTTGGAAGGCTGGGGCTTTACCACTAAGCTACACCCGCCCGCATCCTGACCAGTTCCCCTGCTTTAACCGGATCGGGGAAATGGTGGAGGGGGCAGGATTCGAACCTGCGTAGACAATGTCGGCGGATTTACAGTCCGCTGCTTTTGACCGCTCAGCCACCCCTCCAAGAGTGGATTCCGCCGCCCCGTAAAGGGCAGCTGTGAAGCCGCAATATGGACATTTCTCGCGCGATGTCAACGTTATTTTGCAAGAAATATAATCTTCATGTTTTTTTTCAGGAGACACAGCAAATCCAGACAACAGGTCATGGGGTAATCAAAGCTGTTGCCCTTCTGCTCTTCCTGCCCTATAGCTGTCAAAATGAGCAGAAAAACCAGACCAAACAAAAGCCGCCAGACCGGTAACGCACAGCCGCAGGCTCACGACAACCGGCTTGTCACCGGCGCCCGCGACAGAAGACCGTCTTCCGGAAACACTTCCGGAGGGGGCGGCTTGTGGCTCTTTGGTCGCCATCCCGTAACAGCAGCCCTGGCCAATCGGGAACGGCAGAAACATCGCCTTATTGTCTCCCGGAAAAGTGCTGATCAGTATCGGGAGGAACTTGCCGCCCTGCTGGAAAACCTCCCCTCCCTTCAGCCCGAACTTGTGGGACCGGAAGATTTTGAAAAACTGCTGCCTGAGGGAAGCCTGCACCAGGGCATCGCCCTGAAATGCGCCCCCCTGCCCGGCCGGCATCTGGAAGACAGCTGCGAAATCGCTCCTGAAGGAAAGAATCTGGTGCTGGTGCTGGACCAGGTGACCGACCCCCATAATGTGGGTGCCATCATCCGGTCTGCCGCCGCCTTTGGCGCCAAGGCCATTGTTACCCCGGATCGCAATGCACCGCCGGAATCCGGCACGCTGGCGAAATCCGCCTCCGGCTGTCTGGAACTGATCCCCTGGGTCCGGGTGACAAACCTGTCCCGCGCCCTCGACCAGCTGGCGGAAATGGGCTACTGGCGCCTTGGTCTGGACGGTTATGCCGAAACAATGGTGCAGGATGCCGATTTCGGCGATAATATTGTCCTGGTGCTGGGTGCCGAGGGCAAGGGACTGAGAAAAGGCACCCGCGACCATTGCGACGCGCTGGTCAAGCTGCCCATCAGCGACCGGGTCGAAAGCCTGAATGTGTCCAACGCCGCCGCGGTGGCGTTATACGAATTGTCACGTAACTAGGCCCCCGCTCCGAAAAAAAGCCGCCATAGAAAAATTTGGCTTGATTTTGACCGAAAGGCACACTAGGTTGCGCCTACTTTCCGATTGGAAGCCCCTATAGCTCAGTTGGTAGAGCAACTGATTTGTAATCAGTAGGTCCGCGGTTCGAGTCCGTGTGGGGGCACCACTCTTTCCCAAAATATCATCCAGAAGTCTTTAATGGATCAGTTCCCGGCATGGTCATCGGGTGTTTGCCATTGTTTAAATTCGCGCACGGAATATTTAAACTCACAGCCGAGAGGTGGACCACCCGCGACTCCGGCTGTCTTCTATGACAATATCCGGTGCAATCCAGGTTGATCAAGTCGCCGGCACCGCTCACAGCACCTTTAATCCGGACGCCTGCCCCGCATTAAATGAAATTCTTATTATTTACTTAACAAAAATTCCCCGAACCCACAAATATTAACCTTTTGTTAATAAATTGGGCAAAGAATTCCTATATTGAATTGCTATCCGGCGGTGCAGAGGCTGTCCAAAAAGCATTTTTTGACCACTTCAATAATAATAAAAATATTCCCTTTGACAATGATCGGGGGGACGCGTGTTATTTTTAAAAGGGGACATGGTGAGTAAATTCATTATTGACTTTACGACCGATGACCTGACCAGTGACTACCAAAATAAATTTTATAAATACTGGCAGGAAATCAGGGGTGACAGAGCAATGCCGGCACGCAGGGATTTCAATCCCTTGCATGTACCGGATGCTTTGGGCAACCTGATGCTGGTCGATGTCTTCCGCAATCCGCTGGAATTTAAAATAAGGCTTATCGGCACAAATATCACCGAGACAACCGGCGAAGACAATACCGGAAAGTCTGCGGAAAGCTTTGACAATACCCACCACATACTTGAGAGATTTAGCTGGCTTCTGGAAAGCAAAAAGCCCTATGTGACGATGGGGGAGTTTGTCTGGTCGGCCCGCGATCGCCGGGAATATTCCGCCATCGTCCTTCCCTTCTCGGAAAATGACGAGGATGTCTCGATCATTTTCTGCTGCCTCCATATATACAAACCGGAATAGGTGCCCCGCCACCTAACGGGTAATACCGATGCCGAAACGAAGGCGCGTTTCCTTGCGGTCATATTCCAGCATTTTCTCCCCGTAGCCGGTAATCAGCTGGGTCTGAAAATAGAGATCAGGATGATTGATAAAAAGCTTGTTCAGCGGATAGGTGAAATCCAGCATCAACAGCCCCTTGCCGGTCTCGAAATTCCCCCGGAGCGCCGCTGAAATCTGGAAATCTTCAAGTTTCCCGAATTTGGCCACCAGACTGGAATGGCCCCGGTAATCGATTATATCCGGATTGTCCGACAGATCCCCCACATAGGCCTGGAACCTGGCTGACAAACCAAGAGTATAGCCATTTTCATACTCATAGGTTAGGGCTGGATGTATGTAAAAAGCATTTATACTTCGCGAATTCTCACCGTCGCGTCCATTTGATTCATGCATAAAACCAAACTGAAGATTCACTCTGGAATTATCAGAGAAAAGTCCATTGCCGACGTCCTCCCACAGATAGAAAAATTCGGGCTTGAAGTTAGTATCTGCAAAGGGTTTTGATGCAGCCGCCAGATCCCAGAAATTAAGCTGCGTATAGGAAAAGTGAAGACCTTCGATCCACGACCGGTTAACCGGCAACTCATTGCGGTCGGAACCGAAGATGCGGTATTTGAAACTGATCTGGAATTTTGAATTGGTGTCGCCTCCCCCGAACAGGATATATGCCGGTTCGTACGGCGCCAGATTATCAAAGAACAACCCCTTTTCCTCCTTCAACTCCTGGATATCTTCGGGGCCGAGAACCACATATTCCTCCTCCTTATCCGGGTCGTCATCAACATCGGCCTGTTGCGTTTCCTTCCGATCGTTTATTTCAGTGCCGACCATCAGAAACGGATTGTTTGCCGAGCCGTCGACAGGAATAATCTTCAAAGGCCCGGGGCGGATATCGAGGGGAACCATCAATATGTAGTTCATTTTACGGAAGTTGCCGGGCTCAAGACTGATCACCTCGCCATCCTGACCACCAGACAGTTCCAGCACCCCCTCCACACGATTCAGACCGTATTCCAGATAAACCTTGACCTTACGTTCAATCGTCACCTCCTGACGATCGGAGGAATTATTCATCAACAGCAGTGTGACAGAGGTTTCCTGCCCCCTTAAGACGGGCTGGTCAGGGGTGATCAGGATTTTTTCAATATCCGCAAAAGCAGATACGCTCCCCAGCACCAGGAACAGAAAACACAGATAAAACAGTCTCCCGAACCTAATTACCCCAAACACCATCCCTGTTTCCTTGTTTCCATCGTTCTGAACAAACCAGCCGCAGCTTAGCGGTATTTTATGACAGAGGAAATGGCCCGGGCAAAATAAAAGCGGCCTGTCGCCGCTTCATTCGTTGGATTATATTCTGCGCCCGCTCTTTAGCCGCTCTTTTTTGTCAGCCCCATATTGGCATATTTGCGGGTCAGGCGATCCATTTTATTGCCGCCGATAATCGTGCGTTCATTCACAATGATCGTCATATAGACCTGATCTTCATCCACATTCAGGGTTTTAACGCCTTTACGCGGCAGATCGATCCCGGTTTCATTACAGAAAAGCACAAGAGCCGCGGCCAGTTCCGGCGTTGAAAATTCAATTTTAACCGGAGGTTCATTGCTGATGACCTTGACCATCATGGTCGCAGAGACTGACCCCATGTTATTGACGATAACACCCTTGATATCCTTAAACTCAAGGGGTCGTTTTTTAACCAGGGAATATTTCATCAAAGCCCGCACCAACTCGGACTCCTCGAAAAATATATGTCTTACTTCCGACGCCATGACTGAAACCTGCCTACTTTACCTGCCCCAAATTACTATTCTTGTAGAAATGCAAAAGCGATTTCACACCTTCTTAATTAGCATAACTCTATATTACAAGATGATTATTATTTTGTTACAAACCACCTAACAATCCGTTAAAGTTAAGTAATTTATAGGAACATACAATTAACTGTAACCGTAACTGTAATCTCTAGAGACCCGGCGGATGGATATGGATGCCTGTCGTAAAAAACTTCTGGGTATGAAGAAAAACCTCGAAGAACTTATCGTACTGTCAGAAGAAAGCAAGGCCCCTGTCGAACTGGATCAAAGCAAGGTCGGTCGATTGTCGCGCATGGATGCCCTGCAGGCCCAGGCCATGTCAAAGGAAGTGAGCCGTCGGCGGGTTCAGGAACTGCGCCGGATCCAGTCCGCCCTGGACAGGATGGATACAGATGAGTTCGGTTATTGTGTGACCTGCGGCGAGGAAATCGAGGCGAAGAGGCTGGCGCTGGATCCTTCCGTTCCCCAGTGCCAGAACTGCGCCCGATGAACCCTTCTAGAATTTGACCAGCACTCCCCCGCCCGTACCGAAACGGGACATATGCCCGCCAACCAGAGAGAAGCGTTTGCTGATTTCATATTCCAGCACAGTCTCCCATTCATCGTCGGTATTCCAGTTCCACTCGAATGACAGCCTGGAGGTAAGTTGAAGTTCACTTTCCAGCCCGAACCGCACATGCCCTTTGCTGTCAACCCTGAGGTCCGCTTCGATCAGGAGCGGCAGGACATATCGAACACCGGCCATGGCCACATTACGGTCATGCCAGGTCCCGTCCTCTTCCTCGCGCTCGAACCAGCCGCCGGCATAGAGCTTCAGAAACCTGTTAATGGTTCTGCTATAGGCGACCTCGCCCTCATAGGCGCTGTCATAATCCGCCTCGATCATCGCAGAAACCATGTTGTAACTGTCCCGGGTCCAGACTTTACCCGAGGCTACATAACTCTGGGCAGACAGATCGGCAAAGCTGTACCAGTGACGATCCCCGGAGATTTTCCGCAGTATTTCTTCAGTCATCCGGCTGCTGTCTTCGTAACTGACAACCCGGGACATGCCCGACTTCATGTGATAGAGGTTATGGCAATGGAAAAACCAGTCCTTTTCCTCATTGGCGTCAAACTCGATCACCACCGTGGCCATGGGCGGCACATTGACAGTGTGCTTCATGGGACTCTTGTCCCCCTTGCCGTTCAGGACCCGGAAAAAATGCCCGTGCAAATGAATGGGATGATGCATCATGGTTTCATTCTTCAGGATAAAACGAACACGCTCGCCTTTTCGGATCAAGATCCGGTCGGCAGCGGAGAGAACCTTGTTGTCAAAAGACCAGACATAATCCTCCATATTGCCGGTCAGGGACAGATTAACTTCCCGCATCGGCCCGGTATTCTTTAGAGTTGTATCCTCCAGTCCTTCCAGGGGGCTGTAGTCGGTCAGGTAGCTTATAACAGGTTCCGCCATTTCCATTGAACCATGGTCCATTTGGGAGTGATCCATCTGGCCGTGATCCATATCCCCATGGCTCATGGCACCATGATCCCCGTGTGACATCAGATAGGGATTGGGTTTGGGCACGTCCGGCGCCGCAACCTTTTGTCCCTTACCAAGGAAGCTGGAGGCATATCCGGTGCCGTCTTCCGACGTGGCCCGGAATTCGTAGGCGCCGCCATCCGGCACCTCCACAATAACATCCCAGGTTTCGGCAATGGCCGTGCGCAGGCGCGTGACCCGGAACGGCTTCACATCCACCCCGTCTGCCGCGATTACCGTCATCGGACCGCCGGCGAATTCCACATTGAAATAACTGGAAGCCGCTGCATTGATGATCCGCAACCTGACTTTTTCACCGGGTTTCACCTGATGTTCCGAGACCCGTTTGCCGTTTATCAGGAACAGATCATAACCGACATCGGAAATATCCATCGGTCCCATGCGGCTGAGACTGCCGTCCATGCGGTTTTTCACGGCCTGCCAGCCATGTTCCAGCACCCGGTCCCAGGACTGCACACTGTCTTTTTTCAGCGCATAATAGTCCCCGTCCCGCTTCAGGTTTCGCATGACCTGGTTTGGATTTTCATCTGTCCAGTCAGACAGAACCATCACCAGATCCTGGTCATAGTCCCGATTTTCCTTTTTCGGATGAAAGACAATGGAGCCGTAAACCCCGCGCTGTTCCTGCAGACCGGTATGGGAATGATACCAGTAGGTGCCGCTGTGAATGACCGGATATTCATAGGTAAAGCTGCTGTGCGCTGCAATCGGCTGGGTGGTGAGGTAAGGCACGCCATCCTGGTCGTTGGGCAACAGCACGCCGTGCCAGTGAATGGAGCTTTCCACGTCCATTTTATTGGTAAAGGTGACACGCAGGATATCCCCTTCCCGGACCTCAATGGTCGGGCCGGGAATGCCGCCGCCAACGGTCAGGGCCGTAACCTCCCTGCCGGTAAAATTGACGGTTCTTTCTGCTATATCTATGGAATATTCAATAACCTCTGCCTGCGCGACAGAGAAACCCGTTAAAACGCCGAACAACGCCAGCGCATGCAACATCTTCATTTAAACTCTCCAAGTGGTTGACCTGATTATAATTTATTCAGGTCACTGTCTTTGGAGGCGGGGCAAGAAGGCCGGTGAAATATTCCTCCGGGATCTGGCCCCGGGAATAAAAGGTCAAAGTGGCACGATAACGGAAAGGCGCACCGCCACTGATTTCGGGCAGGATAATCGCCGTACAGGACAACAGGGCATCGCAGCGGCAGGAAGATGTCTGATGCAGTGGCATATCGTCTTCCGTCATCCCGTCATGACAGGCCGCGTCCTGATGAGCGGGAGATCCCTGTGCCATGGCCGAATGATCACATCCACCGGCAAAACCATGCTCCATGCCGGTCGCCGAGAAGGCGACCAAAACCAGCAACACAAGCGAGATGACTTTTTTCATTCTGACCATGAGATAAAGGTTATACGTAGCGGCCAATAAAAGTCCACAGCTATTTTCCCGGCCTGATCCAGCGGAAATCGCGCCTTGAAAAAGCATAAAAGATCAGAATTATCCCGGAAAGGATGACAAATAACCCCACCGAGGCGGCAAAAACCAGAAGCCAGTTGTTAATATCGCTCCGGTTTTCATAATCCATGATATGCAGCATCCAGAAAAAATCATGGCGGCGCCAGATATCGGAGCGCACCCGGACAATGGTGGCGTCATAAGGCGAAATATAGAAACTGCTGTTGATGTCATCGTTGAAATCGACCCGCCAGAGCGGCAGTCGCGCGGCACCAATTTCACCGATGGGGGTGGTAATCTGCGAGACAGACTTTACTTCCGCTTCACCGGCATAGCGGGCACGGGCGATAGCGGTAGCCTCCGTCTCGCCAATCATGGGATGGTCTGCGCCGGTGACAGCGTCGACAAGCCACAGATCCTCTCCCGCCTCCACCTGGTACACCGGACGCCCCTGGTAAGAAATCAGATGGATGGCCTCAACCGGTCGGTCGCCGAATTTCTGCAGGATCTGTGACGGCGAAAGATACTCCTCTGCCGGGGATAAATTCCGGACCGGCTCGGCATTCAGAAGATGATCTCCATGCACTTCCCCGATCGGAAAATAAGACATGATAAAACCGCTCAGGGTCCAGAGCAGAAACTGGATCCCGACGATGAGGCCGAGCCATTTGTGAATGCGCCGCAGCCAGAAATTATAGTTTATTTTTCTCATAATAAATGAAATATCCCGGGCCAGAAGACGACAATGGCCCGGGATAGTTTCCTATTCCATCATCGCATCCCGTTTGGCACGGAATTCGGTGCCGGCGCGCCAGTTGGGAAAGCTGTCTTCCGTCGCCAGCCGCAGGCCGATCTGATAAATCAGCTTCAGATCCTCGACAGCGCCGGACATATCCCAGTCATCGGAATATTCATCGGATGGCTTGTGATAGTCGTTGGCCGTATATTTGGCAGCCTGTTCAAGATACCAGGCCTCGCCATGTTCCACATGGTCCACCCCGGCATCGATATAAAGCGCGGGAACACCAACCTTGGCCAGACTGAAATGATCGGAACGATAATAATAACCTTTCTCCGGCGTGGGATCAGGACGAACCACCCGACCAACTTTTTTGACAGCATCTCCCACATAACCGTCCAGTTCGGAGTTTCCGTAACCGATCACCGTCACATCCCGGGTCGGCCCCAGATGACCAAGCACATCCATATTGATCGCCGCTACTGTTTTTTCCAGCGGCACAATCGGATGCTGGCCGTAATAGAGAGATCCCAGAAGGCCCTGCTCTTCCGCCGTCACCGCCATCAGCATGACAGAACGTTTCGGTTCCACAGCGCCGGACATGTAGGCATGGGCAAGCTCAATCAGGCCGGCGGTGCCGGTGGCATTATCCAGCGCGCCGTTATATATCTGGTCGCCTTCCAGGCTTTCATCCTTGCCAAGATGGTCCCAGTGCGCCATGTGAATGACAAATTCATCCGGGCGCTCTGTTCCCGGAATAACCGCCACCACATTGTTTGATTTGGAGAAGCGAACGTTGTTCGCCAGGCTCAAAGACATAGTCGCCTTCAGGTCTACCGCCTTGAAGCCTGCCTTTGCCGCCGCATCTTTCTGCGCGGTATAATCCAGTCCGGCCGCTGTGAAGATCTTTTCGGCAGTTGCCCCCGGAAGCCAGCCTTCCACCTTTACCCGGTTCATATTGCCGTCCTTGGACGCAAGCGAAAACTGCGGTCCGGACCAACTCCCCTGCACCACGTCCCAGGGATAGGAGGCCGGTGCCGTTTCATGAATAATGATTGCCGCCTCGGCGCCCTGGCGAGCCGCTTCCTCGAATTTGTAGGTCCAGCGACCGTAATAGGTCATGGCGTTGCCGGTGAAAAGTTCCGCATTCTGGGTGGCGTAACCGGGATCATTGATCAGGATGACCACGGTCTTGCCCTTGACATCGAGGCCTTCATAATCATTCCAGCCATATTCCGGCGCGACAATCCCATAGCCGACGAAGACCATTTCCGAATTCCCAACCGACACACCATCGACTACACGTTTGGTCCAGGCCATATATCCCGGACCATATGCCAGCTCCTCAGCCCCCTGACCGTGGGTAACGGTCATCACCGCATCGGGGGAAGCGGTGATCTCCACCATGTCTATTTCCTGGAAATAGCTGTTGCCATTGCCCGGCTTCAAACCCGCTTCGATGAATTTCTCTTTCAGGAAATTTATGGTTTTTTCTTCCCCCGGAGAGGAAGGGGCACGTCCCTCGAACTCGTCCGAGGCAAGTATCTTGATATTTTCTACAAGGCGCGACGCCTGAATATTCACGTCCTGCTGTTTTTGACCATCTTCACCACCGCAAGCGGTCAAAGACAGTGACATCATAATCCCGAACAGATATCTTTTCATTTTATACTCCAGTTTTATTTTCACGGACGCTACCATATCGAACGCTTTCCCGAAAGGGCCGAGTAAAAACAGAATATTTGAGCATTATGAATTTCCCAGTTTTCCCGAGGTGTAGCATGGATCAGGTTGAAACAATAGTTGTCGGTGCCGGGGTTGTCGGCCTTGCCTGCGCCCGGGCACTTGCCCGGCAGGGCCAGGAGGTCATTATTCTGGAAAGGGAGAAGGACATCGGAACCGGCATCAGCTCCCGAAACAGTGAAGTCATTCACGCCGGCCTTTATTACACCCCGGGCAGCCTGAAAGCGGAACTCTGTGTGCGCGGCAACCGCCTGATGCGGGACTTTTGTGACCAGTATAATGTGGACTACCGGATGCCGGGCAAACTGGTTGTCGCCACCACGGAAGAAGAAACCCGCAAACTGAGAGACATCAAGGCCAATGCCGAAGCCTGCGGCGTACTTGACCTGCAGCTTCTGGACAAAGCCGCCAGCAGCAAACTGGAACCGGATCTGAATGTCATTGCCGCCCTGTATTCGCCCTCCAGCGGCATTGTCGACAGCCACGGCCTGATGCTTGCCTTGCTGGGCGATGCAGAAGCTCATGGCGCTGTGGCAGCCTATGAAAATACCGTGACGGATATTGAACTTTCCGACGGTTTTTTTGTGCTCACCTGCATACAAGCCAATGGGCAGGAGATGATGCTGGCCTGCCGAACCCTTGTCAATGCTGCCGGACTCGGCGCGACAACACTTGCCGCCAATCTGCAGGAGCTCAAGCCCGCAACCATTCCCCGGACATGGTTCGCCAAGGGAAACTATTTCTCCTATGCTGGAAAAATACCCTTCAACCATCTGATTTATCCGGTGCCGACCAAAGGCAGTCTCGGCACCCATCTGACCCCGGACCTTGGCGGCCAGGGCAAGTTCGGCCCCGACATCCAGTGGGTGGAGGAGGAAAACTACGAAGTGGATGAAAGCCGCAAGCCGCTGTTTGTGGAATCCATCCGCAAATACTGGCCGGGGCTTGACGAAAGCCGCCTGCAGCCGGCCTACAGCGGCATCCGCCCCAAGGTTGTGCCACCCGAGATCGCCAGCCAGGATTTCATCATTCACGGGCCCGCGGATCACGGCCTTGAGGGGTTTGTCAACCTGATGGGCATAGAATCCCCCGGCCTGACCAGTTCCCTTGCCATTGCCGAAAAGGTTCTAGAAAAACTTGAAGACTAGCTCTTCGAGGGACAGACCTGGTTGGCGGAAATAAAGTCGGTGACAATATCACCGACGGTCAGGATATGTTCTGCCATAAGTTTTGTCGCCTTTTCGATATCCTTGTCACGGCAGCATTGCAGGATATCGGCATGTTCCTCACGCCCTTTTTCCGCCTGCCCTTCCATTGAAATCTGGAGACGCTGGTACCGGTCTGTATTGTCATGCAGGGACCGGCACAAAGACATGGTGATGGGCGTATTACCGGGGCTGTAAAGCGTCCAGTGAAATTTCCAGTTCAATTCCGACCAGCTGGTCGTATTCACACCGGAGGCGACCGCCTTGTCGTAAACCGCCAGGGCGTCTTCCGCGTCCTCAATATCCTTTTCAGTCATATTGGGGATGGCGCGCTCCAGCATGTCACATTCCAGCATCGAGCGGAGACGAAACAGTTCACGGACTTCATCGACACTGAGGGGTTTGACCACGGCGCCCCGGTGCGGCTGAAATTCAACAAGACCGTCACCTTCCAGAAGAAAAAGAGCTTCGCGAACCGGTATGCGGCTTGTTCCAAGATCCTTGGCCAGCGCATCCTGACGCAGGCGTGTTTCCGCTGGATACTGACCGGCAATAATACGCTCTTTCAGGATTTCATAAATACTGTCCACAGCTGTCTTTTTGGACAAGACCCTCTGACCAGATTTTATATTCATAATATTTCACTCCAACAGATGTGACAGAGTTATAGCCTGTTTTATTTTGCCTGTAAAATTTATTAGTCCTGTGCAGTCTGACAACTGGGCCGCCTACGGATTCCAAAGCACCGCACTGGTCGGAAAACTTTCATAAATCATTGATTTATTAGAAAAGACTTATATTATATAGTTTTGTCCTGTGGAATTTCATGTTGATGTTCAAGTCCCCTTTTGAGATCTCAGATATAAAACCGGCTCCGTTGAAAGAACTGTTCCAGCACTGGCTGATTATCAAGGAGGAAAAGTCCATGCCTGCCCGGCGTGACTTTCAGCCATCTGACGTCCCTCATCTCTTGCCACATATTGTTTTGCTGGACGTGGAATATAACCCGCGCCGATATCGTTCGCGGCTTGTCGGTACAGAAACAGTCAAGGCCGTCGGCTGGGATACAACGGGCCACTATCTGGATGACCGTTCAAGAATGGCGGAATCTATCAGGCGACACGACTGGCTGGTGGAAAATAAAAAACCTTACCTTTACAGCGGCGCATTGAACTGGTCTGAAAAATCCTTCCTGAATTATACTGCAATGGGCCTTCCATTTGCAGAGAACGGTGATCAGGTGGATATCATTATGTACGGCATGTTTTATACTTTCCCTGAAACGGATAGCTGACACACCAGCTATTCTGTGGGATTATTGTTTTCGTAATTTATTTCCCCTAGAATCAAGATCCAAGACTGCATACTGCCGCTTTGGTGAATTACATCGCCATTCTGAGGAGATAAGAAGTAATATGTTCATATCCCCGGTGGAAATATCTGATATTGATCCTGATCATCTGCAAGAGCTGTTCAGCTACTGGCAGAATATCAAAGGAGATAAACACATGCCAAGCCGGAAAGATTTCCGGCCCGAGGAAATCCCGTCCCTGCTCCCCTATCTTGCCCTGTTTGATGTCAGCGACAAACCCTACCGCTATTATACCAGGCTGGTCGGCACCGAAACGGTGAAAGCCATGGGGTTTGATTTTACCGGAAAATATCTGGATGAGGTTCCATCACTGTCCGCCGTCAGGGAACGCTTTGACCGGATTGCAGAAAACGGCATCCCCTATCTCTACAAGGGCCAGTTGGTCTGGTCCGAAAAATCATATCTGGACTATTATGCACTGGCCCTGCCTTTCTCCAAAGACGGTCAAGCTGTCGATATTCTCATGTATGGTACATATTACCACTTTCCCGAGGGGGAAAGACCTACCGGTTATCTCTAAGACGGCCACGGCACATACGTTCTGCTTTTGCCCCCAATCCTTCACGAAAAACATCGGAAAGAGATTCATCTTTAAGCATTTATTAGATGTTATACGCGAGACTAATTATATAATTTATACAAATCAGAAACTCCGCGGAGGTGGGGAAAATGTTTAAATCCCCCATTGAACTTTCAGATATAGAACCCGATCTCCTGAAAGAACTGTACTTATACTGGGAGAAAATAAGGGGGGAAAGATCCATGCCCTCCAGAAAAGATTTTCGACCCACTGATATCCCCCGAATACTCCCACATATTGCCATGGTAGATGTGGAACATGACACGGGCCGCTATCTTACCCGGCTGGTCGGCACCGAAACCGTAAAAGCCATGGGAATTGATCTGACAGGAAGATATGTCAATGACGTTCCCGCCATGTCCATCGTACTGGAACGGTATAACTGGATGGTTGAGAATAAAAAGCCCTATATTTATGTCGACCACCTGTCCTGGTCGGAAAAATCCTATCTGGATTATTTCTCCGTGGCCCTGCCTTTTTCGGAAGACGACAAAAAAGTCGATATTATCATGTGGGGCCTTGTATATTATTTTCCGAAATCGGAAAGAACGCGCTTCCCGATCAAGAAATAACCTCCTCCAACAATAAGACCTGTCGCAAATTTGCTCCGCTCAGGGCAGTCTTGTGTATAAGATTGGCCGACCGATTTTTACCGGCTAAAGTGACCAGAGGGAAGTGAACATATGGAAAAATTACCTGAATCTGATATGTTTGACTCTGACGCCTATGCACCCCGGGAAATTGCCCGCAGGGTGGAAAATGTCGGCGTCGCCAAAACACAACTCCCCCTGCTTTCCCTTGTCATGCTGGGCATACTGGCCGGTGCCTTCATCGGATTGGGAGCACTCTATTTTGTGCTGATCAAGTCAGACGCCACTGTCGGATATGCCGCCGGACAGGCGCTTGGCGGGATGGCCTTCTCCCTTGGTCTGATCCTGGTCATTGTCGCAGGCGCGGAACTTTTCACCGGCAACAACCTGTTGGCCATGGCCTGGGCTGACGGTAAAGTCTCCACAGCGGCGCTGCTGAAAAACTGGGGAATTGTCTGTCTGGCCAATTTTATCGGGGCCGCCGGACTGGCGCTTCTTGTGTTTTATTCCGGACATCCGGCCATGAACGACGGCGCAATTGCCCGGAAATACCTTGAAATCGCGCAAATCAAGTGCGCATTGCCCTTCTGGACAGCATTCTTCCGGGGTGTTCTTTGTAATATACTGGTCTGCATGGCTGTGTGGATGGCACTGGCCGGTCGCAGCGTTACAGACAAGGCCATAGCCATTGTTTTTCCGATTTCAGCCTTCGTCGCCGCAGGTTTCGAACATAGTATCGCCAACATGTATCTGATCCCCATGGGCATACTTCTGAAGGCCTCCGGTCATTACGCCGGTGCATACGATGCCATAACCTGGCTCGGACTTCTGCGAAACCTACTGCCTGTTATCCTCGGAAACCTGGTTGGCGGCAGCCTGCTGGTGGGGCTTGTCTATTACGTGATCTATCTTCGCCCGACTGCACGAGGGAAATAGCCTACGCGCCGGATGTCGACTGCTGTGAAAGGCAAAAACCTCTCGAAAACCTACATTAGAAACCTTTAATTAACTTATGCAGTAATAGTATCCAGCATTATTCTAACTGACTGTTAGGTTGACCAGTAATGCTTAAATCACCCATAGAGACCCCAGACATATCCTCGGACCATTTAAAAGAACTTTTTATATACTGGCAGAAAATACGTGCTGACAAATCCATGCCCCGACGGCAAGATTTCAGCCCCGCTGACGTACCGCACCTCTTGCCCTATATTTCTCTTGTAAATGTTGAATATGGAAACGATACGGAACATACTCAACAACGCTATTGTTGCCGGCTGTTAGGCACAGAAACGGTCAAGGCGCTCGGCAAAGATGTCACCGGTAAATATCTTGATGAAGTACCCGAGGTGTCTGTTCTCAAGGAAAGATTCGACTGGCTGGTGGAAAATAAAACCCCATATTTTATCAGGGGGCAACTTGTATGGTCGCAAAAATCATTCCTGAATTATGAGGCGGTGGGGCTTCCCCTGTCCAACAATGACAGTGAAGTGAATATCATTATGTACGGCACCTGCTACCAGTTTCCCCAAGACCAAAAATCGCCAACTTTTGGTGTATATCCACAGTGAATTTTCAACACAGAAAAATTGCTATATTAGAATTCTGCCGTTAAAGTCAGGAACAGTCTATTCTTGGAACGCGGAAGTAATGTTCAAGCATCCTATTAAAGTCAGCGATATTCCTCCACAAGAACTGCAAGAGCTTTTCCTGCTGTGGCAGAATATCAGGGGCGACAAATCCATGCCCTGCCGGAAAGATTTCCGACCGGCGGCAGTGCCTTCACTTCTGCCGAATGTGTCCCTGGTTGATGTGGAGAATGACCCCCGGCGATATCGTTTCCGACTGGTCGGCACGGCAACGGTAAAAGCCATGGGACGGGATGTCACAGGCCAGTATATGGATCAGATTCCGGGCATGATGACCATGAAGGAACGTTATGACTGGCTGGTGGAAAATAAAACCCCTTATCTCTACAAGGGTCAACTGGTCTGGTCCGAGAAATCATTTTTGGACTATTATGCAATTGGCCTGCCCTTTTCCGAGGATGATAGCACTGTAAACCTGATCATGTATGGCATGTATTACCTGTTCCCTGATCATGACCGGACAATAGCGCCCTAACCGACCGGCGGCGATGTATTCTCTGCCGCGAGCCTTCGCAGGTTTTTCTATCGATCCTGTCCTGTAAGAAGAGGTAAAACACCTGTCCGGTTGTGGCAGTTGATGTAGAAGGCCTTTGAGTCTTTCCCGCCAAGAATAGCCACTTCGTGCCAGAGTTTAAGATCAAGCTCGAAATTGAATTCCCGCACCATTTCGTGGAACGTCTGAAAAATCGCCATGTGTGTCGGATGTTTCTTCGCCCATGTTTCCAGCTCAATCATGGAAGAAAACAACGCATGACCAAAGCTTTTCTTCAGACGTACGCCCCGGCTTGAGGTTTCTGTGATCAGGCGACAGGAAAGACATCCGGTTTCCAGAGAGTTAGCCGCTAGGTAGGCCATCCCCTCTTCCAGGACCGGATGTACCTTTTCCAGATAAAATATTTCCTCTCTGGACTGACAATCAGACCAGTTCTGGCCGGACCTGATCATACAGATGTTCTTTGGCAGACAGCCTTCAACTCGTCCCGGTACAAATTGGCCGGGAACTGGCGCCTTTCGAATATAATTGTCCGGCTGCGCCTCAAAATTATCGCTCCCGGAAGCCGGTATCCTGTCCCGCATCCCGCCCCAGTACGCATGTTCACGAACGGTTTCGCCGAAATCCAGGTCTGGCCAGGCTTCCACCGCGCCGGCTTCCGTTTCCGAGGAAAAGAGAGTTTCAAAATTCTTCAACCGAATCTCGTGACTTTCCACCCAATAACCACACCCTTCACCAAGGCGGGCGTCTTCAAGTAACCAAAGATGAAAGATTGAGTATCTTTCCCATTCCCGGTGTTTATCAGGCCTGCGCCAGTAACAAACGATGACCCTGTTCTCAAAACCGTGCTGGTCAGTGAATACACCAAAATCAGTGTGATCGGGCGCGCATTCAATTCCCAGGCTCAACAGGAACTGACTATGGAACATCTCTACCCGATGTACAATATCCTGCGCGCCGGGTTCCCGGCTCTGGAACCCGTAGTAACACACCGATAGACTATCTGCGTTATCACCAAGTTTCGGCGACCAGGAAGGATAAGGTGGCTCCCAATCAGCAGGCATGTTCTTCGGCATCGTCTTTTCCTTTTTTCAGGCGTCCTGTTCCCGGGTATTTTCCAGGTATGGTTTATTCCGCAGGTCTTCTTCCTCCCGAACATTCTCCGCACCACTGTCGCGAACATATTCCACAGGCGATTTCGGACGTGCATCCAGCAACAGCCGGGTAACATCCGGCCGGGAGTAATGACCAACCGGGTCAGCCGCCGATTTAGCCATGACAATCATGCCCAGGTCAATATCTGCATATAGAATACCTTCTTCATCCGGTGCCAGATGGTCACAGAGTTCCTGACCGTCCGGACCAAATATCCGGGCATGACCACCGCCCTTGGCGATCAGGCCTTTCTTGAAGTCACTGGTCGCCACCAGATCAATCATTTCCTGGGTGATCGTCATGCAGGGCGCCAATACAAAACACTGCCCTTCGACCGCATACATGCGCGAGGCCGAGGTATTGACTTCCGGGCCCAAAGCGTTTGCCAGTCCCTCATACATGCTGAAACTGGGCCAGGCCGCCACATGAACCTGCTCATGCATGCCGAACATGGCATAACGGTTGAGCGGCTGCAGATGTTCCCAGCAGCATAGGGCTCCTATCCTGCCCAGAGGCGTGTCCGCCACCTTGAAATCACTGCCGTCGCCCTCGCCGAATACGGTGCGCTCGACATGGGTCGGCTTCAACTTGCGACGGCTGTAAACCAGCTCACCATCAGACCCGATCAGGCACTGCCCCATATAAAGGCTGCCAGTTGCCCGCTCGCTATAGCCCAGCATGACATGAATATTGTTGCTTTTGGCTTCCTGCTTCAGGCTTTCAAACTCTTCACTGTCCAGCGCCAGTGAATTTTCATGATATTGTGGTACAAACTGCAACCACCAGGCCGGGGCATCCATCCATATCCACCAAGGGTATCCCGGAATCCAGGTCTCGGGAAAAGCGACAATAGAAGCGCCGGCACCTGCCGCCTCCCGGATCAGCTCTTTGGTTTTTTCCACAGTCCCCTTGAGGTCCATGAAAACGGGTGCAGCCTGAACGACGGCTACCTTGTAGGTCTGAGACATTGATCTGTATTCCTTCCGGATAAATTTCAGTGAATGTGATCTAAGCCCGAGAATATAGGCTGTGCAGCCCCCGCTCTTGTCTGAAACGGAACATATACTTGATTGACTTCAGGGCTGAACTTGACCTTTTCCGGAAGCGGGGTGATACTTGATAGTGCCGAAACAGCTTTTACAGGAAGACATATTGAAAGATCAGCTGTCGACAGACTTTGTTCACAAGAGGGCCCGCGCCGACTACTGGCGCGAGGTGATCTGCCGTTCTTTTGTGGAACTGGATTGCGTGACCGCACAGACAGAGGACTTTTTCGGCAGCGTTGATAATTCCCCCTTGGGAAAAGGGACTATTTCCCGGGTTGTGTCCACCCGCCAGAATGTGGAAAGAAACAAGAGCCTGATTGCCAGATCGTCAGCGGATCATTTCCTGCTCAGTCTGCAACTCAACGGCAGGGGACTCATTATACAGGACGGCCGGGAAGCACCGCTCAAACCGGGGGAGCTCTCCCTTTATGACTCCACCCGGCAGTATCATTTGAAATTTCAGGATCCTTTTTCCCAGTTGGTGATACAGATCCCGCGCACCCTGGCCCGGCACCATCTGGGAATTCCGGAGCGCCTGACCGCGGTCCGGCTATCCCACTCCATCAGCGGAGTATCAATCCTCAGCAATTTCATCGAAGCCCTTTATAAAGACAGCCTGGTTCTGAGCGATGCGCAGAAAGAGAAAATGTTCAACAGCCTGCTTGAACTCCTTGGCGCGGTCTATCATGCCTCGGATCTCAACATCACCCGGGAGGTCTCCACCAACCAGTACACCCAGCTTATGCTGATCAAGAATTACATTCTGGAAAACCTGCCCGACTATGCTCTGTGTCCCCAGTCAATTGCGCAATATTTCAAGATCAGCCCGCGCTATCTGAATAAACTTTTTGAGCATGAAGGTTGCTCGGCCAGCCGCTGGATTTACCAGAAACGTCTGGAAAGATGCTGCGCCGACCTGACCGACCCCATATACAGCGGCCTGACCATATCCGAGATTGCCTTCAAATGGGGATTTAATGAATTCTCCCATTTCAGCCGCTCTTTCAAGGAAAAATACGGTGCTTCGCCCCGGGACTACCGCCTGACCCACTAACCTCGCCTGATCGTTGTCATTCCGCCCGCCACGCTATCTTTTTGTTCCGGGTGGGACAAGTCACGCCCCGCGGTAGCGGATTACACTCTCCTCATCAAATAATAAAATCTAATGGAGAGAAACAGTGACTTTATCCCCCCACTTCGGAAATGCCCGACGCCCCGGACTATTCACCGCTGCCTGCGCCTTGCTACTCACCCTTCCGGCCACCACCACATTTGCAGATAAAGCCGACGGCAGCCTGATGCTGGAAGAAATCGTTGTCACGGCCCAGAAGCGTTCCGAAAACCTGCAATCCACCCCGATCGCCATTTCCGCCTTTTCCAGCAGCAAAATCGAAAAAATGGGATACAGCAATATCTCGCAAATGGCGGACGCGACCCCCAATACGGTATTTGACTCCACTGCACCCGTAAGTGGCGTGTCCTCCGGCGCCGTGGTCTTCATTCGCGGTGTCGGCCAGACTGATTTCTCGCTGGCCACCGACCCCGGTGTCGGCACTTACGTGGACGGGGTTTATGTTTCCCGCTCCATCGGTGGCGTTCTGGACACCCTGGACATTGAACGCGTCGAAATCCTGCGCGGTCCACAGGGCACCCTGTTCGGCCGCAACACCATCGGCGGGGCCATCAGCATTACCTCAAAAGAACCGGCCGAAGAATTCACCGGCTCCGGCGAAGTGATCCTCGGCAATTTTAATCGCCATGACATGCGCTTCAGCGTCGACCTGCCGGTCTCTGACACCCTGCTGACCAGGGTTGCCGGCTCCTCCAAAAACCGCGACGGTTTTGTACGAGGTATTTCCGATAACCGCCTGCTGGGCAACGAAAACCGCGATTCCGCGCGCTTTACCGCGCTTTATACGGCAGGTGATGCCTGGAAGTTCACCCTGAATGCGGACGCCACGCGCATTCGCGAGCAGAATGCCGGCAGCACCCTTGTCGGCATCACGTCTGCGCCTCCCGGTGCGCCCGGCGATATCGGCCCCAATGGCGTCCCCCTGATCAATCCCACATCACCGACCCTGGCCTGGGTCCATAATAATGTGGACGCAGGTGTATTCGGCCTGCCTCTGTTTACCGAAGACGCCTATATCCCTGCCGACAAGGACACCACCTATGCCACTGGTGCGAACGGCACTTCCCTCGACATCTGGGGAATAAGCCTGACAGCGGAATGGGATGTCAATGACACCACCACGCTGAAATCGACAACGGCCTATCGGGAAACCTCGGGCTATTTCAACCGGGATGCGGACAATTCACCGCTGGTGGTAACCGAAACCAATAACTATGACTACGGGCATGAGCAGTTCTCCCAGGAATTCCAGCTCGTCGGCACCCTGCTGGACGGCAACCTCAAATATGCCAGCGGTGTTTATTATTTCTCGGAAAGCGGTCACGACCTGCTAACTGTTCGTTTTCCCGCGACCTTCGGCACCCTGGACAACCGTACCTATGTGGACAACGAAAGCCTTGGTGTCTATGCCCAGGCCACCTACATCATCAATGACCGCTTAAGCGCCACCGCCGGACTGCGCTATTCCCGGGATGAAAAATCCTATGATCCGTTCCAGATCCTGACTGTGGGTCCGGTCGGCGCCGGTGCCTTTGGTGTTGCTCCCGGTGACGGTGTTGCTCTGGTACCGCCAGGACAGGACAGCCTGACCTTCACCGACTGGTCGCCGCGCTTCAGCCTGGACTATCAACTAACCGAAGATGCGCTGGTGTACGCCTCCTACACACAGGGGTATAAATCCGGCGGGTTCAATATTCGGTACCTTCTGCCGGTACCGGAAGCTGTCCAGTTCGAGCCTGAAACGGTTGAAAATTACGAAATCGGCCTGAAGCTGGACCTGTTCGATAATCGGGTTCGTCTGAACACGGCCGCCTTCTGGGCCAATTACAACCAGATTCAGGTGATCACCTATGTCAGCGGCGCGCCCCTGAACACCAACGGCGGCGAAGCTGAAATAAAAGGCATCGAGGCTGAAATCACGGCCCTGATCACAGACCGGTTGCAGCTTTCTGGCGGACTTGGTTATACGGACGCACATTATACCGCCGTCCCGGCCTTCAATACCGATCTGCCGGCAGTGATCCAGATTACCGGGGACAAGAAACTGGCCAACCTGCCGGAATGGTCCCTCAATGCCTCTGCGGAATATAGCCTGCCGCTGCCCAACGACGGGGAGCTCGCCCTGCGCGGGGACTGGAGTTATAAATCAACCATCTGGAATGATGCCCAGAATTCCCCTTACCTGAAGCAGGAAGGTTATCATTTGGTCAATGCCTCCCTCACCTATAGCCACCCCGGCGAGGTCTGGAATGTACGGCTCTATGTGGATAACCTGACCGACAAACGGGTCATCGTCAGCGGCGATTCAAACTTCGCCCTCGGCTTCCATGAAGCCAATTACAACCGCCCCCGGGAATGGGGAGCGTCCCTCCGGGTGAATTTCTGACCCCTTAAGTTTTCTCCCGCCAACCTCACCTTGCCCTGCCGGTACTTATCGGCAGGGTTATTTTTATCACGGCCGCTCTCACAACCAATAATGGACTTTCCCTGCCCGGGTAAAAATCTGATTTACCTCACCGGAAAAACTGCTAAAAGACATAGTTGTAATTAAAGGTATTTTCTTGGGGACCGATTGAATCATGTTCAAATACCCTATTGACGTCGAAGACATTCCGCAGGAAGAACTGAGGGAACTCTTTCTCCACTGGCAGAAAATAAAGGGGGATCGAATAATGCCCCGCCGGGCCGATTTTCGCCCGTCCGATGTACCGAAGCTTTTGCCCTATATTCTACTGGCTGATGTGGAAAATGACCCGAGAAGATACCGTTTCCGACTGATCGGCACAGCAACAACAAGAGCCATGTCAAGGGATGTCACCGGCCAGTATCTGGAAACTGTACCCGGCACGGCAGATATGAAAGAACGCTGGGACTGGATTGTGGAAAACAAAATTCCCTATCTCTACCAGGGCAAACTTGTGTGGTCGGAAAAATCCTTCCTTGAATATTTCGCCCTCGGATTGCCCTTCTCTGAAGACGGTCAGAACGTCAATCAAATCATGTATGGTCTTTATTACATGCTGCCAAAAGACAGACGGACTATCCCCCCTCAATAGATGAGACAGAGCCGGAGAAGTTGCTGATCCGGCTTTCTGTTATTTAGAAGCTTCAGCAGGTCCTTCATCATCACGCAGAACGACATAAATGGCGGGAATGACCAGAACGGTCAGCAGTGTGGATGAGGTAAGACCAAACAGCAGGGAAATAGCCAGGCCTTGAAAAATTGGATCACTCAGAATGGTCACCGCCCCGATCATGGCTGCGAGCGCGGTCAGCAGGATCGGCTTGAATCTTACGGCACCGGCCTCCAATAGTATGTCGCGAAGCGACAGGCCCTGCCCGCTTCCATGCCGGATAAAGTCCACCAGCAGGATAGAGTTGCGGACAATGATGCCGGCCAGCGCGATGAAGCCGATCATTGACGTGGCGGTGAAGGCCGCGCCGAATATCCAGTGTCCGAATATAATGCCAATCAATGTCAGGGGAACCGGCGTCAGGATGACAAGCGGCAGTTTAAAGCTTCCGAACTGGCCGACAACAAGCACGTAAATGCCCACCAGCGCCAGGGCAAAGGCGATTCCCATATCCCGGAAGGTGACATAGGTAATTTCCCATTCACCATCCCACAGCAGTGTTGACTGCATGGGATCTTCCGGCTGCCCGTGAAATTTGATCGTTGGTGGTGTAAGGTTCCCCCAGTCATGGGTTTTGATCAATTTCTCCACATCCAGCATGCCATAGACTGGCGCCTCGAAGCCACCGCTCAATTCGGCCATAACCATATCGGTAAAATGCCCGTTATGCCTGAATAATATCGGCGATCCCTCTTCTATCGTCACCCTGACGACGTCGCCGAGCTCGACATTGGAACTTTGCCCCGGCAAGGCAGTCAGCGGAACAGGCGTTGACGCCAGCGTTTCGGTCCAGACCAGCGCTGATTTCGGTTGTCCAATGAATATTTCCAGCGGATCGCGCCCTTCACCACGATAAGAATAACCGACGGATATACCGCCGATCAGCGCCTGAATGGTGTCATATACATCCTGTTGTTCGACGCCGAAAAACTCCAGGCGTTCCTGGTCAATGGATACATGCAGTCTTGGGCGCGGCTCGCCGATGGAGTCATCTATGTCGACAATATAGGGAACCTCGGCAAATATTTTCTTCACTTCATCGACGGTTCTCTGCCGTGTTTGCTGATCTGGCCCGTATATTTCAGCCAGAAGTGTCGCCATAACCGGCGGGCCTGGCGGCACCTCGACCACTTTCAGGCTGGCGCCCCCGGGAAGCACCAGGTCTTTCAACCTGTCTCTTATATCAAGAGCGATTTCATGGCTGGTCCGATCGCGCCCGGATTTACCTATCAGATTGATCTGCAACTCACCCAGTTCCGGAGACTGTCTCAGATAATAGTGACGCACCAGCCCGTTGAAATTAAATGGTGCCGCGGTGCCCGCATAACTCTGCATCAATTCTATCTCGGGTACATGCCTGATGAGATCCGCCGTCAGGTACAGGAGACGTTCCGTATCCTCAAGGCTCGCCCCTTCAGCAAGATCAACGACAATCTGAAGCTCGGATTTATTGTCAAAAGGCAGCAGCTTGACGGTCACCGAGCGGGTGGCAAAAAGGATAAAACTGAGAAAAGTCATTACCCCGACAATTATGAGGAAAAACAGGGCCCGCTTCCGGGTGCGTATAATGGGAGCGGCAACGTTCCGATAGAGTTTACCCAGGCGCCCCTGCCCCTCTTCATGATGTGCATGGCCAGCAGCTTCCGAAGGGGAAATTTTCAGCAGAAGCCACGGCGCAACGACAACGGCAACAAAGAAGGAAAACAGCATCGCTGCAGAAGCATTGACCGGGATCGGCGCCATATAGGGACCCATCAGACCGGAAATAAACAACATGGGCAGCAGGGCTGCGATAACGGTCAGTGTGGCAATAACCGTGGGACTGCCAACCTCGGCCACAGCTTCTATGGTTGCCTGGATCCTGGGCCGGCCGTCATTCATAGCCCAGTGCCGGGCAATATTCTCGATAACAACAATTGCATCATCAACAAGAATCCCGATGGAGAAGATCAGGGCAAACAGGCTGACGCGATTTATGGTATATCCCATCAGGTTGGCGGCAAAGAGCGTAAGCAGGATGGTCACCGGAATAATCACCAGTGTCACACCGGCTTCCCGCCAGCCGATGGCAAAACCGATCAGGATGACAATGGAAATGGTGGCCAGGAACAGATGGAATAACAGCTCGTTGGCTTTCTCGTCAGCCGTCTCCCCGTAATTTCGGGTCACATCGACCTCGATCTCTTCGGGAATAAGTGATGATTTTAATATTTCCACCCGTTTCAGAATATCCCCGGACACAACAACCGCGTTGCTGCCGGCCCTTTTTGACAAAGCCAGGTTTATGGCAGGTGTGCGGTATAGACTGCCATCCTCCGCCGGACGCATCATCATGACCCGGTATTCGGAAAGCGCCGGACCGATGACAATGTCCGCCACGTCACGGACATAGACAGGTTTGCCATTCTGCGACGTTATCAGCAGTAATCCAATATCCGGCGTTCCCGACAGGGTGTTTCCGGCAATCGCGATATGAGACTGTCCCTGTTCGCGCAGGAGGCCCGCAGCAAAAGAGCGATTGGCGCCCTGAATCTTCCCGACCAGTTGCGTCAGTGTAATTCCATACAGGGCCAGCCGTTCCGGATCAGGTTCTATGCGTATGGATTCAGGACTACCACCGACGATGTAAGTCAATCCGACATTGTCGACCTTGATCAATTCAGACTGGACCTCATCGACAAGCCGGTACAGGTCAGCCTCGCTCCAGCGGTCGGCGACCTCCGGCTTTGGCGAAAGGCTCAGAACAACAGTCGCCACATCATTGATTCCGCGGCCGCTGACCAGGGGTTCGGGAATCCCCGTTGGAATCCGGTCATAATTGGCCCGGATTTTCTCGTGAACGCGCAGGATTGCATTATCTGCACTTGTTCCGACAAGGAACCGCGCCGTCACCAGGACCTGATCATCGGCTGTCTGGCTATAGACATGCTCGACCCCGTCGATACTTTTGATGATTTCCTCAAGCGGCTTGGTAATCAGCTCGGCGGCATCCGACGCCCGCACCCCGTTCGCCTGCACCTGTATATCTACCAGAGGCACGCTGATCTGCGGCTCTTCTTCCCGCGGAATCGAAAACAGCGCCATCAGGCCCAGCATGAATGCGGCAATCAGAAACAAAGGCGTTAAAGGCGATTGAATAGTCGCCTGGGTAAGCCTGCCTGACAATCCCGGATTTTTCATCGTTTCTCCAGCACATCACCGTCATGAAGCCCGGATATGATTTCAATTCCGTTCGCTATATCCGCTGTTGATATTGGCGTGCCGCGTTGTACCGGCACGTCCATGACGCTGCCGTCGGGTTTCCGAAGACGTACATGGTCAATTCCGAAGCGGGTTGTGATGAAGTCATCCGGAATAACAACAGTCCGGCGCTCACCACCCGAAATCCAGACACGGACACGTTCCCCAACGAAATAACTTTCCAGCCCGTTGATATCAGCATCGATGGTCACCCGACCGCCTTCGATTTTCGGGTATATCGTCAGTATCTTCACGGTTTTCCCGTCCTCAAGGCGTACCAGGTCATCTTTTTTGAGATGAAGACCGTAGCGTTCCGGCACCGACAGGCGCAAAACATAATTCTCCCTGGCAACGGAGGCGATCACTTCACCGGGCATCACAACGGTCCCGACAGTCAGGGGAACGCTCAGGATACGACCGGCAACGGGCGCCAGCACCTCGCCTTCGCACGCCTGCCGCCTGATGACGTCACGATCGGATATTCCCGCCTTCAGGGCGCCTTCCGCAACGTTATATTGAGCCTGCACCTCATCCAGACGGGCCTTTGAAACCGCACCTGTGGATATCAGCTCTTTTGTGCGCGCCAGATCACTGCCTGCTTTGTCAAACTGGGCCCTTAAAGATGATATATGTGCCTCCAGGGATCGTATCTGCAGCGCCAGCTTTTCGTCCACGACCCTGGCAATGACCTGCCCAGGGGTAACCAAATCACCTTCCCTGACCTCAAGGTCTATGACCGTGCCATTCAGGCGAGCCCTTGCCGTCACCACTTTCACGCTTTCCACGGTGGCGAAAACAGCCTTTTCATCCTGAACAGTGATAGATTTTACAGTCAGCACCTCCTGCGCCATCACGGAAGCCGCCATCAGCGACAGCAGAGGAAGCAGTATCATGAACATTCGGGGCATGCAGGCCTCTTTTCTTCGTTCCGGGCAACTTAACCGCCCCCTCCCCACCTGTTCAGCACGGAGTATATGTAAGCTTTAAATCAGGGAGAGAATTATGCTCCCTTCTGTATAACTCTAAACGGCACAGGCCTTTCTGCGCAAGGCTCTTCGTTTAAGAAATCCCGATATCTCGTGACCACTTACAGAAAAGAGCGCCTGGCACCGTTTGAAAGAATTCCGATACTCATCACCTGTTCCCGCCGCGCTCCGGCAGAAGCGATCGAGATTTTATCGGTTGTTGTCCAGTTTTGCAGACAAAATGACATTGGTAACGGTTTTCTCGACCCCGGCTGTTTCGCGTATAAAATCAATTTCTGAATCCAGCTCTTCTGTTGAATCCTTCTGCAAGACAGCAATCAGGTCATACATACCGCTGACCGTAAAAATAGATTGAATACCGTGTATTTTTTTTAATTGCTCTATAACCTGTGTCTCCAGCTTTGGAACGACAGTGATCATAACATGAGCGGTAATTTTCTTGGGCGAGAATTCCCGGTTTATGCGCAGGGTATAACCCTCGATTATGCCCCTCTGCTCCAGTTTCGAGATTCTGTCTGTAACAGTTGCCCTGGACACTTTCAGCGCGCCCGCCAGTGTGGAAATGGATTTCCGCGCATCAAGCGTCAGGATTTCCAGCAGGCTTCTGTCCAGATTATCCATAATTGCACATTCTGCCTTCAAACTGACAAATCAGAAGATAACGGATACTCCGCACAGCATTTTCTCCTAACCAAATACCAATCGGCGATTGGTTTTTATTATTTAATTACCGCTTGGGGTGAATGAATAGCATGATCGAACATGACTATTATGCCAAATTTTTATGCACTTCTTCCTTCACCCTGCTATATGAACAAATTGTATAAAATATGAACATTCTCTTCATTCTTTCATACAATAACATTATATATCAAACGAATAGACATTAAAGAATCATGCCCATTATCGCAGCATCTGTCAAGATGATAAGTATTCCGTCAATTTGCAAAGTAAATTGAGCCAAAAAACGATGCCTTGGTTAGTGATATCCGTGACTCAGATATTTATACTCCACTGATAGAGACCTTTCTCACTGGGTAATTCAGACGACAAATCCCGGAGAGATGGCGTGGCGAAACACTTGAAAGTCATGCAGGGATCTACAGAGGGGTAACGCTGAGAAGGGGTAAATTCAAAGCTTAACCATCAAGAAACAGAACGGGTACGCGTCGGGCAGTCACAAGCCTGGTGCGTCGGGAAAACTGTAACCTGTGTCCATACAGGGGGCAAATGATATGAGAGCCACCGCATTCAGAATCGATGGCCGCACCCCTCCCCCGAACCCGGACCCGGACCCGGACCAGATATAACATTATAAATTCCACAGGAGAGGAAACAAAGAATGTCACCAATATTTCCCCAAAAAACACTAAGAATGTCGCTGATGTGCGGCGTCGCCTTTGCCGGCATGGCAATCACCCCCGCCTTCTCACAAGAGAGCGATGAGTCAGAAGCTTACGCCTTTGAAGAAATCATCGTTACATCCCGCAAGAAACAGGAACTTTTGACAGAAGTACCGATGAACATCGCTGTCGTGGGAAGCACCGAGATTCTGAAACGCAACCTGATCAACAAGGAAGATTTCTTCCGCACAGTGGCCGGTGCCGCAAGCCCCCAGGGTGAACTGATCCTCCGCGGCCTGTCCGGTGGCAATGATTCCACGCCCGGCACCACATCTACCTACACCGACGGCATTCCCTTTGATTTCAGCGACCTTTATGATGTCGAGCGGGTCGAGGTGCTGCGCGGCCCACAGGGCACCCTGTGGGGATCGAACGCCATCGGCGGAACCGTCCAGGTCATCACCAACAAACCAAATCTCGCTGAAACGGAAGTTTTCGGCGCGACCATGTTCTCAAGCGAAAAGAACCGGGACGGTATCGGCGTCCGTGGTTATGCGGGTTTTAACCTGCCGCTTATCGACGACAAACTTGCCCTTCGTGTTACTGGCAGCGCCCATAGCCAACAGGGAAAAATTTATAACACCCATACCGGCACCTCCGGTGATGAAAACGGTCATTTCATTCGCGCCCAGGTGATGTATCAGGCAAGCGACGATCTGAACGTCAACCTCACCTATGTCAACATGAAGAACCATGATTCGACTCGCGCCGCAGCTGACCGGTCGCAACCGGGTTATTATTATGAAGCCATCCTGACAGCCAACCCGGCTGCCGATTATGGCTATGATGTCGAGCTTGCCTTCCCGGAATGTACCGGTGAACGTACGGAATGCCGTGGCGGCCAGCTGGACGGGCACAATCCCAAATTCTCTATCTGGGAGCTTATGGATCCTTATGAGGAAGAGAAAACCAACCTGGTCAGCCTGGCCATCACCAAAGACGACCTGATAGACGGTATCGACCTGACCTATGTGGGGTCCTATCGCGAGTATCGCTATGACGGGCGTCAGTCTTACTGGTCCCGGGCCGATTCAATGGATTTGTTCCGGACCTGGATTATTGACAAGGACGGTGAAGACCGCTGGACCCACGAACTGCGCCTGCAGAACAATACCGATAGCCCACTGGAATGGACCGTTGGTGCATTTTACGATAAATCCAAAGGCCTGAAGACACCTGATTACCAGTGGCAATATCATGCGAATGACGACAAAAGTCGTGCCATTGCTGCATACCTCTGGGGATACTGGTGGGGAATCGGTGACCCGACCCAGATCGGCCTTGACCTTTATGGAGACGGCACCAAAAACTATAACTACAACGTGATTCAGTATGACCAGCGTGAATTCGCCGCCTTTGGTGAAGCCAGCTATACTTTCGACCTTGGCGAATCCGGCAAGATCGAGATTACGGGCGGCCTGCGTTACTTCAGCCTGAAAGACGAGCTCATCACTGAACTTTCTGGCATCTGGGTTGATCCCGATGGCGGCATCCAGAGGGATGAAACCCTTGGTGATGATGGAACAGAAGACGGCTTCCGGAAAAAATTCGGCGTATCCTATATGCCAAATGAAGATCTGGCAATCTATGCCATCTATTCAGAAGGCTATCGCCCCGGCGGCAACAACGGCCCGCAGCCGCCTGCTGACTGTTTTGACGATCCAGCTGCGGCCAATTACGTTAACCGCTATAATTCAGATGCCATTAAAAACTACGAGATTGGTGTAAAAGGCAACCTGCTGGACCGCAGATTACAATTCTCGGCCGCGGCATATCAGATCGACTGGTCTGACGTTCAGACAAGTGTATATATGGCTACTTGCGGATTCTCCTACATTGGCAATACTGAAGGCGCCACAGCTGCCCGCTCAAAAGGTGTCGAGTTTGAAAGTTCAGCTCGCCTTACCGACAGCCTTACGCTTTTTGTCAATGCGTCATACACTGACTCAAAGATGCTGATCAGCAACGATGTCCTTGGTGTGGAAGCCGGTGACAACATGACGTTCGTGCCGAAATACAACTTCTATGTTGCCCTTGATCAGGAATTCATGATCAGGGATCACGAGGCCTCAGTTCGTCTTGATGTAACAGGATATGGCGAGAACAAATCACACTTTGATACTCGTGATGAAGATATCTCAGAAAGCTATGCGACGGTCAATTTGTCCGGTGCAATTCAGTTAACCGACAATGCCCGTGTCAGCCTCTATGTCGACAACATTCTGAACAAGGACTACACCACTTACAAAGAGCAACAATACCGGAGCGGCGGTGCGGCCTATTACACTTATGGTGATGAACGCACCTTTACCCTGCGTGTAGACTTTAAATACTGATAAAATTCTGCAAGACTATTACGGCGGGCCTCCGGGCCCGTCGTTCCTTCCTCTGACCCGGACCTTATGCCTATGTCGCTTCAGCAGCTCTATCAGGAGTCAACACGTCTCCTTCAGACCGGACAGGCAGATGCCGCCATCAGCATGCTGCGCAAGCAACTTGAAACAACCCCGAACGACGAATTGACCCTCAGTATCCTGGGATCGGCCCTGATGCGTAAAGGCGACTTTCCCGCCGCCTTCGAGGTTTTTAAACAGGCGACAAAGCATCATCCGAATTCCTATGCCGCCCACGGCGACCTGGCCTTCGCCCATATAAAAGCCGGCAACTCCGCGCAGGCCGTCGAATCCTTTGAAAGATCAACAGAGATTAATCCCGGTTTTTATCAGGCCTGGTGTTATCTGGTTAAACTCTATTTTGATCTCGGACAATTTGACGCCTCGAAAGACGCCTTTGCCAAAGCAAGTGACACCGATCCCTTCAGTGAAGAATACAAAAAGATACAATCCGCCATGGGCAGCTCCCGTTTTGCCGATGCAGAGCAGATCGCCCGCAACATTCTGGCCAAACTGCCCGGACATCCCAAAGCGGCCTATGCCCTCGCGCATCTGGCCACCACCGTCGGTGCCCATGAAGAAAGCGCCAAAATCCTGCGCCATGGCCTGGAACATTTCCCCATCGACACCATTCTAAGAACGGCGCTGGTCAGCAGTCTTGAGGAAACCGGAAATTATGCCGAAGGTGTGACAGAGGCCGAAACGGTCGCGGAACTGGATCCTGACAAAGCTGCCAACTGGCAGATGGTCGGACGCCTGCACAGCCATTGCGGCAATTACGAAAAAAGTCTCGCCGCCTATGACAAGGCCCTGTCCCGCTGTTCTCTCACGGACCTTGAACGGGGCAACCTTGAATTGCTTCGCGGCCACATGCTGAAAATCATGGGGAACAGCGAACAGGCCGTAAAGGCCTATAACACCAGCATCACCAGCACACCTGATAACGGAGCCGGCTGGTGGGCGCTGGCCGACATGAAAACCCACAAATTCTCTAAAGAAGATAGGGATATCATGCGGCAACTGGCTGAAAACACATCAGTTCTGCCTGCCCAGCGCACCCAGGCCGCCTTTGCGCTTGGCAAGGCCTTCGAGGATGACGGTCTTTATGAGGACGCTTTCCACTGGTACAGGCTTGCCAACGAACTGCGCCCGGACATTAGCTTCAGCAGCGACCGCTTTCGGGATATCTGCGGCGAAATCCGTGATGTTTTCACTCCCGAACTACTTGCCCGACAGGCGGCACCGGCCGCAAAGGGACCGACACCGATCTTTATCGTCGGGCTGCCCCGCGCAGGGTCGACCCTGATTGAACAGATCCTGTCCAGCCACAGCCAGATCGAAGGCACGATGGAGTTGGTCAACCTGCCCAATCTTGTCCGGCGCATCAACATCGAAGGCGGCAGGCGGCATGTCGCCTATCCCATGTCTTTGGCCGGCTTCACACCTGCCGAACTCGCGGCCTTCGGCCAATCCTATCTGGATGAAACGGCTTTATACCGGACGGATAAACCTTATTTCATTGATAAACTGCCGACAAATTTCGAACGGGTCGGACTCCTGCATATGATCCTGCCCGATGCGATCATCATTGACGCGCGCCGACATCCCCTTGACGGCGGCTTCAGTTGCTTCAAGCAGCATTTCGCCGGCGGGCATGAATTCAGCTACAACCTTGAAAATATTGGCCACTATTACAACAGTTACCTGACAGTCATGGACCACTGGAACAAGGTTCTCCCCGGCAAGGTACATTGTGTCCAGTATGAAAATATGATCGAGGACACGGAACACCAGATCAGCCGCCTGCTCGACCACTGCGGCGTGGATGTAGAAGATCAATGTTTTGAATTTTACAAAAACAAGCGGGCAGTCCGGACCGCCAGTTCCCAGCAGGTCCGGCAACCGATTTACCGGAAAAGCAAAGGTGTCTGGCAGCATTTCGAGGCACATCTGCAACCGCTGAAAGACGCGCTCGGCGCTGACACACTGGAACGATTTAAGGATTATGCGGGACTTTAGCCAACCGTCCAAAGGTGGCCCGCAATGAACATAAGCCGAAAGACAACACTTGAAGGGATACCAGATGAAAATAACTCCGATACTTGCCCTGGGCCTGACACTGGCCCTTTGGGGGTGTGATAACAGCACCCCTCAAAATACTGCCTCCTCGGAACAATCCGAAACCGTCAAAGCCCCGGTGGCCAAAAAAGTTCCCTACACGATGGAAATCCATGGCGATGTTAGGGTTGACGATTATTACTGGCTCAGGGACGACGACCGCAAGGATCCGGAAGTCCTTGCCTATCTTGACGCAGAAAACGCCTACACCAAAAGCGTGATGGCCCATACAGAAGGCTTGCAGGCAAAACTTTTCGAGGAGATCAAGGGACGTATCAAGCGAGACGATTCATCCGTACCCTATAAAAAGAACGGATACTGGTACTACAGCAATTTCACAGGCGACCAAGAATATCCGGTTTACGCCCGACGTGCCAGCACCATGGACGCCGACGAAGAAATTATCCTGAATGTGAACAAGCTGGCGGAAGGCAAAGAATTTTTCTCCCTCGGCGGACTGGCGGTCAGCACAAACAACAATATTCTGGCCTATTCCACAGATGCCCTGAGCCGGCGCCTGTATATCATCGAATTCAAAAATTTAGCCACGGGACAGACTTACGACGACAGACTGGAAAATACCTCCGGTGTTATTGTCTGGGCCGATGACAACAAAACCGTATTTTATATCAAAAAAGACCTGCAGACCCTGCTGGGGTACCAGGTTTATCGTCACATACTTGGCACGGACCAGAAAGACGACGTCCTGGTTTATGAAGAGAAAGATCCCACCTTTTACACCTACATCGGGAAAACCCGTGACGACAGTGTGATCTATATTTTCCATAAACATACCACAAAGACCGGTGCGGACATCATCGATGCCGATCAACCGGAAAGTGAGTTCACGCCGTTCCTTTCTATCGAGGAAGGCCATGAATATGAATTCTCCAAACTGGGCGACGACTATTATATCCGCACCAACTGGAACGCCAAAAATTTCCGCCTGATGAAAGTTTCCGGCAAAGAGACAAGCGACAAATCAAAATGGGTCGATGTCATCCCTCACCGGCCTGACGTCTACGTTTCCGACTTCGAGGTTTTCTCGGAGTATCTGGTTGTCAGGGAAAAGGAACACGGAGTCACCCGCCTCCGCGTGCAGAATATCCAGACCGGCCAGAACAGCTTCCTGAAATTTGATGACCCGGCCTATGCCGCCTATTTCGGCTACAACCCGGAAATCAACACAGATAAGATGCGCGTTTTTTACAGCAGCCTGACCACACCTGATACGGTGTATGAATATGACCTGACGGACGGACGGCGCACCATCCTGAAACAGGAAGAAATCCTTGGTGGTTTTGATCCGACCAATTACGCCAGCGAACGAATCTTTATCAAGGCAAGGGACGGCAAGGAAGTGCCGGTTTCCCTCGTCTACCGTAAGGACAAATTCAAAAAAGACGGCACCAACCCGCTGTATCAATATGCCTACGGATCATATGGCGATACTGAGGAGGCTACATTTGACGCCGCCAGACTGTCCATTCTCGACCGGGGCTTTGTGTATGCCCTGGCCCATATTCGCGGCAGTCAGATGCTGGGACGGGAGTGGTACGAGGACGGCAAGCTGTATCACAAGAAAAACTCCTTCACCGACTTCATCGACGTCACCAAGGGCCTTACCGCCCAGGGATATGGGGACAAGGACAAGGTTTTTGCCGTAGGCCTAAGCGCCGGCGGGCTTCTGATGGGCGCCGTCCTCAACATGGCGCCGGAACTCTACAAGGGAGTGGCGGCCCAGGTGCCGTTCGTCGATGTGGTTACCACGATGCTGGACAGTTCAATCCCGCTGACCACAAACGAATATGACGAATGGGGCAACCCGAATGAAAAGGGATATTATGACTATATGAAATCCTATTCGCCTTATGACAATGTGGAACGCAAGGATTATCCGAACATCATGGTGACCACCGGATTGCGTGATTCACAGGTGCAGTATTTCGAACCTGCCAAGTGGGTTGCCAAACTGCGTGATTACAAGACAGACGACAACCTTTTGATCTTTGATGTGAATATGGACGCCGGTCACGGCGGCTCTTCCGGTCGCTACAAACAATATCGGGACAAGGCGCTTGAACTGGCCTTTTTCTTCGATCTGATCGGCATTAAGGAATAAAATATATTGTCCGGCCGGCATTTTCCGCCGGCCGGACTTCCACTCTAGTTTGCAAGCCTGTTATAGGTTTTGAGAACTTCCCTCAGTTTTTCATGAGAAATAGCTTTCACCTCATAACCATTTTGTCCCTTCATATCCTTCGCCGCAATCATGGCATTGATAATGGCCTCTTCCGTCGCCTGCACAGTGGCGAGGAAAAGCGGATCCAGCGAATCATTGGTCATCATGGTCAGGGGAACTGCAGGGCCGTTCTGCACCGCCTTGTCATTTGCTGTTGAAAAGGCGATAAAAATATCCCCCGAACCGTTGCCTGCATAACTGCCGTTGCGGGCAAGGCCCATCGAAGCCCTTTTGGCGAGCCGCTTCATCTGATGCGGCAATAGCGGCGCATCGGTTGCCACCACAATGATGATGGAGCCCGAATCCGGGGCCATTGTCTCTCCCCCGGCATAAAGGAGATGATCTCTCATATGCCTGCCGACCGGCACCCCGGCAATCTGCAGGGTATCCCGGACGCCGTAGTTGGCCTGAACCAGGACGCCAACCGTAAAGGGACCGTCCGTGGTTTTCACCACCCGTGAAGACGTGCCGATCCCGCATTTGAATTCATGGCAGATCATGCCGGTGCCGCCGCCCACATTGCCTTCGGCCACCGCTCCGCCTGTTGCATGGTCAAGCGCCGCCCGGGCGTGCTCAGGCTTAACGTGGAAACCGTTAATATCGTTGAGATCCCCGTCCCAGGTTTCCGCCACTACCGGCAGGGACCACCAGTAACCGCTGGCATCGGCGCCGCCAGCCGCGACCCGCCAGGCGATCGTCGCGTCACGGACAACCCCGACACTATGGGTATTGGTCAGCATAACGGGCCCTTCAAGCATACCAGATTCCTCAATCCAGGCCGTTCCGGTCATTTCCCCGTTGCCGTTCAGGGCAAAGGACGCTGCAAAAACCGGCAAATTACTTGTCACCTTGCCACGGGGCAGAATTGCGGTCACGCCGGTTCTGACAGCTCTGCCGTCTTCCTCGTCCCGGATAATGGTTTCATGCCCCACGGTGACCCCCGCAACATCCGTAATGGCATTCAACGCCCCGGGCGTTCCCTCAAACGGGATACCAATATCACGCGCCCGCTCGGGCTGTTCTTCGGCAAGAACGGTTTGTCCCGCCATGGCAATAAACACAACCAACTGCAATAAATATCTCATCATTTCATCCTGTTTCCTAATGCGCCGTTTCTGGCAGGAGAACAACAATTGACAGAAATCAAAAAAAGAAGCAATAGCAGGTTATTACACAACTTCCTCATACTGACGGCGCAGGCTGGATTTTGCAGGACCGGGACATTCAACCCTGATCAACGACAAGCGTCAAAGGTGCCATGGACATAATTTTCCGTAAACCTGTCGATGAGCCCGACACAGGTCAGCTTATCAGAGCACAGCCTGTCAATACCTGTGGAAACGCCCTCGGCTACTCTTGTCTCCGATTGTAATGCTTCATAATAAAGGTTGATCGTCCGCTCCATTTCAGGTGCATCAATATCAACCAGAAGGCTCATATGCGCCAGCACGGTCCTGTGGTCAACTTTGGTACCGGCGGACTTTATGCGCTGTGCCGTCCCGGCAATTTTCCGGCCGTCCACGACAAGATTATAATCCCCGTCACAATAGGCGCCGGGAACGGAAGAAAAATACGCCCGCCCGGCAAGCTCCGGCACAAGAAGGTCAAACAGGATTCTCAGTTTTTCATACCCCGTTTCCATCGAGACTTTTTCTGTTTTTGGAATCGGAAAAATCACGGAGGCATTCAACACCCGGGAGCTGTGCAGCACTGCCGTGCCGCCGGACGTCCTGACAGCAACCCCTATGCCGTGTTTTTTCATGATTTCACAGGCCTGCGGAAATTCCGGTACCCGGCTGTCACGCCCGGGAACGACAATAGTTGTATGATTTGTCCAAAGCCTGATCACTGGCAGGCTGGAAGTTTCATGCACCTCGATATGAAGACGATTGTCTTCGTCTACGGTTTCCTGAGCAGATAACGCGGCCGGGCTTGTCGCTAAAATGAACTCTTTAAACATGGAAATGCTCTAAAATGATCGGCTACTCACAAGCCTCAGTCAGAAAATATCATCTCACCTCAGTATAACCGGTTTTTTTTCCTGTTGGACACAGGCAATTAGAAATGGTGCGCCTGGCCGGACTTGAACCGGCAAGACCATACGGTCGACAGATTTTAAGTCTGTTGTGTTTACCAATTTCACCACAGGCGCATCCCTGACTGAAAGTAGACGAAACCGGATATGGCATATTCTGGTAAGGAAATAAACAGGCTTTTAAATTTTTCGGGCCTGCGTCCTGCCTGCCCTGCCTAATCCACAGGCTTTGACTTGAAGGCGGGTTCGCCGTCAAAACACTCGTAGCCGTCGTTGGTGATTTTTTTCTTCAGCATCCCGATTGCTTCGTCCAGCGCCACCTCGTCGGCGGATCTGAGGACGAATGTGGCGCCGTAAGCCCGCTCATGGTAAAAGGGATAGCTGCCGATGGAGACCTCGTCAAAGACATCATTGACCTGGCCCAGGATATCGGCAAAGACACTTTCCCCCCGGAACACATGGATGGTTTTATTGATCATCCTGTCACCACCGGTAATCTTTTTCCCAACATCCATCAACATAGACTGCATCACAACCGGAATACCGGCCAAGACAAAGATATTCTCGACATGAATGCCGGGCGCCCGGCTGATCGGATTGTCGATCAGTTCCGCCCCTTCCGGCATCATCGCCATCCTGAGGCGCGCCTCGGTCAGCCCTTCGGGTCCGTAATGATCTTTGAGCACCTCGTAGGCTTCCGGGTTCTGAACGAAAGGCCGGTCCAGGGCCCGGGCGATATTCTCTGACGTAATATCATCATGGGTCGGGCCGATGCCGCCAGTGGTAAACAGATAGTCAAAAGCGGCCCGCAACTCGTTCACAGTCCGCACGATGACATCGCTTTCATCGGGGATGACACGCACTTCCCTGAGCTGAATGCCGTGATCGCCGAGCCAGTTGGCCAGATGATTGAGATTGGCGTCCTTCGTCCGCCCGGACAAAATTTCATCGCCGATAATAATCATCGCGGCGGTGACTGTTTTCCTGTTATTCATACCCGATAAGCCATATGTCAGATTGCCATTATTTGTTTTTCCGACTATACCCTGTGCTCATGAAATTTACAGAAAAACTTACACGCGGAACCCTGATCAAAAGATACAAGCGCTTTCTGGCCGATGTGGAGCTGGAAAACGGCGAGATCGTTACCGCCCATTGTGCCAACTCCGGTTCCATGATGGGCCTCAAGGATCCCGGCAGCGAAGTGTGGCTGTCCCCGGCCACCAACCCCAAGGCAAAGCTTTCCTGGAAATGGGAACTGGTCAGGGTGGAGGACGCCCTGGTCGGCATCAACACCTCACATCCCAACAAAATTGTCGAGGAAGCCATCCTCGAGGGCGCTATTTCTGAACTTCGGGGCTATGACAATCTGCGCCGGGAAATGAAATACGGCCAGAACAGCCGCATCGATATATTCCTGTCGGATCATGCAAGCCAGCCGGACTGTTATGTCGAGGTGAAGAATGTAACCCTTAAACGGGAACAGGATGTTGCCGAGTTCCCCGATGCGGTCACCGCCCGGGGGACAAAACACCTGAACGAGCTGACCGATATGGTAAAAGAAGGCTTTCGGGCAATGATGGTCTATCTTGTACAACGAGAAGATTGTAATATATTCAAAATAGCTGAAGATATTGACCCGGCCTACGCAGACGCGCTAAGTACCGCATTGGCCAGCGGGGTTGAGGCAGTTTGTTACAGCTGCGCCCTCGACCAGAATGAAATCAGAGTAGACCGGCCTGTGGAAATAGCCGGAACGAAACGGGTATAGAATGAAATATGTAAAAGCTTCAGAGGCCCCTTTGGAAGCCACAAACGCCATCAAGATCCATGACGCGGCCGATTTCGCAGGCATGCGCAAGGCCGGGCAGTTTGCCGCCTCCGTCCTGGATATGATTACGCCCTATATTCAACCAGGTGTGACCACCGAGGAACTGGACCGGATCTGTCATGAATATATCGTTGATCATGGGCATGTCCCGGCGCCGCTCAACTATCGCGGTTTTCCGAAATCCATCTGTACCTCTGTAAATCATGTGGTCTGTCACGGCATACCGGGGCCTAAAAAGCTGAAAGACGGCGATATTATCAATATTGACGTGACCCCGATTGTCGATGGCTGGTACGGCGATACAAGCCGCATGTTTTTTGCCGGCACTCCGCCAGTCAAGGCCAAACGACTGGTCGACATTACCTATGAATGCCTGATGCGTGGTATTGCCCAGGTCAAACCGGGCAACACCATAGGCGACATCGGCCATGCCATCCAGGAATATGCCGAAAGCGAACGCTGTGGCGTGGTCGAGGTGTTCTGCGGACACGGCCTGGGACGCATTTTCCATGATGCGCCAAATATCCTGCATTACGGCCAACCGGGCGAAGGGCCTGAACTGAAGGAAGGCATGTTTTTCACCATCGAACCCATGATCAATCTGGGCACACCGGAAGTTAAGGTGTTGAGCGACGGATGGACGGCGGTGACACGGGACAAGTCCCTGTCCGCCCAGTTTGAGCACAGTATGGGAGTAACCGCCGACGGCGTGGAGATTTTCACCAGGTCGCCAAAAGGATGGACCAAACCACCATACGACTAATCGAACAATGACCGGGGAGCGATGTCAGACCAGGAAAATGCCCATTATGTTGGCCACCGCCAGCGCCTGAAAGACAAACTCAGAAAATCCGGTCCCGGTTCTCTGGCCGATTATGAACTGCTTGAACTCCTGCTCTGCCTCGCTGTTCCGCGCAGAGACATGAAACCACTGGCAAAACAGCTGATCTCCACCTTTGGCGATTATGCCGGTGTGCTTTCCGCCCCCGAAAAACGATTGCTGGAAATCAGTGGAGTCGGCAATACGGTGATCTCCGCCATCCGCCTGGCCGAAGCCAGCGCGGTTCGCCTCGCCCAAACGAAAGTATTGGAACAACCGGTGCTGACCAACTGGCAGGCCCTTCTGGATTATTGTCAGGCGGCTATGGCGCATGAAAGCCATGAACAGTTCCGCATCCTGTTTCTTGATAAAAAGAACCGCCTGATCAAGGATGAAATCCAGCAGAAAGGCACCATCGATCACACACCGGTCTATCCGCGGGAGATCATCAAGCGGGCCCTGGAGCTCAACAGCACCGCCCTGATCATCGTCCATAATCACCCCAGCGGCGACCCCACGCCCAGCCGGGACGATATCGAGATGACACGAAAGATCGAGGAAATCGGCAGTCAGCTTGGCATCAGGCTGCATGACCACCTGATCATCTCCAAAACCGGACACCAGAGTTTCCGGTCCCTGGGCCTGCTCTAAAACGATCGTTTTAATGATTTGGCGTTTCTGGTCTCGACTGCTAGAATATGAAAAATACAGGAGGCCGAGACATGTCCTATTTCAATCCCCATTGCGAACTCAGCACCCATGAGGTAACCAACCAGCCTCCTGCCCTGGAAAATTACAACATGTTTACCTCTGACCCGGTCCTGCAGGAAGCCGTCAAACGGGAAAGCACGGGCAGTTCCTTTGAAAACCTGGTCTATACCGGCGCCCAGCTGGGGACCGAGGAACATCTCGAACATGGCCGGCTGGCCAATGAAAATCCACCCAAACTCAAACTGTTTGACCGGTTTGGCCAACGCATCGACGAGGTGGAGTTTCATCCCTCCTATCACGAGATGATGTCAATTGGTAAAGGCTCGGGTCTTTCCTCCGTCGCCTGGGAAGAGGACACACAGGATGGACACCTGCATCATGCGGCGCTGGAATATATGCTGCACCAGGTCGAGGCCGGCGTCTGTTGTCCGCTGACAATGACCTATGCCGGCATTCCTATTATCGAGCAGGCGCCCGAGCTCAGGGATGAATGGCTGCCGAAACTCATCTCCCGCAGCTATGACAGCCGCATGATCCCGGCCCATCTGAAAGACGGTTGCACCATGGGTATGGCCATGACCGAAAAACAGGGCGGCTCCGACGTGCGCGCCAACAGCACAAAAGCGGTCAAATCGGGGGATGGTTACCTGCTGACAGGCCATAAATGGTTCTGCTCCGCCCCCATGAGCGACTCCTTCCTGACCCTGGCCTATACGGATGCGGGCCTGAGCTGCTTCTTTATGCCCCGTTTCCGGCCCGACGACAGCCGCAATAACTTCTTCATCCAGCGTCTCAAAAACAAGCTGGGCAATCATGCCAATGCCTCCAGCGAGATCGAATATCAGGACACCTGGGCGGTCCTGGTCGGTGAAGAAGGCCGCGGGGTCGCCACCATCATGGATATGGTCCACCATACCCGGCTGGATACCGCCATCGCCCCTGTCTCCCTGATGCGGCAGGCCCTGGCCCAGGCGGTCCACCATGCCCGCCACCGCTCAGCCTTCCAGAAAAAACTGATCGACCAGCCGTTGATGTTGTCTGTTCTGGCTGACCTCGCCCTTGACCTTGAAGCCGGAGTCCTGACTTTCCTGCATCTGGCCCATAAATTCGACGAGGCGAGCCATAATAACGAGGCCCGGACCTATGCCCGCCTCGCCGTGGCCGTCGCCAAATTCTGGCACAACAAACGCTGTCCCAACTTTGTCTATGAATGTATGGAATGCCTTGGCGGGGCCGGCTATGTGGAGGAAGGCATCATGCCGCGCCTGTACCGGGAAGCGCCGCTCAACAGCATCTGGGAAGGGTCCGGCAATGTGATCTGCCTGGACATCCTGCGCACCCTGGCAAAAGAACCGGAAGCTCTTGATCTATTTTTCCATCAGCTATCCCCTGCCCTCGGGCAGAATGGTGATCTGGACCTGACCCTGGAAAAACTCCGGGATCTCATTATGGATGCTGCAAGCCTGGAAAGAAACGCCCGCATCATCGTGGAAAAAATGGCGCTCAGCCTGCAGGCCTCCCTGATGCTGCAATATGCGCCGGCTGATGTCAGCGCCCAGTTCTGTTCCACACGGCTTGGCGACGGGCGCAATTTTGTCTATGGGGCATCGCAAATAACCGATGCCGCTGGCATACTGGACCGACTTTTTCCGCAATGACCTGCCTATATGAGAATCTGCCACTGACCGGAAATGACATCTTTCCGCGATCTTCGGATCATGGCTGTTTCAAATTACCCCATTTATGATACATTAGAGCCTTTAAATACTGCCTCAACATTAATGTTCAGACAGGTTTTTATGCTGAAATGCTGCACCCTTCTCTTGTGCCTGACGCTCCTGAACAGCGTTCACACCGAGGTATCGGCAGGGGAAAAACTGCAACCTGACAGGCTTCGCATCAGCTGCACCGAAGGGCTGACCAAAAGCCCTACTGTCGTGAGAACTTTGTCCAAAATCTATAACCGGATCAACATTGATATTGAAATCCAGGGTTTCCCGCCCAAAAGGTCTATTATGCTCGCCAACGAGGGAATTGTGGATGCCGAGTGTTCGCGGATCTACAATATCACGGACAACTACCCGAATTTGATACGGGTCCCGACGCCAATTTATATTGTCCGGGTTGGGCTCTATTCGCTGAAAACCGACAAGAGCTTCCAGAACTGGCCTGACCTTGCCGGGTATAAAATCGGCTTGCTCGGGGGTACATTTTTCGCTGCCGGTGCCAAAAGCACTTTTAATCTGATTCCAGCCAATAATCCCACGCATTTATTTGACCTGTTAATTGCGGAAAGAATAGATTTTGCTCTCCTGACAGACGTCATCGGCCCGGATCTTCTCGCAAAAATCCCAGAATACAGGGATATAAAGTTACTGAACCCGCACTTTATGGAGTTTTATGTCTATCACTATGTACATAAAAAACATCAGGATCTAGTTATACCCATTGACCGGTCAATCCGGGCACTACAAAAAAGCGGTGAAATAAGCCTGCACGAGGAATAAGCCCTATTTTCTCAAAAAAACCGGAACTCTCCGGATTACCCTGAATATTGAAGCAAACCCCCATTCAGTTCTTCCGATTTTATCATCGAGCTCCCCCCCCAACATGTGGAATCCGGCAACTTCAGATACGGACTTGGACTTTCTGTTTCCAAGTATGGTATCCTCCAGTTCTATTTAATCATGAGCAGGGGGTCTCTGATGCGACGCGCGTTTTTCTATTTAGTCTTTATCTTTTTATCCTTTTTACATGCACATTCCCTGAGCGCGCAAAATGCCGAAACCGCGCTTCAGAAAGGTATGCAAGCGTTCAATACCCGGGACTATGTTACTGCCGTAAAATATCTATATCCCGAAGCACAGAAGGGACACACTGTAGCCCAAGAGCTCCTCAGCCAGTTTTACGCCTTTGGCAACGGCGTGCCTCAGGACTGGGAAGAATCCGCCTTCTGGGCCACAATCAAGAAAAATTCTGGCTCAAAGGACTTTGATCTTTCCGCCTATATGGCTGAAACCAAAGAAAAATATAAACAACAGGCAAGCGATGGCGATCCCGCGGCCATGTTCCGGTTGGGTCAGATATATTTCGAGGGAAGAGGTGTTGCAGCCGATCCGATCGCTGCATTAAACTGGTTCCAAAAGGCGGCAGACGCCGGCCATGGTTTTGCGCAGTTTCAACTGGGAAAAATATATTTTGAAGGACGCGGTGTCCCCAAAGACCTCGAAAAAGCCTATCACTTTATGGAAGCAGCTGCGCAGAATGGCGTTACCCTGGCGAAACATACTCAGGCGGATTTTCTTCTTTCCGGCGTTATCGGAAAGCAGAACCCACATCAAGCCATGATATTATACCTCGATGCTGCAGATGATGGATATGCCCTGTCCCAATGTGTCTGGGCAATGTTGAACGCCAAAGAGGCGGATACCCGGGAAAAAAGGATTGAAGTAATGAAGTGGATGTATCTTTCAGCCCGGCTGGTGGACAAGCCCCTGGCTGAAAAAATGGTCAACGTGGTGACAAATACCGTTGTCAATAATAGTGATAAAAGTGAAATTTCAGAGGCGCAGCAGCGCGCGCGGGCTTTTGTCCGGAGATAAAAATCCTGCATTAACTTCCGGAATATTGAATTAGCACTATAAAATCTTGAGCCTTGTGCCAATCTCTGCTACAGCCTGCCCTTTAACAATCCCGACAGTATGAGACAGGAAAAGACATGATCCCTCGCTATTCCCGTGAAGTTATGACCTCCATCTGGGAGCCGCAGAGCCGGTTCCAGATCTGGTTTGAAATTGAAGCCCATGCCTGCGACGCGCTCGCCGAGCTTGGCGTCATCCCCAAGGAAGCGGCAAAAACCATCTGGGAAAAGGGCAACTTCGATATCGACCGGATTGACGAGATCGAGCGGGAAGTCAAGCATGACGTGATCGCCTTCCTGACATCACTGGCTGAATATGTCGGCCCGGAAGCCCGTTTCGTTCATCAGGGCATGACCTCTTCCGATGTTCTCGATACCTGCCTGAACGTACAGCTGGTGAAAGCCAGCGATATCCTGCTCAACGATCTGGACGAACTTCTGACGGTTCTGAAACGCCGGGCCATGGAGCATAAATTTGACGTCTGTATCGGCCGCAGCCACGGCATTCATGCGGAACCCGTCACCTTCGGACTTAAAATGGCCGAAGCCTATGCCGAATTCAGCCGCAACCGGGAACGGCTTGTCAACGCCCGCAAGGAAATTGCCACCTGCGCCATTTCCGGCGCCGTCGGCACCTTCGCCAATATCGACCCGCGGGTGGAAGAGCATGTGGCCAAGGCCATGGGCCTGGAGCCGGAGCCGGTTTCCACCCAGGTGATTCCACGCGACCGCCACGCCATGTTCTTTGCCACCCTCGGTGTGATCGCCAGTTCCATTGAACGGCTTTCCGTGGAAATCCGGCATTTGCAGCGCACCGAAGTTCTGGAAGCCGAGGAATTCTTCTCCAAGGGCCAGAAAGGCTCCTCCGCCATGCCGCACAAACGTAATCCGATCCTGACAGAAAATCTGACTGGCCTGGCCCGGATGATCCGCAGCTACAGCATTCCCGCCATGGAAAATGTGGCGCTCTGGCACGAACGGGATATCTCCCATTCCTCTGTCGAACGGATGATCGGTCCGGACGCCACCGTGACCCTGGATTTTGCCCTCGCCCGCCTGACCATGGTTATGGACAAGTTGGTGGTCTATCCGGAAAACATGCAGAAAAATATGGACAAGCTTGGTGGCCTTCATAACAGCCAGCGTGTTCTGCTTGCCCTCACCCAGGCTGGTGTCAGCCGCGAAGATTCATATCGCCTGGTTCAGCGCAACGCCATGAAGGTCTGGGAACAGGGTGCCGATTTCGCCACCGAGCTGAAAAATGATCCGGAAGTTTCCGCCAAACTCTCTGAGGCAGAGATCGACTCCAAGTTTGACGAGAGCTACCACACCAAACATGTGGACACGATCTTCAAACGGGTTTTCGGCGAATAAGCTTTATTTGATGCTTTTATAGGCCGCGAGCGCCCGTTCGCGACTGACAGACAAATCAACGACAGGATCGGGATAATTCCCGGTCCTTTCTTTTGCCACTTTCCAGGGTGTATGGATTTCATCTCCGTCCAGATCCCTGAGTTCCGGCACCCATTTGCGGATATATTTTCCCTGGGGGTCGAATTTCTGCCCCTGGGTCACCGGATTGAAGATGCGAAAATAGGGGGCGGCATCAGCGCCGCAGCCCGCCACCCACTGCCAGCTCGCACTGTTACTGGCCAGATCCGCATCGACAAGTGTATCCCGGAACCACTCAGCCCCCTTTTGCCAGGGGATCAGCAGGTTCTTGGTCAGGAAGGATGCCACAACCATGCGCACGCGGTTATGCATGAAGCCTGTCTGCCACAGTTCCCGCATGCCCGCATCGACAAAGGGATACCCGGTTCGGCCCTGCTGCCAGCGGGTAAGAAGCGCTTCATCCTCCTGCCAGGGAAATACTGAGAACTGAGACCGGAACGGTTTTTCGGGGATTTCCGGAAAATGATAGAGCAGATGACTGCTGAATTCCCGCCAGCCGAGTTCGCTTCTGAATTTGGCGACAGATGTCTCAACCCCGGCCACATCCTCGAAATGACCCAGCCGGTTCCAGATGTCCCGCACACTGATTTCGCCGAAATGCAGGTGGGGGGAAAGTCCCGAAATGGCTCCAACCGCAGGGAAGTCCCTTTTATCTGCATAGAGTTGCAGCCGCTGCTCAAGAAATCGGTCGAACCTGTCCAGAGCTCCTTTCTCCCCCGGCGTCCAGCGCCAGGCCAGCCCGCCGGACCAGTCAGGTTTTGCTGGCAAAAGAGCCCAATCCCTGAGGTCATCGGAGGCTGTTTCTCTATCCTGACTGCCCAGATCCCGCACAGGCAGGGTTTGTTTCGCCGTGATCTGGCCGCCGGCCTGCCGCCAGTATGGTGTAAAGACTTTGTAAGGACCGCCCTGTCCCGTCTGCACCTCCCAGGGCTCATTGAGCAGGCTGCTGTTGAAGGTTTTGACCTCGAGCCCTTCCGCCTGAAGGGTCGTCTTGACTTCCCTGTCCCGTTGAATGGTTCGGGGTTCATACAGGCGATTCCAGTAAAGGGCGTCGGCACCGCTGTCCCGGATTAATTCCTGCAGTATGGACAAGGCATCGCCCCGGCGCAGGATCAGCGGGCAGTCAAATGACTGGAACTGGCCCTGCAGCGCCCGCAGACTGTGATGCAGCCACCAGCAGCTTGCCCCCCCCATATCCTCCTGCTCATCCAGTATATAGAGCGGAATCACAGGTCCTCGCCTGGCAGCATGATAAAGCGCCGGATTATCGATAAGCCGGAGATCCCGGCGCAACCATACAACTGTTGTCATCATTCCTGTTCCTGCCCCATCTTACGACATTCGCCGGCAACCGGATGAAAAATAAAAAACCACCCTTCACGACGGAAGAGTGGTTTAAATGATTTAGCCTGAGACGGATGTCTCTCAGTTTTTCAGCTGCTCGCGGGCCTCGGCCAGTTTATCGTCCATTTCACGGCGCAGCTGGTGTTCGGATACATCCACGCCCTTGGTGTCCAGGTCACCCTTGACCTTGCGATAAACATCTTCATGACCGGCTTCTTCGAAATCTGCCTCAACCACTTCCCTGGCATAGGACGCTGCTGCGTCGCCTTCCAGGCCCATCAGGCCAGCAGCCCACAATCCAAGAAGCTTATTGCGCCGGGCAACGATCTTGAATTCTTTTTCCTCGTCTTTTGCATATTTCTTTTCGAACGTCTGTTCCCGGTCTTCGAACTGGGTCATTTTCCAAAACTCCTGTTTGCGTCGTCCAATTGACAGTAATCTTTGTGGTCATATGTACGCCATAAAGGCGAAGGTTTCCATATTTTTTATATAGGAATTTCAAGTTGGGATTTTAAGCCCCTTTTCTCGTTTTGGCTCATTGAATTTGACAATTTTATGATATATGGTCGCCTCGCTTGATTCTTAATGTTTTTAACTTTTAAGGTTCCCCATATGACCAAGGGCGTGAAACTTTATGAGGGTAAGGCCAAAACTCTGTATGAGGGGCCTGAACCCGGTACTATTATTCAGTATTTCAAGGATGATGCCACAGCCTTCAATAATCTCAAGAAGGGCACCATCGCCGGCAAGGGTATCATAAATAACCGGATCACTGACCTGGTCATGACGCGGCTTGCCGGGATTGGCATCCCGACCCACTACATCAAACGGCTTTCCGATCGGGAACAGCTGGTCAAAAAAGTGGAAATCGTTCCTCTCGAGGTGATCGTCCGCAACATTGCCGCCGGTTCCATGTCGAAAAAGTTCGGCGTAGAGGAAGGCACGCGCCTCGCCCGCCCGATCGTCGAGTTTTCCCTCAAGAACGACGATCTTGGCGATCCGCTGATGGCTGAGGAGCATATCCTGGTCCTGGGTCTGGCCAGTGATGAGGAACTGGACGAAATTTTCAGCATGACCCTGCAGATTAATGATTTCCTCAGAGGCATGTTTGCCGCCATCGGCATTGAACTGGTGGATTTCAAACTGGAATACGGCCGCCTCGTGGAAGAAGATACCGTCCAGCTTGTTCTGGCCGATGAATTCAGCCCGGACAATTGCCGCCTCTGGGATTTTGAAACCGGCGAGAAACTGGACAAGGACCGTTTCCGCCGTGATCTCGGCGGTGAAGTGGAAGCTTATCAGGAAGTTGCCCGCAGACTGGGCATTTCATTGGAAACTGCAGAATAACGATTAGACATTCAGAAAGGGATACACCGTGAAAGCACGTGTACATGTAACCTTGAAAAACGGCGTTCTTGATCCCCAGGGCAAAGCCATTCAACACGCCCTTGCCGCCCTCGGCTTCGACGGTGTTGACGATGTCCGTCAGGGCAAGTTCATTGAACTGGACCTGGCTGAGACCGACAAGGACAAGGCAATTGCCGCCGTGGAAGAAATGTGCAGGAAACTGCTGTCCAACACGGTGATCGAAAATTACGCCATCGATATCGACTGACTGACTGACGCCCTCGCCTGAGGGCTTTAACTTATTTGGGAATTGCGTCTATGAAAAGCGCTGTAGTTGTTTTTCCGGCTTCCAACTGCGACAGGGACATGATCGTCGCACTGGAAAAGGTAACGGGACAGAAACCACATATCGTCTGGCATCAGGATAGTGAAATCCCCGATGTGGACCTGATCGCCCTGCCCGGCGGTTTTTCCTTCGGGGATTACCTGCGCTGCGGCGCCATGGCGGCACGCTCCCCGGCGATGAAGGAAGTGATTGCCCGGGCCGACAAGGGTGTCAATATTTTCGGGGTCTGCAACGGCTTCCAGGTATTGACCGAGACCGGACTTCTTCCCGGCGCCCTGATGCGCAATGAAAGCCTGAAATTCGTCTGCAAACATGTGGACCTGAGGGTGGAAAATAGCGATACCCCTTATACCAATGCCTATAAGCAGGGCCAGATCATCAATATTCCGGTTGCTCATCACGACGGCAATTATTTTGCCGACGATGATACCCTTAAGGAACTCGAAGATCAGAACCGTGTGGTATTTCGCTATATGGACAATCCCAACGGCTCCCGCAACGACATTGCCGGCATCATCAACCGGCGCAAGAATATTCTCGGCATGATGCCTCATCCGGAACGACTGATCGAAGATGCCCAGGGCGGCACCGACGGACGCGGATTTTTCGAAAGCATGCTGAACAGCCTGAATTAGGACCAGTGTTAGGAATTGGGATATGACGTGGAACAATAACGTGGAAATCACTGAAGAGCTGATCAGGGAACACGGCCTGAGTGACGATGAATACCAGCTTGTGCTGAAAATCCTGGGCCGCACGCCGACCCTGACCGAGCTTGGTATTTTCTCTGTGATGTGGAGTGAGCATTGCTCCTACAAATCCTCCAAGCTTCACCTGAAAACCCTGCCGACCAAGGCTCCCTGGGTGATCCAGGGCCCCGGCGAAAACGCCGGTGTGATTGACATCGGCGACGGCCAGGCTGCCATCTTCAAGATGGAAAGCCACAACCACCCGTCCTATATCGAACCCTATCAGGGTGCCGCCACCGGTGTCGGCGGTATCCTGCGGGACGTCTTTACCATGGGTGCGCGTCCCATTGCCAATATGAACGCCCTGCGTTTCGGCTCCCCCGATCATCCGAAAACCCGCCATCTCTTGAGCGGTGTGGTCGAAGGCATCGGCGGCTATGGCAACTGTGTCGGTGTGCCCACCGTCGGCGGCGAAACCAATTTCCATCCATCCTATGACGGCAACATCCTGGTCAATGCCATGACCGTCGGCCTTGCAGACGCCAACAACATCTTCCTTTCTGCGGCCGCAGGTGTCGGCAATCCGGTGGTTTATGTGGGCTCCAAGACCGGCCGTGACGGCATTCACGGCGCCACCATGGCCTCTGCCGAATTCACCGAGGACAGTGAGGAAAAACGCCCCACCGTTCAGGTTGGCGACCCCTTCACTGAAAAACTGCTGATCGAAGCCTGTCTTGAGCTGATGGCCACCGACGCCATTGTCGCCATTCAGGATATGGGGGCAGCCGGCCTCACCTCTTCCTCGGTGGAGATGGCTTCCGGCGGCGGTGTCGGCTTTGAACTGAACCTGGACAATGTGCCCCAGCGTGAAGAACATATGACCCCTTACGAGATGATGCTGTCCGAAAGTCAGGAACGTATGCTGATGGTTCTGAAGCCGGGCCGCGAGGGCGAAGCGGAAGCCATCTTCCGTAAATGGGATCTGGATTTTGCCGTGATCGGTAAGATAACCGATACCGGCAACCTGACCCTCATGTTCCAGGGCGAGACCGTGGCCGACATTCCGGCCGGCCCGCTGGCTGACAACAGCCCCGAATATGATCGTCCGTGGGTCAGAAAAGACCCGGCGGCGGTTTTGTCTGCAGATGACATCACAGCCCCCGATGACCTGGGTGAAGCCCTGCTGAAAATGGTCGGCTCACCGGCACTTTGCAGCCGCAGCTGGATCTGGGAACAGTATGACCATCAGGTCATGGCCGACACCATCCAGAAACCGGGCGGCGATTCCGCTGTCGTCCGCATTCACGGGACAGAGAAGGCACTGGCCATTTCCACCGACTGCACACCGCGTTACTGCTTCGCCGATCCCTATGAAGGCGGCAAACAGGCTGTGGCCGAGACATGGCGAAATATCACCGCCGTCGGCGGCACACCACTGGCCATCACGAACTGCCTCAACTTCGGTAATCCGGAACGCCCGGACATCATGGGCCAGTTTGTCGGCTGTATCGAGGGGCTGCGCGATGCCTGTACGGCGCTCGACTACCCCGTCGTGTCCGGCAACGTATCGCTGTATAATGAAACCAACGGCACCGGCATTCATCCGACCCCGGCCATCGGCGGTGTCGGCCTGCTGAAAGACAGCAATAAAATGGCAACTATCGCCCCGAGAGCCGAGGGCGAAATACTGATCCTGATCGGGGAAACAACCGGCCATCTTGGCTCATCCCTCTATCTTGATGTGATGGAAGGCCGTGAAGAAGGCGCGCCGCCGAAAGTGGATCTGGCGCTGGAGAAGAAAAACGGTGATTTTGTCCGCGGCCTGATTGAAGCCGGCACCGTCAAGAGCTGTCACGACATATCCGACGGCGGTCTGTTTGTGGCCCTCGCTGAAATGGCCATTGCCTCTGGTCTGGGCATGAAAGTGGCATCTGAATCCGGTGCGGTGCCGCTGCATGCCTATGGATTTGGCGAGGATCAGGCGCGATACATTCTGTCTGTTCCGGTCTCGGTCGCCGATAACATCCTTGCTTCAGCATCAGATGCCGGCGTTACCGCCGCCAAAGTCGGCACCGTAACCGGCCAAAACCTTGAAGTTGAAGGAATCTTTTCCATACCGGTCGCCACCCTGCGCGAAAAACACGCGGGCTGGATGCGCAGTTACATGGCAAACTGATCCTTGAGACAGAACAGACAAAACAGGCAGCAGGAAAATAATTCTGCTGCCTTTCTTTTTGCACCATATTAACAAATTGGTTGGTTTTATGTGCTAAATCCTTGTTAAATATGTAAAAGGAAAATCTGCGACAGGACAATAGCAGGGGATGAAAATGATCTTTTTAATCGGCTCACCACGTAGCGGCACCACTTGGGTGGCCAAGATTTTCGACAGCCATCCGGATGTATTGTACCGCCATGAACCGGATTCAGTTGTCGTGACCGAGGAAGTACCCTTTTTTCCCAAGTCCGAAGAAATAGAAAAGCTGATCCCCGCGACACGGGACTATTTCACCCGCCTCTGGGATGTCCGGCAGTTAAAGTCGGCAGGTTCCCTGCCCGTTTTCCCGAAAAGCTATTTCAGCGCTTTCATGAACGCCTTCCGGGCCAAGTTCCTGTTTATGCTTAAGGTAATAGGCGCCGTCGCCCACCGCCTCAGCCTGCCGTCCGACGTCAAGGTGCCGGCTGTATCCCGCCGCAAAATGGCCAAGGGAAAAATTGTCCCGGTGATGAAATCGGTCAATTCCAACTGCCGGACCGGACTTGTTGCCCGGGCCTTCCCTGAAGGCAAGGTCGTGCATATCCTGAGACATCCCTGTGGTTATGTTTCCTCCCAGCTGCGTGGCCGGAAATTGAAACTGATGGAAAATGTTGTTTTTTATGAAGAAGTCGCCGCCATGCCACTGTCAAAAGAGCGCGGCTGGACTGTCGAGAAATTAAAGGAAATGTCTCTTGAGGAACAACTGGCCTGCACCTGGGTCAGCTTCAACGAGAAAGTCATGAAAGACATCGAGGGTCTCGAAAACTGCTATGATCTTGTCTATGAAGACCTCTGCGATGACCCCATTGGGGTGACCAGGAAACTCTATGCGTTCTGCGGCCTGTCCTACAATGATCAGACCGACGCCTTCCTGCAGAGCAGCCTGAATTACAGCGGCAGCAACGAGAAATACCACCAGACCGTCCGCGACCCGAAAACGGCGGCGGAAAAGTGGAAAAAGGAACTGGATGCGGACCAGATCAGCAAGATCAGAAATATTGTTTCCGGCACCATTGCCGGTGACCGCTTTGCGGCCCGTTTTGATTAAGCCTGTGCGTTTAAAAAAAACATTTTTCCCCTTCAAATTTCCGCCACTTGCCCCCATATAGAGGCCAGTTGTCTTGACGTGAATTTGGCCAGATGCCAAACTGTATAAGTCAGACCTAATTGGAGTACAGATACGATGGCAATGGATGCTGCAGAAATAGAAAAACTGATAAAGGAAAGCCTTCCCGATGCCAAGGTCACCATCCAGGACCTGCGCGGCGACGGCGATCACTATGCGGCCCATGTGGTTTCAAGTGCCTTTAAAGGAAAAAGCAGGGTACAACAGCATCAGATGGTCTATAAGGCCCTCAAGGGCAATATGGGTGAGGCATTACACGCCCTCGCCCTGCAGACCTCAGAAGAATAAACACATAATTTCAGGGACAAGTAGAAATGAGCAATCCGGTTTTCACCCGAATTGAAGACGATATCAAAAACAGCGATGTTGTTCTTTACATGAAAGGCAGCCCGATGTTTCCCCAGTGCGGATTTTCCGCTGCGGTGATCGAGGTGCTGAATTATTACAATGTTGATTTTGAAGCCTTTGACGTGCTTCAGGACCCCGCCCTTCGCGAAGGGATCAAGGAGTTCAGCGAATGGCCGACAATCCCCCAGCTTTATGTCAAGGGTGAGTTTATCGGCGGTTGCGACATCATTCGTGAAATGGCCGCCTCCGGCGAACTGATCGAAGTATTCGAAAAGAACGATATCAAGCCGAAAAGCTGACATCATATTTCGCTGACATCATATTCCAACGGGCAGGTCCTGTAGCAGGACCTGCTAGCCTTCCGATATGCTGCTTATGAATGCTTCCAGTTTTTCCTGATGTTTCTGGACGTTCTCTTCCCGGACAGGTTCAATCTCTTCAAAATAGACTTCCAGCGGCTCCACCAGGTTTGCCATGGCTGTATAGAGTGTTTTTCCGTCAACCGGTTTACTGACATATTCGTCCATTCCATGAAGAAGATAGGTTTCCCGATCCCCGGCCATGGCGTTGGCCGTCAGGGCAATAATAGGGATTTTTCCTTTCGCCCCCTTTAGCTCCCTGATACGCCGTGTGGCTTCAAGACCATCCATTTCAGGCATGTGAATATCCATCAGGACAAGGTCGTAATCACCATCCCGAACCGCCTGAAAGGCCTCCAGGCCGTTTTGCACAAATTGCAGGGCAAGTCCTTCCGCCTTCAGCATGGACTGCACAACAACCCTGTTGATATGATTGTCCTCCGCAGCCAGCACCTTCACAGGCTTTGAACAGACAAGCCCCATCCTGCGGTCCGGCAATGTTTCTGCAGGCGCATCCCCTGCCTCATCCGCCGCATCCTGCTCCAGCCTGACAGTAAAACTGAAGGCGGCGCCCTTACCGGGGATGCTGCTGACGGAAATATTACCGTCCATCAGGGATACCAGTTCCCGGCATATGGCCAGGCCAAGGCCGGTTCCGCCGAATTTCCTGGTGGTAGAGGCATCCGCCTGGCTGAACTTTTCAAACAGATAGGATTCCTGCTCCATATCCAGACCGATACCGGTATCAATAACAGTGAATTTCAGCCTGCCGTATTGTTCATCCTCCGAAAGCAGGGAAATTCTGATCATAATATTGCCCTGCATGGTAAACTTCAGGGCATTACTGACCAGATTATGCAGAATCTGCCGCAACCGGACCGGGTCACCGCGCCAGCGCCGATCAGCCACATCCTCCATTGTTACCTTGTACTCTAGTCCCTTAGCCCTGATCCTGGCTTCCCAGATGTCGGATATCTCCTGCAAAATCTGCCCCAGATTGAAGGGCACAATTTCCAGTTCCATTTTGCCGGCTTCGACCTTGGTCAGGTCGAGAATATCATTGAGCAGTTGAAGAAGGATCTTGCCGGATTTAACCGCCGTTTTCAGATAACCCTTCTGCTTGTCACTCAGGCTGGTATCCTTGAGAAGGGAAAGCATTCCGAGCATGCCGTTCATGGGAGTCCTGATCTCATGACTCATGGCGGCCAGAAAATCGCTTTTCGCCCGGTTTGCTTTTTCCGCTTCTTCGCGGGAGCGCATGTTTTCATCGACGACCTTTTCATAGGCCGCCTGCTTGTCTTTCAACTGTTTGTAAGTCTGCTCAAGCTCTGCCACCTGTTTTTCAAGAAGTTTTTCCTGTCCCTCAGCAATATTCTTCTCTTTCAGAGCAATTTCCGCCAGCTGCTTGTTCATGATTTTCAGGTAGGAGGCGTTGCGCATGCTGGCTTCGAGATTCTTGGCCAGCATATTGGTAAACAGCGTATAGAAACCGACCATCGCCGCCATTTCAATCTGCCCGACGAACAGAAAATATCCGATCAGCGAAAACAGCGGGGGAATATTAAACAGAAGATAGGACGGAAAACAGGAGGCTGACGAAACAAGGGCCCCGGCCGTCATGCCGGAAATGGTAAAGACAATGACCAGAATGTCCTGTATCGACGACGTCAGGAATAAAAATCCTACTATTGACGCCCAGGTCGCCCCTGTCATAAATGTCCCGGCGAGATAAATCCGGTACCAGCGATCCGGATGGTGTTCCCAGTCGGCGCCATTAAACAGATGCCAGGCAAAAAACCTTGCCGCGCACACCAGAAACATAAAACCGAGCCAAAAGAAAAGTACGGTTTGTAAAACCGGCTGGTATAGCGCCCAGAAGACAAAGGAAGCAATCAGGATATTGCAGGTCGCAACGAAAGGTATCCCTTTGTAAAAAAGGGAAATCTGGTCCAGCCTTAAATCGCGATTGACCTTATCCGGATCAAGAACCACATTGTGATCCAGAGCCGGGGACAGGGCTGGCAAGGCTTCTGTTTTGCCCGAAAAAAAATACAATTCCGCTACTCCGAAGAAACACTCATACCCCCCGACATTATGCGTTCATTATTAATTTTTTACTAGCACATACAAATAATATGCCACCATAACTAATTATTCCCCACCTGGCATACAACCTTGGCCACAGACAAGCTTTTTCGAAGTTGATTACCGGCCCTGGCAAAACGATCAACCGAGAGTTCTCCGCGGATTTCAGCTATTTGTTTTGACTCCGTGTCCCTTTGTATAACCCCTTCCTTGTCCAGCAATTCAAACACGACTGAAGGCTCGGAACTGTAGCTTCTGCCACGACGCGCAGATTCCGCAACCATAACACCTGCCACCTGCGCCCGTGCATTCAGGGAGGGCCCACCGCTTAGGCCCCCCAGGGTTCCGTCAAAGAACGGGCTGCGGGCCTTGTCGGCCCAGACAAGAACCGGCTCCCTGCCGTGCCGGGTGCCCTTGGTGACCATGGTGCTTTCCCCGATCAGGCTGGAATAGACATTCCCCGGTCTGCCCTGCGGAAAGCCGAAATGAAATCCTTCCTGCCCCATGACCGGCTCTTCCCGGCTGACCTTCAATGCCCCTGCCCCAAAGCCGGTCAGAAGCAAACTGACATCCGCCCGGGAATGAGAGGCGACCACTGTTGCCTCGACACCCTGACGATCATTGACCAGCAGCAACAGCTTGCCGCAGCCGTCAATCACATGATGGGCCGTAATCCAGTAGCCGTCATCGCGGATGGAAAAGGCGGTTCCGCTGAAAACTGCATTTTTCTTTTTGGCTTCCGCTTCGATCACAATCAAGGGGCTTACCGGATCCGGACGCCGCATGCTCCCGCCTCCGGGGGATGGAATTTTCCTGTAAGCCTCCGGCGGTACGACCCGTTTTTTCGGCGCCTCGGCCATTGGCGGCACCGGCTCCAGCCTCCTGCCCGCCGGTGGCTTGGATAGTTCCCCGCCGATAACCACGAGCAACAAAAGAAGAATGGCAAATTTAGTCGACCAGTTCATCCGTATCTACTCAGACAGCAATGGCCGCTGCATTGAGAAGCGCCACCGATATCTTGCCGGCAAACAGCAGCAGCGCGGCGCCGATTTCATTATTCTCTATACGCCGGCCCAGATTGTCGATCACCAGATTGGCGACAAAAAAGGCCAGAATCTGGATCACCAGGATGACGATGCCCCAGATCAGGATATCCCAGAGGGAGGCACTGCCCGCCAGACAGACCGCCAGCGGAATGGCAAGGCCCAATATGCCGGCAGATAAAGAAACAGCCGCCGCCACATTGCCCTGACGGACAAGCTCCAGTTCCCTGTAGGGGGTGACTTTTTCATAAATATAAACCGCGGCGATCAACAGAAGGATCGCCAGGCCGAAATGGGTGATGAAATAGGGAAAGCCGATTATCAGGCTGTCCAATACTGCTTGCATGATATGTCCCCGTTTGTTGAGGAATGTATCTTAGCGTCTTCGGCGTTCCGGGCAATAAAAAAGCCGCCCGGAAAGAGCGGCTTCTTCGAAAAGATATATGAACCTGTTAGCGTGAGTATAAAAAAAGCAATATCGAAGCTATTGATGATGCTGATTTTTTTCTCGCCCAATTAAGCGCCAGCATAATACCAGTTAATCCGTCGCTTATTTAATCATAAATTCCCGCAACTGTCACGCGCATGCTGGCAACCAACTCTTCTAACGGTTTCTCCTCAGTGTCGCCATGCGCTCCTTCTTTGCCGCCAGCAAGGCCTTATCAAGTTCTCCTGCCTGTACAGCCTGCATGACTGTAGCAATGACCTTTGGCATCTGTTTCAGGTCACCAACTTCAATGGCGGTCTTCTCACCAGCGATCTTCATCACCTTCCCGCCATAACGCAATTCAACATACCAGGTGCCTTCCCCGTTATGCCAGAACCACTTCCTAATCCTGCGCGGAACTTCCTGCGCGACACGCTCCCCATTTTCATTGGTGACGAACACCCTGCGTGTCTTGATGAACTCCTTACCTGCCAACTCCGCTTCAACGAGCTCTTTCTGTTCAGCAAGACGATCATAAAGCTTCCCCCGCAAGCTTTCCTCAATCGTTGCCCTCTGTTGAACACGTTTTTCTGAAGTGAGTTTTAACTTTTCCAATACCGTCATTTCCATCTCCTTTGTCTGGTAGTCAATGACGATAAAGCCTGTCTATGCAATGTCGATCTTTCAGGCCTTAATCTGGCTATCTATACCCTATATTTTCTAAGGCTTCCCACCACATTAAGTTAGATAAACACCTCTCATTTCCCATGCCTGATTAATTTTTTATTGTTCCATTCCAACCAATGCCAATGATTATATTCCAATTATTTTTTATCCTGTTTCACCCTTTTATTTTTTTGATGGATGATTGTTGTTAAATTGTTTTAGGCAATAAAATACAATTGCCGCTCAGCTTCTGAGCAGTTCTTTAAAGCATCAGTCTGTTAGTAGCTTTGCCCTATCCATGCCGCCGTCGTAACGGCCGCCAACACTAATTACTTACTGTATTTCACACTGTTATAGTTTGATGGTAGCCACGTATCTTTCGTTATGTAGCTACCCACCGTTATTTGATCCTGTGCTGTTAACACTTTCTGCACATCCATGCTGCCGCTTTGATTATATTTCTGCCAGAGTTTGGGAGCGATAAATGCAAACCGCCAGTCCTTCTTTCCGCCTGCCAGTTTCAGCGTCATATGCCAATGAAGATTGCTGTTCAGATGTTCTGGTGCACCTATATATTGAAGTCGATCCGTTGCGGGCAACTTAAACCATTTTTTGCCATAGAGCTTTCTGTTCACACAATTGGACCAGTGCTCCAAGCGTTTCTCTGCACCTGCAAGGTTCGTTTCTCTATTAAAAACAGCCGTTACAAAGTAATCCCCATCAAAGTCCACAATGAACTGCTGTAATTCGTCATTTAATCTTTTATTGAATGTATATCCGTTGTTCCCAATATAATTTTCCACTTTTCTACTTGTTCCTAAATAATTTAAAAATAAACTCATAAAAAATAACATTAAGTATATGTTTTTAATGCCTAATTATACAATATTAGCTCTTCCTGTGTCTATATATTTTTCGTCTTTAAAGCCTGCAATTCCTCGTGTTTCAGCAGTATATCCATCTGCCGTTCCCCAACATCCAAAGCCTTGTCCGCAAGCTCCACTTCAGCAGTGTTCTTGTACATTCTTCTCACCAATGCCAGGTGCTCATCCTCTGCCGCTGCCCGCTTCGCCAACTGCTTCTTTATCTGGTTTAATTGTCTGAGCGTTATCCCTCTAAATGGGGGAGCATCTTCGCCTAAAATTTCATAATATCTCATGTCAGCAACCTCCTAGTTGCTGGTATTTAGTCAACCATCGACATTTCGGTAAAATCTCAGACTACCCCATTCTATATGGTACAGCCTTTTGTCGCTTTTACGATCGAAGATGCGGGGAAGTTACAGCAATTTGTCCGCTGCAAGGGAGGTCGTCACATGTCCATAGTGCCGCTCAATCATTTGCACTGAAGTCCCCATATTTCTGGCCAGCAAGTAAACATCAACCCCGCCATATAATAGCCTGTAAGTCGCATAGGTATGCCTGAGAGAATAAAGCGTCCTGTTCTTGCCATACCTGTCCGTTTCCAGTCCGCATGCCTCCAGCAACCGCTTAAAGCCAACCTCAAACGTCTGCACCAGTTCACCACTGGTTTTAACGAACAGATATCCCCCGCTGTCCCGTGCTTCCTGTAATGAACCATACTCATAAAATTTCAGCAGCCGTTGAATGATATATTTGGCAACAGTCGTCCCAATTAAAGCTCGTTTTCCCGTCTTCCCATCAACCCATATGCGCAGGACCTCATTGGATTTGCCATTGCTGCTGAGCGTAACGATCTCAATATCACCCCACTTTAAGTGACGGGCTTCCCCAACCCGCATGCCTGTATTGGACATCAGCCGTACATAAAGCGCCAGAAGCGCCCTGTCATGCTGCACACGGGGATGACGGGTCTCTCTTATACGCCTGAGCATAACCCGCATTAGAAGCTTGTATTCATGTATGTCAAAGGCGCTTCTGCGATTGGTTTTGGCAGACTTCGACTGCATAAAAGGAACCGCACTCAACCACCCCCGCTCAACAGCATGCTTGAACACCTGGCGCAATATACCCTGTTCCATGACGAGTGTTTTCTGACTGGGGACTTCCGCTTTGCGATACACCTGCCGTTCAGCCCCGTAGCCAACAGTCCAGTAATCCAGTCGCCATTCATCATATTCCGCAAAGTGAGCGGATCTAATCTCAGTGATAAAAAAGCGGCCAAAGAAGGGATTTAAATATCTGTCAACGGTCCCCACAATCAGGTTACGGCGCCCCTTGCTCAAACGCCCTTCTGTCGTCTCCCGTTCAACCTTCCTAATAAAATCAGCGGCTACCTTCCTAAAAGATGCCGCTGATAAATTTTTCTGGTTTTGGTGCTTGTATCTGAGCTCGTCGTAGATTTCCTCTGCTATCCGTTTCGCTTCTTCCAAGTCCGCTGTTCTGGTACTTCTGCGAATGAGCTTTCTATCTGGTCCCAATCGCAAACGGCATTGCCAGAAGCCGTGCCTGTCATCAGCCCGCGTGTGAAGCACAATCCTGCCCCCCCGCATCGTTATCGTTCGTTGTCTGCTATCCATATACACCTCGCACTTCAATGTGTTTGCGATGTGTATTTTAAAGCCTGAAAGAACGATTACGATCGATGATAAAAGCTAAAGAGAGTTCTGCAACTGCGGTAATTGACATCAAAACGGCAAACACAATTACAAAGCCGTGTAATGACATATCACCTAACCACGCCCCTACTGCACAGATAACATAAGAGATTTGTATAAAGGCTGTCGTCATAATGCTGGCATCATTACCTGACTGCATATCTTTTTGTGTGAGCCACGTAATTGGTCCAGTAGCAACACCATAGGACCAAAGCAGCAAAGGAAGCAATGTCTCAGATGTGGCAATCTCTATATAATAAATCAGCACCAGAATGCACCAAAATGATAAAACACCAACCGTATAAAGCCGTCCCAATACCCCCATTAAAAGGGCAGCCGTTAGTCGACCTTGTTCCATAAATGTTAGAGCAGGTTTCGCCAAGAACATTGATGGGGCAAGCACTATACCAATCACCGCACTAGCAAGAATTATAACAAGTAGACCATACCCAATAATCGCCCACTCGCCCAAAAACGCCAACCAGACACCAGAGACGATTCCACCAAATGAGTTCAATAAAAATAACGGCACCATAAGTGCTGCCAAGAATCTAGAGATTGCTTCCATGTTCTACTTCCCCCTCCTATCCATTTATACACCTCGCACTTCAATGTGTTTGCGATGCGTATTTTAAAGCCTGAAAGAACGATTGCGATCTATGATCAAAGTGCCTACTTAGCCTACTTGTTCGATCTCAGTTTTGATCCATTCTAAATCATCCGCTGCTTCTTTTTCATTGTAATACCCGCTAGCTTTCAATTGCCCCACAGCATAATGCCACATTTTTAACAAGTCCTGCCCAGTGCCACTCAGAACACCCCTATATATATGGTATTCCCCACAAGCTAGTTCACGCCCCAAAATATTCAGCATCACCACAAACACTAAATCTCTAGCATTCATGCCATCTTTTTGTAGCGAAAGTTTTGTCTTCTCCGCACCCTCTGTACTTGTAAACTCTCTCACCAATGCATCTTTTATTGGGTATAATCCAGTTACTGTATCAATCTCATTTGCCACTTTCTCCAACTCAGCCAAAACCTGTGCAACTTCAAAGTTCATAGCGTCTTCATTTGAATGACGGGACGCTTCTATTTTCTCTTGCACTCGCTCAATTACAAAAAGCTCTTCAAGTGCTGTTTGGTGGCCATTTTGAGCTGGGCCCGCCATATAAGTTGGAGGATCAAGTCGAGCAATCACAATGGACTTGTCTTAAAAAAGTAAGCTAGTGACAATCCCCCTAACCAGTACAACTCACTCCACAAGCATATTCCCCCCCACACAAAACCCGCCAGCCTCATAAGATTCATCATTGCGGATAGAGCTTGAGCAGGAAGTGGGAACAATATGTATAGCCAATATCGCCTAAACACTTCAATTTCATGTTCCTTCATTAAAGAACAAATTTCAGCATCCTTCGACGGTTTAAGAAGAAAGATATAGCACATCGCAAGCAGCCATAGCCCATATGCCATACAGACAAAAACAATGGCTGATATCTGTAAAGAATAAAAACCAATCAGTGCCGCTACAACAATGCCTATAAACGCAAAAACATTGCCAATTATTCCTGCCATTGACCCCCTCCAAAAAAAAAGCCGCCCAGCAAATGCTGAACGGCTCTCTTGTTCTATTTGTCCAACCCCGCGCTTGGGATTGGTAATAGCTATTAGCGTGAGTAAAACTCGACGATCAGGTTCGGTTCCATCTGCACAGGGTAAGGAATTTCATCCAGAACCGGCTGGCGCAGGAAGGTCGCTTTATATCCGTTGTCTTCGATAGACAGATATTCCGGAACCTCGCGCTCGGCAGATTCAATACCCTGCAGGACCATCGGCACCTGGCGTGATTTTTCACGGACCTCAATCACATCACCAGGCTGCACCTGATAGCTGGGGATGTCCACTTTTTTGCCGTTCACTGTCACATGACCGTGGTTCACAAACTGACGGGCGGCAAAAACAGTCGGGACGAACTTGGAGCGGTACACAACCGCGTCCAGGCGACGCTCCAGCAGGCCAACAAGAAGCTCACCTGTATCACCACGCTGGCGATCGGCTTCCTTGTAGATGCGTTTGAACTGTTTCTCAGTGATGTTGCCATAGTAGCCTTTGAGCTTCTGTTTGGCACGCAGCTGAATACCGAAGTCGGACAGCTTGCTGCGACGACCCTGGCCGTGCTGGCCCGGTCCATATTCGCGTTTGTTTACCGGAGACTTCGGACGACCCCAGATGTTTTCGCCCAACCGGCGGTCAATTTTATATTTGGCTTGAATTCGTTTTGTCATAATCTCGAATCGCTTGTGTTAAGAGTTAAAATTCAGCGCCGCAGCCTCGATTCCAGACAATCAGGAAACAGACTGCGCAACCCGGGAACCTCCCCCGAGTCATTACGATGGGCGGAATATATAGGGATAAGTCTGAGAGTCAACGGGAAAAGGCTGGAAAAACGAGGAAATCGTGGCTCTTCACCTGAAATTTCGCCGATTATTTGATAACTTCCAGCTTTCCACTTGATTCATATTTTTTGATCAGTTTTCTCTCATACTTGCCACCATGTTCGATCCGGGTAATATCCTTGCAGCGGATGATGGCTCTGGACCTTGGCTGCGGACGATCGTATTCATCCAGCGTTGGATATTCATCAAGTACAAGAAAATCACCTGCTTCGATCACGTCACCGATGTAGACGACATCATTATCTATATTTTCGATGTGAACGGAAATATATCTGGAACGACTTTTCATATCCGAAATTACAGTCTGAAAGGATGTCAGATCCAACTCGGGAATTTCAGGAATATCATTTTTATCTTTTGCCAACTGACTGATTTTAAGCAGTTCGCGACTTTCAGACCGCACAAAAAATATATTCTTCAGTTCAAAAATCGAGAAGCCGTCATAAGTTCCGTCGTCATCGATCAAGGCGGCCAGCACCAGTGTATCGGAAAACTGACTGACAAAGCCGGTGAATGTATTTACAGGATCGCTGTAAACCTGGAAGTCGACAAGCGTCTCGCCTGACATATAGTCTTCCAAATAACTTTTCATACTTTCTTGTTTTCCTTGTTTTTTCGGGAATTCTCGGCCTTTTCCTTCTGCCATTCAGGGCCGCCGCCGGTGGCCAGGGACCGGATGACCCCGCGCAGGGTACGCACCTCTTCCTGGGTAAAATGAGCCCGTGTCAGCATGTTGCGCAGGTTACGAACCATGGTCGGCCGGCGCTTTTCATGGCGCAGGTATCCGCTTTCCGTCAGTTCCCCTTCCAGATGGTCAAACAGGCCCTGCATTTCCTCAGACGTTGCCGGTGTCGTGTCCAGAGTGGGGGTATGAGTTTCCGGCGTCTCATCGCCGGCCTGGAACCATTCGTATGCCAGCAGCACCACCGCCTGGGCGAGATTCAGGCTGGCGAAGGCCGGATTGAGCGGCACCGAGACGATGGCGTCACAAGGGGCCACATCTTCATTTTTGAGCCCGGCCTTTTCCGGGCCGAACAGCAGGCCCACTTTCAGGCCCTGATCCACCTTTTCCCGCATGACGTCTGCACATTTGCGGGGGGTGATGATCGGTTTGATCATGTCGCGCATGCGGGCCGTGGTGGCATAGACATGATGCAGGTCCTGGATCGCGTCGGCCGTGGTCGCATACACCTTGGCGTTCTCCAGCACCACATCGGCCCCGGCCGCCGCCGGCCAGGCCGCTTCATTGGGCCAGCCGTCGCGCGGGGCGACAAGCCTCAGGTCGGTCAGGCCGAAATTATACATGGCCCTGACCGCCTTGCCGATATTCTCGCCAAGCTGCGCCCCGACAAGGATGATGGCCGGGCCGTTTTCATGAATTTTTGCGGTTTGGGTGCTGTCTGTGCCTGCCATATTCTTCAATCAATCTTGATCCACAGGCATTTTGACACCCCCAGGAGTTCGCCGTCTTTGGCATAAATGGCGGTGCCGGACAGCATCTTACGGCTTTCATCCCGTTTGATCGGCCAGGCAATGACAATATAGTCCTCGTCCCGGTCCAGTTCCCGTTTTAATACCAGTTTCTGGTTGGCAATCAGGGCTTTCTCGCCCGGTGCAAAGATCGCCCAGGCGCTGGGACAGTCGAGCACCGCCGCCATTTCATGCATGGGCACCTTGTCCCCCTGAAGATAAAGATGCGGCCGCCACACGCAAGCCAGCAGGCCGGCGTCCCGTCCCGCCACCGGGCCGGTCATCAGGTGCGGCGCCTCGTGGGGATCGCGCTTGTCGCCACAGATGTAACAGTCGCGGAACGGATTATAGGCGGGAAATACCACCGCCTTCTCGGCTTCCAGAGCCTGCTCATAACTCACAGGTCCGGGCACATCGGCCAGCACCAGGTCGGTATCGCCGAATTCCTCCCCCTGTACAATCAGGGTGTCATCCTGCATCAGGCTGGCTTTGCCGTCTTTCAGCTCCATCGTCAGCGGCACTTCCATGGGGATCGGCTTGAACAGATTGACCTGGGCCGTCACGGGATAGGGCTTCTTTAACGCCCCCACAGCCAGGCCGATGCTGTAACCACCATTGGCGCCAAACGGCGGGCCTTGGTATTTCTTGTCGATGATCAGTTGTTCGGACATGTTATTGCCTCTCCCCTATTGCCGTTCCCACGTGGTGCCATCAGGTCCGTCCAATAGCTTGATACCTTTTTCTGCTAAATCAGCCCGAATTTCATCTGCACGGGCAAAGTCTTTGTTTTTCTTTGCTTCGGCCCGTTCAGCAATCATCTTCTCTATACTTTCATTAGTAAAAGTAGCCGATCCTTTGGCACTTGAATTGAAACCTGCAGAATGTTTTGCCGAACCACTTCGAACCAACTCTGAGGTTGGCTGACCGCCTGTAGTTATTATCTCAGCTTTTTCTGGCTCAGATATATATTCCTTTCGACCAAACCAATCCTGATCCAGCAGCAGACCGAACAAATTGGCGGCCGCTTTCAGCTCTTTGGCCTTTTCTTCCTTGGCCAGACCATTGAGAACCGCAATGGCTTTCGGGGTATTGAGGTCATCGCGTAAAGCCTCAAGGAATTCTTCCGGAATATCGGCTTCGCTGGCTTCCACGCCTTCGGTCAGGCGGTACCAGCGGTCGAGCTGCTTTTTCGCCTGCTCAATCCCTGAGCGACTGAAATCCAGCGGCTGGCGATAATGGGCGGAAAGCAGCGCCATGCGGATCGCCTCCCCCTTGACGCCTTCCTCCAGCAGCTCATGAACGGTGATGAAATTGCCCAGCGACTTGGACATTTTCTCGCCTTCCACCGTAAGGTACCCATTATGCATCCAGTAATTGGCCAGCGGTGCGCCACCGTGGGCGCAGCGGCTCTGGGCGATTTCATTTTCATGGTGCGGGAAAATCAAATCAAGCCCGCCGCCGTGGATGTCGATGGTCTCGCCCAGCACATCCTCGATCATGCAGCTGCATTCCAGGTGCCAGCCGGGCCGTCCCCGGCCCCAGGGGCTGTCCCAGCCGGGTTGCTCGTCGCTGCTCGGTTTCCACAGCACGAAGTCGGTGGGGTCTTTTTTGTAGCTCGCCACCTCGACCCGGGCCCCGGCGATCAGTTCGTCGAGGGTCCGGTTGGAAAGCTCGCCGTAATTTTCCATGCTCGGCACATTAAACAGCACATGGCCGTCGGCGGCGTAAGCATGGCCCTTTTCAATCAGGGTTTCCACCATGTGAATCATCTGGGGAATATAGTCAGTCGCCTTCGGCCGCTCGTCCGGCAGTTCCGCATTGAGCGCGCCCATATCCTCTTCATAAATACGGGTGTATTTCTCGGTGATGACGGAAATATCTTCACCCGTTTCCTGGGCCGCCGCGATAATCTTGTCGTCAATATCAGTGATATTTCGGGCGTAGGTCAGCTTCGGATAGTCATGGCGCAACAGCCGGGCCAGCAGGTCAAACACCACCACCGGGCGGGCGTTGCCCACATGGGCATAGTTATAAACGGTAGGCCCGCAGACATACATTTTCACATGGGCCGGGTCGAGAGGAACGAACGCCTCTTTCTTCTTCGCAAGTGTGTTGTATATTTTCAGGCTCATCCGGTTTCACCCCTTAGTCTCGCCTCCAGCTTATCGCGCCCGATCAGCGGCAGCAAGGGACCCATTTCCGGCCCGTGATCCATGCCGGTGACAGCCTGGCGCAGCGGCAGGAACAGGGCCTTTCCCTTGGCGCCCGTGGCGTCTTTCACCGCCGTGGTCCAGGCCTTCCAGCTTGTTTCGTCCAGTTCGCCTTCTGGCAATAGCTCCAGCGCCTTGGCAATAAAATCCTTGTTTTCAATAATTGGCGTCAGTGGCCCGTTGACCAGTTTCGCCCAGTCCTGCACATCGCGGAGCCTGCTCAGATTCGGTCTCAGGGTTTCCCACAAGGCCTTTGAAACACCAGACATTTCCGCTCGATCCTTAACCTGCTCATAATCGGTCATATGCAGGATCTTGGCGTTCAGCACTTCCAGGTCATGGGCGTCGAACTTGGCGGTAGAACGGCTGTAGCTGGAGAAATCAAAGCTCTCGATCAGCGGCTCGAGGCTGGTGAAAGGTTCCACATCCACATTCGATCCCAGCCGGGCGAGCAGGCTGTTGATGGCCATGGGCTCGAGCCCCTCTTCCTCCCGATAGCTTTCGATGCTGGCGGTGCCGAAACGTTTGGACAGCCCCTCGCCGCCCTTGCCGGTCAGCAGGCTGAAATGAGCATAGGCCGGTGTCTTGCCACCCAGCGCCTCGAAAATCTGAGTCTGGACCGCACTGTTGGTGGCATGGTCCTCGCCGCGCATGATGTGGGTAATGCCATATTCGATATCATCGACCACCGACGGCAGCGTATAAAGATAGGAGCCATCTTCCCGGATCAGAATCGGATCGCTTAAGGAGTCCAGGTCGAAACTCTGGTGTCCCTTGACCAGGTCTTCCCATTCGACTCGGGCCGGCAGATCGAGCCTGAAACGCCAGTGGGGCCGGCGTCCCTCTTTGCGGTATTTCTCGATCTGTTCCTCGCTCATGGACAGCGCCGCACGATCGTAAACCGGCGGTTTGCCCTGACCCAGCTTGATCTTGCGCTTGAGATCAAGCTCCACTGCAGTTTCAAAACAGGGATAGAGCCGCCCCTCGGCTTTCAGCTTTTCCGCCGCCGTGTCATATTTTTCCATCCGGTCCGACTGGCGGAAACAATCATCCCAGTTCAGCCCCAGCCAGGTCAGGTCTGTCCTGATCAGGTCGGCGAATTCTTCGGTGGAACGCTCCCGGTCGGTATCGTCCAGGCGCAGGATAAATTCCCCCTGTTGCTGGCGGGCGAACAGCCAGTTCACAAGGGCGGTGCGGACATTGCCCACATGGATCTTGCCGGTGGGGCTTGGCGCAAAACGTACTTTCACAGTCATCTTGTTATCTCTCTGGCCTGAACTTCTGATCAGGCGTCCAGATCCCGCAGGCGTGCGTTGCGGTATCCATTGGTAATCGGATAGCGACGGTCACGGCCGAAGTTGCGCCGGGTGATCTTGACCCCGGGCGGTGACTGACGCCGTTTATATTCAGCCACATAGAGCAAATGCTCGATCCGCGCAACCGTTTCCGCCTCATGGCCCCGGGCGACAATTTCCTTGAACGCCAGTTCCTTTTCGATCAGGCACTCCAGAATATCATCCAGAATGTCATAGGGCGGCAGGCTGTCTTCGTCTTTCTGGCCGGGACGCAGTTCGGCGGTTGGCGGTTTGGAAATGATATTTTCCGGAATCACCCGGCCTTCCGGACCAAGGGCGCCAACCGGATCATTTTCGTTGCGCCAGCTGCACAGCTTAAAGACATCGGTTTTGTAGATATCCTTGAGCACCGAATAGCCGCCGCACATATCGCCGTACAGGGTGGCATAACCGACGGACATTTCCGACTTGTTGCCGGTGGTCAGCACCATATGGCCGAACTTGTTGCTGATCGCCATCAGCATCATACCGCGCAGGCGGCTCTGGATATTTTCCTCGGTAATATCGGGTTCGGTGCCGGCAAACTGGCCGGCCAGCATCTCGTCGAAAGCCCTGACCGCCGGCACGATGGGAATATTATCGATACGGGCCCCGAGCAAAGCCGCACAATCGGCCGCATCCAGCAGGCTTTCCTCGCTGGTATATTTTGACGGCATCATCACCAGATGCACCTTGTCCGCGCCAAGGGCGTCCACCGCGACAGCGGCGCTCAGCGCACTGTCGATGCCGCCGGACATACCCAGAAGAACGCCCGGGAAACGGTTCTTTTCCACATAATCCCGAAGCCCCAGCATCATGGCCTGATACATGGCCGCATAACCGTTACCGGCAGGACGAATATCGCCCTTTTCACAGCTCCAGCCGGACGTGTCCTTTATCCAGTTGGTGACGGTCACATCCTCCAGCCAGCTTTCCGCCTGGACTACCAGGTTATAATCCTTGTTCAGGACAAAAGATCCACCGTCAAAGACAAGTTCGTCTTGGCCGCCAAGCTGATTTACATAAACCAGCGGCAGCTCGCTTTCCTGCACCCGTTTCAGGGCAAGCTGCAGGCGCTCGTTATATTTGCCGCGCTCGTAAGGTGAACCATTGGTCACCACCAGGATCTCGGCGCCGGTTTCGGCCAGGCATTCGGTCACATCCGGATACCACATGTCCTCGCAGATCACGATACCGAGCTTGACACCGCGGAAATTGACCGGCCCCTGCAGGGGACCCTCGTCAAAAATCCGCATTTCATCAAAAACGCCGTAGTTCGGGAGGTCATGTTTATAGCGCAGGGCCGCTATCTTGCCGCCATCCAGAAGCAATGCCGCATTAAACAGCTTGGGTTCGGACTTTTTGTCGCCTTCAGCCGACCAGCAACAGCCAACCAGCATGGCCGGGCCGCCGTCAGAGGTCATCTCGGCAAGTTCCCTGACCTTGGCCATGGCCTGACGCTGGAAGACCGGTTTCAGAACCAGATCTTCCGGCGGATAACCCAGCAGGATCAGTTCGCTATAGACAACAAGGTCAGCCCCCTCGGCTGCCGCTTTATCCCTCGCCTCAAGGATCATTCGGGCGTTGCCGTCCAGATCTCCGACTGTGGGATTAAGGGTCGCCAGCGCGATCTTCAGGCTGTTTGTCATCTAAAGTCCCTACTCTGCCTCAGGAAGCCTTTTTCTCTTCCGCCATCCTGGCGTCCCGCTCATCCTTCAGGCTTTCCGCAATCAGGAAGGCAAGCTCCAGGCTCTGGCTGGCGTTCAGGCGCGGATCACAATGGGTGTGATAGCGATCGGCCAGTTTCTCGTCGGTAATGGCTTCCGCGCCACCGGTGCATTCGGTCACATTCTGACCGGTCATCTCGAAATGAACGCCGCCGGCATAGGTGCCTTCCGCCTTGTGAACTTCGAAGAATTTCTGCACTTCCTTCAGCACCCGGTCGAACGGACGGGTTTTATAGCCGCTGGTGGATTTGATGGTATTGCCGTGCATGGGGTCTGCTGACCAGACCACGGTGCGGCCTTCCTTCTCAATCCGGCGGATAATCGGCGGCAGCTTGTCCTCGACAATGTCTGCGCCCATCCGGCAGATCAGGGTAATACGGCCGGCTTCATCCTGCGGGTTCAGCTTGTCCAGAATACGGATCAGATCGTCCATATCGGTGGTCGGTCCCACTTTCAGGCCGAGCGGATTTTCAATCCCGGACAGGAATTCCACATGCGCCTCGTCCAGCACACGGGTCCGGTCACCAATCCACAGCATATGGCCGGAGGTGTCATACCAGCGACCGGAGGTGCTGTCGGTGCGGGTCATGGCTTCCTCGTACCACAGAAGCAGGGCTTCGTGGGAGACATAGAAATCAGTACCCTGCAGTTGCGGCAGGTCGGACTTGACGCCGCAGGCTTCCATGAAACGCAGGGCCTCGTCGATACGGTCGGCCATATCCCGATAACGTTCGGCAGCCGGGCTATTGGACACGAAATCCAGGTTCCACTGGTGTACTTTGTGCAGGTTGGCATAGCCCCCTTGCGCGAAAGCACGCAGCAGATTAAGGCTTGAGGCTGCCTGGCTGTAGGCGCGCAGCATGCGTTTCGGGTCGGGAATGCGGGCTTCGGGGGTGAATTCGATGCCGTTGATGATATCCCCGCGGTAGCTCGGCAGCTCCACACCGTCCTGGGTTTCCATATCGGCGCTGCGTGGTTTGGCGAACTGGCCGGCCATACGGCCTACCTTGACTACGGGGCAGCTGGCGGCAAAGGTCAAGGCGACGGACATCTGCATCAGCACACGGAAAGTATCCCGGATATTGTCGGCGCGGAATTCTGCAAAACTCTCGGCACAGTCGCCGCCCTGCAGCAAAAATGCCTTGCCGGCAGCCACATCGGCCAACTGGCTTTTCAGGCGGCGGGCTTCACCGGCAAAAACCAGCGGCGGGGATTTCCTCAGTTCAGCTTCAACAGCTTCCAGTTCGGCCTGGTCGGGATACGCCGGAACCTGCCGGATCGGCTTTGATCTCCAGCTGTCAGGTGTCCAGTTCTTACTCATCGTCTCTTCCATTCAAATCTTCAGTTAAAAAAGTGGCACTACAGGGCATTCATATAAGCATCTTCGCGCCCGAATGCCAGAAGAAACCCTGCAGATGTCCAATTTTTCACCGACCGGTCACAAACCGTTCCGGTCACTTCATCAGAACGAATTCCTCGGCAGAAGACGGATGCACGGCAACGGTGGCATCGAACTGGGCCTTGGTCGCGCCGCATTTGAGCGCAATGGCCACGCCCTGTATGATTTCCGCGGCATCCGGCCCGATCATATGGGCGCCGATCACCAGATCGGTGGATTTCTGCACGATCAGCTTCATCAGGGAACGTTCCTCGCGCCCGGCCAGGGTATATTTCATGGCCCGGAATTCTGAGCGGAAGACCTGGATATCGTCGCCATATTTTTCGGCCGCCTCTTCCTCGCCAAGGCCAACAGTGCCGATCGGCGGCTGGGAGAAAATGGCGGTCGGGATATAGTCATAATCCACCGTGGTCGGCGTATCGTTGAACTGGGTTGCGGCCAGAGCCGCCCCTTCCTTGATGGCCACCGGCGTCAGTTGCACCCGGTCGGTGACATCGCCGACGGCAAAAATATTGTCGACCGAGGTGCGATATTGCTCATCGACGATAATGGCGCCGTTTTTCTGCATCTTGACGCCCAGTTCCCCGAGCCCCAGGCCCTTGACATTGGGCACCCGGCCGGTGGCATACATGACTGCGCCCGCCTCCAGCATTGAGCCATCCGTCAGGCTCAGTGACAAGCCGTCATCAGTTTTTTCGATGGCGGTGACATTGGTCTGAAGGCGCACATCAACGCCTTTTTTGCGCATTTCTTCATAAAGCTTGTCGCGGACTTCCCGGTCAAAGCCGCGCAAAATCTGCTCACCCCGGTACAGGAGAGTGGTTTCCACACCCAGACCGTTGAAAATACCGGCGAATTCAACCGCGATATAACCGCCGCCGACGACGGTGATTTTTTCCGGCAGATTGTCCAGGTGAAAAGCCTCGTTGGAGGAAATGGCATGTTCTATCCCCTGCACATCGGGCATCTGCGGCCAGCCGCCGGTGGCGATCAGGATCTTGTCTGCAGTCACCGTCTTTACCCCGTCCGGGCCGGTCAGTTCAATGGTATGGGTGTCCAGCAGCCTGCCGCGGGCCTGGATCACCTCGACCCCGGCCCCTTCAAGATTCTTGAGATAGAGTCCATTGAGCCGGTCGATTTCTTTGTCCTTGTTGGCCACCAGTCTGGTCCAGTCGAAACTCGCCTGTTCCCGGCTCCAGCCAAAACCGGCGCTGTCGGCAAAATGACCTTTGTATTCGGAGGCATAGACAAACAGTTTTTTCGGCACGCAGCCGCGGATCACACAGGTGCCGCCGACCCGATAGTCCTCGCACAGGCCTACTTTCGCGCCGTAGGATGAAGCCATTCTGCTGGCGCGCACGCCGCCGGACCCCGCCCCGATTACAAAAAAGTCATAGTCGTACATATTCTTTCCCTGTTTTGTCATTGTTGCCAACAGTTGTTCAAGATTGGTCTTATCACAAAATTATCAAGTGACTAAGGCCAAGATTGAGCTATAGTCACGATAATTTGATCCGGCAGCAGGGCCGGACTGCCTAACGCGGGGAATATTCATGAATAAAAAGCGCATTATCTGGGCCTCTGTCGGCGTCGTTCTGGTCATTATCCTTGGAATCCTGCCATGGTTTTTCGGCAACATGGCTCACAATAAACTTGAAGAACAGGCCGCGACCATCTCTGAAATCCCCGGCTATGCCCTGACCATCCGTGAATATGACCAGGGCTGGTTTTCCTCCCGCGCGCTGATCACTTATGGCTTTGACCAGCACATGCTGGATATCCTTGAACAGTCCGAACAAAAAAGCGAAATGGACCAGATGATGCTGGAGCTGTTCAGAACAGGGGCAGAGTTCGAGGTCGACATCGCCCACGGCCCGGTTACCTTCCAGAACGGCATCAGCTTCGCCCTGCTGAGCGCAGACGGTTCCCTCAAGGGATTTGATACCGACGGATATCGTGACTTCCAGGCACAGGCGGCGGTCCCCGGCTTCCTCAATGTGGAGGCTGAAGTCTCCTATCTTGGCGCCACCACCCTTGATATGACGAGCCCGAAATTTACCGCCGTCGTCACCAATGACAAGGGACAGGAAATCACCATCACCTCTGGTGGTCTTGCGACAAAAACAACCTTTTCCGCCGATATCACCCATTATGATACCGAGGGGGAAATGCCCCTCTTCACCGTCACCGGCACCGGCGAAACCTTCATCCTGAAAAAACTTTCCTTTGAAGGATCCGGCGACAAGGTCAATGACTTTATCTGGCTCGGCGAAGGCGAAACCGAACTGGGGGAACTGTCCCTCACCGGCCCCCAGGGCAGCTTTGTCGCCAGCAACTTCGAAATTGAATATGATCTTGAGCAAGCCGGCGACAACAACATCGACTTCGGGATGACCCTGCGGCTGCCGCAGTTTCTGTTTGCGCCCGATGACAATAAAATCACCGGACTCGACCTCAAGGATATTCTTGTGGATATGAGCCTCAACCGGCTGGATGAAGGAGCCCTCACCGACTATGTGAAGGGGATCAAGCAGCTGACGAATAATATGAACGTCGGCAGCCCGGAAGAACAGCAGCAGATACAGATGCAGACCCTGCAGGTGATCAATGACGCCGGCCGCAGGCTGCTGCTCAATTCGCCCGAGCTGGACATCCGCGAGCTCGCCTTCAAGATGGACGGCGGCAGCTTTGACGGCGACGGTATGGTGAAGATCAATGCCGAAGGGCTGGACAATGCCATGATCCTGTCTATGCCGGGCGAGCTCACCAAACGGCTCGATCTGGACCTCACCGCCCGCTTTGACCAGCCGCTGGCCGAGGCCTTTGTGCTGATGGGTATGAAAAAACAGATGGCCGCCACCGGTATCGACATGGGCTTCATGCCGCCGGAACAGCTCAAAGAAGCGGTCAGCATTCAGACCAGCCTGATGCTGCAGACCTATGCCCAGCAGGGCCTGATTGTCGCCGGCGAGGAGAAAAACACTTATCAGACCCGCATCCAGATCAAGGACGGCCAGCAGATGGTTAACGGCAAGGCGATTCAGCTGCCGATGGGGCAGTAAGACTACTTCGGCGCTATATCACAGGGCGCCGTGACCCGATACTGATCCGAGGTAAAGGGATTGGTGCCGTGCCAGGTATAGGACGGGAAAAACACCTGCATGCCTTCCTGCGGTTTGATGATCTTGCGCGGGCTGTTGTGTTCGGCAAGCTTCAGGTTGGATTCCCCGAACTTGACCCAGCCCGGTTTGTCACCCTCTTCGGTTGAGTTTTTAATCTCGTCCGGCAGGGCCACATAATAGGGCCCGCTGATCCAGCCCTTGGGATGCATGTGATTGGTGTGGAAACCCTCGCTTTTAAGCCTGCAGGACCAGGAGCCGGAAAATCTGATATCATGGGTCAGCCGCCGGGTCAGCGGATGGGTCTCATCGTGCGGCAGGTCGGCAATGTAACGCTGCGCCGCCCCGTACACTGCCTTCTGCAGCTTTTTGATCACTTCATGTTTGTTGTCATACAGATGGCCGAAGGTCTGGGTGCCGCCCATAAGGGTCTGGTCCAGCGGCTGGCGCTGCATTTTGTGCAGGGTGATCAGGGTTTCATGCAGATGTTCGTTAAATTCCCCGATAGAGCCATAACCTTCCGGCACTTCAAGCTCGATCCCGCGCACCAACAGATCATAGTTTTGCAGCCAGTGCTCGCGCTCGTCGCCCATGATGCGCCAGCAGATCGACCGCAGCGCCCAGATGGTCTGCTCGTCGGGATTGATCTTTTCAGCATCCTCAAGCTGCTCGAGGGCATAGTCAATCTCGTCCATATGGATCAGCAGCCGGGCATAGTCGATATGATAGGCCTCGTTGTCCGGGGCAAAGGACACGCAGCTTTCGAAATGGCTGCGGGCGACGTCAAAATCCTGCAGGATGTTATAGGTCTTGCCGTAGGCATAATGAAGTTCCGGACTTTCCGGGAAACGGGCCCGGACCCGGTCCAGCATATCCCGGCTCCTGTCCGCATGACCGGCCATGTTGAGATAGTCCGCATAGGTCACCGGCAGTTCCACCGCGTCCGGATGTTTTTCCATCGCCCATTCATAGGAGCCGAGGAACTGGTCCGACAGGCCGGATTCCCAGATGATATTATTGAGCAGCTTGTGGCTTTCCATATGCAGCGGATCGATTTCCAGAATCTTCCGGTAAGCCTGGATCGCCTGTTCATTGTCGCCCTGCTCGTGCAGGATGGCGGCCAGGTTCTGCCAGCTTTCCATCTGGTTCGGATTGCGGCGGATCACCTCCATGCAGCAGCGTCTGGCTTCGTCGAGACGTTTTTCTGCGCGCAATGCCCCGCCCAGGTTATGGATCGCCCGGATATTATTGGGATCAAGCCGCACCGCCTGCTCATATTCGACGATAGCCTTGTCATTGTCGTCGCCTTTACGGAAGATGAGCCCCAGGGCATTATGATAACGGCTGTCTTTGGGGTTGAGCCTGAGGGCCTCGCGCAGTCTTTTCTCCGCCTCGTCATAGCGCTCCAGGCTGGTCAGGGCGATGCCCCAGTTATAGAGCGCCTCGGCAAAGCGCGGTTCCAGCTTCACCGCCCGGGCGTAGTGAGAAAGCGCCTCTTCATGTTTACCGGCGGAGGTGAGAAAATTAGCGTAGTTGCTTGAAATGGCCGGGTTTTTCCCGCCACCTTTGAGGGCCTTCTGGAAATAGTCCCCGGCGGCCGCCATATCCCCGGCCCGCTTCCTGAGCAGGGCGAGGAAATGCAGCGCATCCGGCTGGTCCGGGTTGGTCATCAGGATCTGTCGGCAGGCGGCCTCGGCCTCGGCAAACCTGCCGGCCTGCTGATGCGCTATCACGCTCTGGAGCTGTTGCTGCAGGTTATTCTGAAACATGGCAAATTGTATACCATATATCCGCAGTGAGGGAATGGGAGAAATTTAATTCGCCCAGCAACACAACGGACTATTTGCTTTTTTTGATTTCTTTTTGAATCTTTCTAGCTTTTTCAATGTAATACTTAATATCTGAATTATTTGTCTCACCGTATTGATCAATAATTTTTTTTATTTCTTCTAACGCTTCATCCTCTTCCTCCAAATAACTCAACAACTCCGCTCTGCGTACTTTTACGTCAACCACTCTTTCAAATATTTCTGGATAGTCAACACCCTCAAAAAGCTCTAAATGCTTATAATAAAGATCATAAGCTTCGTCATACTCATCCAGTTGAATTAGACAGGATGCCTTAAATGCATACGCGTTACTTTGGACTTGTCTTAAAAAAGTGGACAGGACCTCCAAAAGAATTATTGATATTTTATGGAGGAAATTATGGCCCGAACAAGACATTCAGAAGACTTCAAACGTGAGGCTGTCAAACTGGCGCTGAGCAGCAATTTACCCAGGCAGGCTGTTGCCGAAGATTTGGGGATCGGCAAATCGACCCTTGGCAAGTGGATCACCGAACATCGACAGACGCAGCAGGGGGCGGAAGAGCCTTCCGGAGGGTCTGATGATCTTCATGGGGAACTTGCCCGGCTTCGTCGCGAGAACAGGATATTGCGTGAGGAGCGCGAACTCCTAAAAAAAGCAACCGCCTTCTTCGCGAGCCAAAAATAATGCGCTACCGATTTATCGATGCGGAGAAGGCGCATCATCAGGTGGACCGCCTCTGCGGCCTGCTGGAAGTTTCCCGCTCGGGCTATTATGCCTGGCGCAGCCGCCCTGCCAGCAAACGGTCCCGGGAGGATCTGGTGCTTCTGGCCCATATCAAGGCGGAGTTCGAAAGCAGTCACTATTCCTACGGCCGTCCGCGGATGGTGGAAGAACTGAAGGCCAAGGGCCTGGAGGTCGGGCATACCCGTATCGGGCGCCTGATGAGGGAGAATGGCATTCAGGCCATTCGCAGCCGCAGGAAACGCTATCAGCGCCCGGGCCTCGTGCCGTCGTTCGGCTATGCCCCCAACCTGCTGGATCAGGACTTTACGGCCGACCGGCCCAATGAGAAATGGGTCGTTGATATCTCCTATGTCGCCACTCTTCGCGGCTGGATTTATCTCGCTGTGGTGATGGACCTTTATTCCCGCCGTATTGTGGGATGGCATATGAGTGACCGGATGAAGCAGGACCTGGCCCTGCAGGCGCTGAAGATGGCCATCTCCTTGCGTCGACCGGAACCGGGTCTGATCCATCACTCAGACCGTGGCAGCCAATATGTGGCGACCGAATACCAGATGACGCTGAAACAACATGCCATCGTCCCGTCCATGTCCGGGAAGGGCAACTGTTACGATAATGCTGCCGTCGAGGCCTTCTTTAAAACCTTGAAAGCGGAACTGGTCTGGCGCGTGAAATTCGAAAGCCGTGAACAGGCAGAAAGGATCATCAATGAGTACATTATGAACTTCTATAACCGGAAAAGGCGACATTCGACCCTTGGCAACATCAGCCCGATGGCCTATGAGAAATTAGCCGCCTAAAGAGCACGGTCCTGTCCACTTTTTTAAGACAAGTCCATTTTTCTCTTCGATTATCCTAGAAGTGACTGGCTCTAATGTCTGTGTTTTTGGAGTCTGCTCAGTCGGCTGTTGAGCAACTGAAACACCCTCCGTAGCAAAAGCGGCGAGAAATAAGACGATAATTAGAAAAGCTCTTTGCATAATACACCCCAACATCCTTATTCATCTCAGAGTATTTCAACTAAATAGATATGTAAACAAATACCCCTCTCCGGAACTGGAGAGGGCGGAAGAAAGATTAATATCTCTGATAAGTTGGCCTATGCCCTTACTCCACCCTCACCGAATTGGCGAGGTTGCGCGGCTGGTCCACATCGGTGCCTACAAAACCGGTTTGATATCCGTCTTTCCGAAATCATTGCCCACATAAAGCAGCGGAACGCTTCGTTCCCTCGCCAGGGCATAGGCGAAGCAATCGCCGAAATTGAGCCCGGCCGGATGACTTCCCTTGCCCCAGGTGGCGTAGACCTGCTGCACCTGCCGGGCCACAGCCCCATCCACCGTGACGATCTCGACCCCCAGCGCGGAAATCAGTTCCTCGGCTTCTTCACCAAGCCCTCTCGAACTGGCGACAATCAGAAGTTCCGACAGGGTTCCCGCGGACATGCAAAGATCATTCTCGGTAAGGCATTCGGAGATTTTCTCCGCCCCCTCCTCCCCAAGCAGCAGCGCCATGACCGCAGAGGTATCGACCGCAATCATCCGGGCATTCCGGTGTCGTCATAAAGGAATTTGTCGGCCTCGGCGGCGGGAACACCCTTGGCGGCCTTCTCCTTTGCCCGAGCGAGAATATTGTCGAGGGCTGCCTTTTTTTCCTCAGGCGTTTTCGCCCCGGCAATGGGACGGATTTCCGCCACAGGCTTGCCGTGCTTGGTGAGCAATATCTGCTCCCCCTCACCGGCCGCCTTGATCAGGCCGGACAGTTTGCCCTTGGCTTCATGGATCGCAATTTTCATGGGATATCTCCTATTTGGTCCATTATATGGTCCAGATAGGAATAGAGTCAAGAAATATGGACTATTAACAGGTCCAGAATTACTCCACCGTCACCGATTTGGCCAGGTTGCGCGGCTGGTCCACATCGGTGCCTTTGGCGACGGCGACGTGATAGCTGAGGAGCTGCACCGGGATGGCGTAAAGCAATGGTGTCACGAACTCGTCCAGCATCGGCAGGGCGATGGTGGCCTCCGCATCGACGCCGTTCTTTTTCGCGCCTTCCACGTCGGTGATGAAGATCACCCTTCCTTTACGGGCAATCACTTCCTGCATATTGGACACGGTCTTGTCAAACAGGCGGCCCGAGGGCGCAATGACAATGATCGGCACAAGTTCATCAATAAGCGCGATGGGTCCGTGCTTCATTTCCCCGGCGGCATAACCTTCCGCATGGATATAGCTGATTTCCTTGAGCTTCAGCGCCCCTTCCATGGCGATGGGATATTCCGGGCCTCTCCCTAAATAGATCACATCCCGGGCCTTTGACATGTCGTCGGCCAGCGCCTCGATGGATTCGTCATGGTTCAGGACCTCGGCCATACGCGCCGGTACTTCGGTCAGCGCATGGCACAGCCGTTCTTCTTCCTTGTGGTCGATCTTGCCGCGGGCCTTGGCCACGGCGATGGACAGGCAGGCGAGGACCGAGAGCTGACATGTGAAGGCCTTGGTCGAGGCGACGCCTACTTCCGGCCCTGCATGGGTCTGCAGCACGATGTCGCTTTCCCGCTCCATACTGCTTTGCGGCACATTGACGATGGTCAGGATATGCTGGCCCTGTGATTTGGCGTAGCGCAAAGCCGCCAGGGTATCGGCGGTCTCCCCGGACTGGGAAATAAAGATCGCGAGCCCGCCGGCTGGCATCACCGCTTCCCGATACCGGAATTCGGAGGCGATATCGACCTCCACATTGATGCGGGCCATCTGCTCGAGCCAGTATTTGGCGACCATGCCCGCATAATAGGACGTGCCGCAGGCGATGATGGTCACCCGCTCGATGCTGCCTAAATCAAAGGGGAATTCCGGCAGGGTGGTGGTGCCATGCAGCGGATCCACCAGGGTACCGATGGTCTGGCCAACCACGGTCGGCTGTTCGTAGATTTCCTTGAGCATGAAATGGCGGTAGTTGCCCTTGTCGATCATGCCGCCGGAAACGCTGGCGATGGTCACGGGACGGATGACTTCCTTGCCGCTTTCATCAAAAATACGGGCGGCATCACGGGTCAGCTCGACCCGGTCGCCTTCATCCAGATAGGTGATGCGGTTGGTCAGGTCGGACAGGGCAATGGCGTCGGAGCCGAGATACATCTCGCCGTCGCCGTAACCGACCACAAGCGGGCTGCCGCGCCGGGCGCCGATCATCAGGTTGTCTTCACCGTCAAAAATAATGGCGAGGCCAAAGGCCCCTTCCAGCTTTTCCAGCGCGGCGGCGGCCGCGGCCCGGGCGTCAAGGCCCTTGTCGAGCAGGCTGGTGATCAAATGGACGATGGTTTCGGTGTCTGTTTCAGTCTCGAAAACATGGCCCTCGGACGTCAGTTCCTCGCGCAGTTCGCGGAAATTCTCAATGATGCCGTTATGCACCACAGCCACCCGCGGGGTGGCATGGGGATGGGCGTTATTTTCGGTCGGCGCACCGTGGGTGGCCCAGCGGGTATGGCCGATGCCGATGGTACCCGGCAGCGGACTCTCGACCAGACGGGCCTCGAGATTCTTCAGCTTGCCTTCGGCCCGGCGGCGGTCAATGTTTTTGCCGTTATACAGCGTGGCAATGCCCGCGCTGTCATAGCCGCGATATTCCAGACGACGCAATCCGTCCACAATCCGGGGAGTGGCGTCTTCCTTGCCGATGATACCGATGATGCCGCACATAGCTTTTTATCCTCTAGATACTCTTCTTGTTTCTTCTGGTTATTTCTTCTGATTTTGGCGAAACTTCAGGGCCCAGCCGCCAAGTTCCTTCTGGCTCGCCCGGGTTACCGCCAGGGCGTCCGCCGAGACTTCTTTGGTCACCACGCTGCCGGCCCCGACGATGGCGCCGTCACCGATGGTCACCGGGGCCACAAGCGAGGTATTGGAGCCGATGAAAGCCCCCTTGCCAATGTCCGTCTTGAACTTGTTGAAACCGTCATAGTTACAGGTGATGGTGCCAGCGCCGATATTGGCCCCCTCACCGACCCGGGCATCGCCAATATAAGTCAGATGGCTGACCTTGGCATCCTTCTCGATGGTGGATTTCTTGATTTCCACAAAGTTGCCGATCTTGGCGCCCTCGCCGATGTCGGCGTTGGGGCGTAGCCGGGCAAACGGCCCGACGGAAGCGCCGCTATGGACGGTGCACCCTTCAAGATGGGAAAAACTGTGGATCTTCACATTGTCATCAATAGTCACACCGGGGCCGAAAAACACATTGGGGCCGATCACCACATCACGGCCTACCCGCGTATCATGGGCGAAAAAGACCGTATTCGGGTCAATCAGGGTCACGCCCTCGGCCATGAACCAGTCACGCCTGCGGTTCTGGAACACCGCTTCCGCCTCGGCCAGCTCCCTGCGGCTGTTGATGCCCATGACTTCCTGTTCATCGGCTTCGACCACACTGCAGGTCAATCCCCGGCTACGGGCGATTTCGACGATATCGGTGAGATAATATTCGCTCGACGCATTGTCATTGCTGACCAGATCCAGCAGGGTGAACAGTTCTTTCCCGTCCACGGCCATGATGCCGGAATTACACAGGTCGATTTTGCGTTGTTCCTCGCTGGCGTCCTTGTGCTCGACGATGGCTTCCAGTTCGCCTGAACCGTTAACCACCAGACGGCCGTAGGCCTTGGTATCCGCCGGGCGGAAACCCAGCACCACGACAGAAGCGGCAGTATCGCCCATACGGGCATCGACCATCGCCTGCAGGGTTTCCTCGGTCAGCATTGGCACATCGCCATAGAGGATCAGAACATTGCCATCAAACCCTTCGAGCGCGTCGCGGGTGACCTGGACCGCATGGCCGGTGCCAAGCTGCGGCTCCTGGACCACGATTTCAGAAATATCCCCGACGGCATTTTCCACCTGTTCCTTGCCGGCGCCGACCACGACAACCTTGCGGGAGGGCGACAGCGGCACAAGCCGGTCCATCAGGTGCATCAGCATGGGATGCCCGGCCAGCGGGTGCAGAACCTTGTGGGTGGAAGACTTCATGCGGGTCCCCTTGCCCGCCGCGAGAATAATGACCGCCAGATCAGTAGAGCTCATGATTTTATTTCTTTTTCCGTTATTACTTATTACAAATAAGAAAACAGGCTCGTTAACCGTCCCATTTTGGGGCACTTTGCCACAAGTTTACTAACATTTATATAACTCAAAACGTTTATTTTTTGATTTCAATTGTCTGTCAGGGATTAATGTCAACTTTATGTCAGAAAAACTGAAAGCCGTGATCTTCGACCTGGACGGTACCCTTGTGGACAGCGCCCGGGACCTGACCGCCACCCTCAATCATGTGCTGGGCCTGGAAGGCCGCCCGAAAATCCATATTGACGACGTGCGTCATATGGTCGGGCACGGCTCCCGCGCCCTCATCATCAAAGGTTTTGATCATTCCGGCGAGGTGCCGCCGGACGCCGAGGTGGACCGGCTGCAGGGCATCTTCCTCGACTATTACAACAGCCATATTGCCGACCATACCATCGCCTTCCCCGGCCTGCACGAGGCACTGGCGGAACTGCAGGACAACGGTGTGAAACTCGCGGTCTGCACCAACAAGGTGGAAGACCTGAGCCACAAGCTGCTGAAGGCTCTCGAACTGGATGATTTTTTCTGCGCCCTGACCGGCGGCGATAGCTTTGACTATAAGAAACCGGACCCCCGGCACCTGACCTCGACGCTGGAGCTGATGGGCTGCCCCCCCGAGGGGGCCGTGATGGTGGGCGATTCCGCCAATGATATCGACGCCGCCCGCAATGCAGCCCTTCCGGTGGTGGGTGTGACGTTCGGCTATACGCCGGTGCCTGTGGAGGAACTCAAGCCCAACCGGGTGATTGACCATTTCGACCAACTCATTCCCGCTCTCCGGGACATCATGGGCTAGGCCGCCTCGCCTTTGAAACGTCGGAAAAATTTTGTAGTGAGATGGCGGATCAAAAGCCCGGCCGGCATGCGCAGCCAGTGCGAACGCATGTAAAGAATTTTCGATACCAGCTGAAACAGGCGATTTTTTGGCGGATAGGTCACCAGCGGCACCATCCAGTCCATCATCCCCCGCACAAATGAATTTGGGGCATAACGGGCGCTCTCTGCCAGCACCGCTGCCGGTATTTCCGTTTCCAGAATCATCGAACAATAGCGCAGGCAATAATAAAGCGGCCGACCGAGCGCCAGTTCATCTGCCCGCGCCATAAGCCTGTTCCAAAAGCCTTCAGTGCGCGAGAATTCCCGGATCATGTCATGCTCTTCCAGCAAATTACGGAGCGAGACGGCAATCTCCCCGTCGTGAAACAGATGCACCGCACTGTGCAGCAGCATATCTTCCGGCGACAGGGTATAAAGATTGCCGTCCACCTGCTCGATATCGTCCAGCAACATTGACGCGTCTACACCAAGCCGGCTGGTCAGCGGCAGTATGGTATGATGGACATCCACCGTCATACCCCGGTCCGGATGAAAAAGCGGCGGCAGTTCATGCGCCCATTCCCGGTAATATCTCTGGTCATAGTCGTCTTCCACACTATGCACCCAGCCATGTTCCAGCAGCTTTTCCTCGACCGCCGGAAGATCATTCCGGTCAACCATAATATCCACGTCGGAACTGACCCTGCCGGCGGCAGCTTCCAGTTTGCGGGCAATATAGGCCCCGCCCTTCAGAACCACAATCGGGCCTTCAAAACCAAACAGGGCCCGACGGATCCGGTTCAGTTCCCACATCAGGCGACGCTGGCGGGACTGGGCGTCAATTTCCGCCGACAGGAAAATATCCTGTACCCGTCCGGGCAGGCTGTCCCACAGGTCATGCTTCCGGGCCTCGGCAGCCAGCCGGCCTGTCAGGCTGTTGACGCGGGCCTCGTAAAGCAGACTGTTCCACTGATCAACGGTGAAATCCGGCATCAGGTCCGGACTTTTCAGGACATCAATTACCAGGGAGCCGCTTGTTTCAGTCATTGCCGCCCCCCGGGCCCGGATCGACATTTTCATCGACAAAACGCTCGACCAGCCTGATCCCTTCCTCCAGGTTCGGATAGACGATTTCACAACAGGCGGCGCTATCCGCAATGTCGGTCATGATTCTGAAGGACCGCTCGCCGATGTCGCCGTAATTGGCCGACGACATGACGATCTTGAAAAAGGCCATGCTGCGGGTGATCGGTCGAATCTCCGGTTTGGCGTCGGGGTCAAAAACCGGCAGGATGATGGCCCCGGCCTTCGCCCTTTCAAACATGCGGCTGATGCTGTCTTCGGGCGGGCGCATATAGCAAATGGTGCCTTTGGGCGTGCCTTCATATTCCTTGCTGAATGTGGTGCCTTCGCTCGCCCAGTCCTTCATCACCGGTATTGATTCATTCTTCAGCGAGACCGGCCGGGGATAAGGCACAAAATCCCCGGTGTTGATGTCCGCCAGACCGAATTCATCGGAAAACAGCCGCCAGCCGACAAAGGACAGACCCGCCGCCAGGGTGCTCTTGCCGCTGCCGGACGCTGCGGGCATGATCACCACCCGGCCATTGCGCTCGACAACACCGGCATGAAACAAAAGGAAATTCTTGCAACCCACGGCGACCTGCCAGTTCAGGCCCATTTCGGTTGCCACCAGCCCCAGATCCGCATGCAGGGGAATGAAAGCATCCTTCATCATGGTGTCGACACAGGCCTGGGGTTTGATCCAGCGGCGATAAAAATTACGACCGTAAACGTTGAGGTGATTGTTGGCGATTGTCCCTTCCGGATAGACCGGATAACCACCGTAAAGATCGCAGAATTGCCTGCGAACATGAGGAAACAGGATACGCACCTGGGTCACGAACGGACCCACTTCAAGGGAAATACCCCCTGTTTTTAACTGCCTCCCCAGTTGCCTGTCGGGAATTTCGGCGAGTGCAACGGTGTCTTTTTTATGCATCAGTGGGTTCGATCAGTCCCATTTTGTCAAATTCCGCCATAGTCTGACGGATATTCTGCCGGATGTCTTCAGAAAATTTTTCTTCCATCACAGTTTCCAGCTCATGACATATGTCCTGAAGTGAGCTTGGTTTTTCCTCGATAATGGCAAGGATTTCCCGGGCGAAAATGTTCATCGCCTGCGTATGGCCGGACCTGGGATCAAAAATGATATAGGCGTCATCCCAGTTTTTCCATAAAAAACCGGCTGTATCCCCTATGCGGAATACAGCCGTTTCATATAAAGACATTGCATCACTCACCGAATAACGGACTTGTGCAGAGTGGCCGGGGCCACCTTAGTTAAAATGCGTTTTGCTGATATATTCAGCAGCATTAATGGACTGCAGGCAGGAGCAATCTTCACGATTGCTCTTCTGCAGATAATCCCAATGGTTCTCGTTATAATCCTGAAAATGTTCAGTCCGTTCGGGATGTTCATATTCATGATCAGCTGACATCCAGGTCCGGTGTTCCCTGGGAATCTGCAGGGCTTCATGTCCCTGTTGGGACAATTGCTTGACGCGGGAAACGCAGCCTGCACCTGACACAGCAATATTTCCTGTTGCCATGGCATTCCCCGTGCTCAGCGTCAGCGCCAGCGGGGCCATAGCCGCGCCGGTTTTAAGCACTCTACGACGGGACTGCCTTTTCAGCTGCTCCTGATCAGGAGTCTGATTCCCGGAGGTTTTTCCTTTAAGATCTTCCATTTTTCCAGCCTCTAGCGTTAGTTGCTGTATATATGATTGTCAAAAAAATATACAGTTCCAATAATAATAAACCGATTTAGGGATATCTATGCAATATCCGGGCCATTTTATTTTATTATTTAAATTCAATATCTTAAAAAAAACAGGCTTTGAGCGAGTGTGAAAACTGTTAAATATCCCGACACTTGTGATCCAAACTGGTACATTCAGGATCACCCTGTATTATCATTTTTAACACAGAATAGTTAAAAACCGTATAGCAGATCAGAAAAAAACACTGGAACAAAAAACGGTCAGTTTTTATTATTTTTTTGTTACACAGGTGACATTACCCGGATGTGAGGCTAACGTCTCCGGCTAGCTCGCCCGAAGGTGTAGCTATATTGGCTTGCAACGCTGGTTTTAGGCCGGCGCTTTCTGAAGGTTGTGCATTGGACCAGAAAAACTCATACAACTCCCCCCTGAACGAACTGCGGCCGCTTCTTTATGCCCTGCCGGTTGCAGTCCTTCTTCTTATCTTTACGTTGTTCGAGACTGTGTCCGTCGCCACGGCATTCATTCTGTCCGTCCTGACATTTATCAGCATGATTTACCTGAACCGCAGGTACGAAGAGGAAATCGCCGAGCTGCGCCGGAAAACCATTCTGCAGGAACATGAAAGCCGGGACACCAGGGCCTCACAATTCCTTCTGACCAACATCATGGAGAATCTGACTGACCCCTTCCTTTTGCTGGATTCCCGTAAAAGAATACTGATGGCCAACAAGTCTGCCATCAATATGCTCGGGACGGATATCCTGCGCAAGGATATCTCCCTGTTTATCCGAAATCACGATGTCAATGATGCCATCCGGAAAACCATCAGTACCGGCAGCAGTCAGACCGTAGAATATCTGCATGGCAATGTGGTTCCCCGCAACATGCTGGTTCGACTTCACGCCCTGGACATTCAGGGCAATGAGGAAAACCCCGAAAACAAGCGATATATTTTTCTTTCCATTTATGACATCACACTGATCAAGCAGGCGGAACAGATGCGGGTCGATTTTGTCGCCAATGCAAGCCATGAACTCAGAACGCCGCTGGCCAGCATCCTTGGTTTTGTGGAAACCCTGCAGGGTCCGGCCAAAAATGACCTCCCGGCACAGGAACGTTTTCTGCGCATCATGCATGACGAAGCGAGCCGCATGACACGCCTCGTAGACGATCTGCTTTCCCTGTCAAAGATCGAACGGGAAGCCCATATCCCGCCCGAAGGCAATGTCCACCTGCCCACCCTTGTCAGCAGTGTTCTTGAAACACTGGATATGCGCCTCAAAGAACGCAACATGACTGTCAACATCAGCAATCCCGACAATGTGGATAATGTAGTTGGCGATTTTGACCAGTTGACCCAGGTCGTCCAGAATCTGCTCGACAATGCGATCAAATACGGCCGGGAAAATACTGCCATTGATATTGTCCTGAAGAAACACATCAGTGACTTCCCCATTCACGAGGAAAGTGTAAGCTTTGCAATCACCAACCGGGGTAACGGCATTCCGCCTGAACATATTCCCAGACTCATGGAAAGATTCTATCGGGTTGACACTGCCCGGTCCCGCAGTCTCGGGGGGACGGGACTGGGACTCGCCATCGTAAAACACATTATTCAGCGTCATAAAGGGCATATTTTGTTTGAAAGTGAAGTCAATGAATATACTCGCGTCACCGTCACTCTCCCCAACAAGAAACCCTAACACACTGAAATAATTAATATTTTATAAAATATTACAAAGCACACCCGTTCACGGACTTCAGTGTCACAAAACTTTAATAAAAGTGACGCATATGAGTAATTGACGCTGCATAGTGTCATCGAAAGTTTATGAAATTAATGAATGTGAAAATGGTCTGTTTATTCTGCAGAGATCCGGGCCACCAAACAATCATCCAGGTAGAAACGATAGTTCTACAATTTAATTCGGAGATATGAACGTGCTGAAAAAATCCCTTATAACTCTCGTAGGTGCCGGAACTCTTGCCATGTCCGTGGCAGGTGCTGCCGAAGCCCGGGACCAGATACGTATTGTCGGGTCTTCTACAGTTTTCCCTTTCGCAACAGCCGTTGCTGAAGAATTCGGCCAGACAACCTCATTCAAGACGCCTGTTGTTGAAAGCACAGGATCAGGCGGTGGCCTCAAGCTTTTCTGCGCCGGTGTTGGTGAAGGTCATCCGGATATTACCAACGCTTCCCGCCGCATCAAAAGCTCAGAGATCGAGCTTTGCGCTTCCAACGGCGTACAGGAAATCGTTGAAGTCAAAGTAGGATACGACGGCATTGTCCTGGCGAACTCAAAAGAGGTTCCGCAGATGGAACTTTCCCTGCGTGACATCTGGCTCGCCCTGGCCAAGGAAGTTCCGGTCGGCGGTTCCATGGTTGAAAACCCCTATCGTTACTGGAATGAAGTAAATCCGTCCCTGCCGAAGAAAAAAATCGAGGTTATGGGCCCGCCTCCGACTTCCGGCACACGTGACGCCTTTGTTGAACTGGGTATGGAAGGCGGATGTAAAACCTTCCCGGAAATCAAGGGCATGAAGAAAACCGACAAGAAAGCATACAAAGCGGTCTGTCACACAATCCGTGAAGACGGCGCCTATGTGGAAGCCGGTGAAAACGACAACCTGATCGTTGGCAAACTGCAGGCCAACCCCGATGCCTTGGGCATCTTCGGTTACAGCTTCCTTGACCAGAACAGCGATGTCATCCAGGGTAGCGTCGTAAACGGTGAACTGCCGACCTTCGAAAATATTTCAGACGGCAAATATCCTGTATCCCGCTCACTGTTCTTCTATGTCAAAAAAGCACATGTGGGTAAAATTCCGGGTATCCAGGAATATCTGGCTGAATTCACCAGCGACAAGGCAATGGGCGAATTCGGTTACCTGGCAGAAAAAGGCCTGATCCCGATGCCTGAGGAAGAGCTTGCAAAATATCGTGAAGATGCAAAAAATCTTACACCGATGAAGTAATCATTGTAACATGCCGGAACAGGCTTTACCTGTTCCGGCAGTATCCTTTTTAAATTTTGTTTTATCCATTTTGACTTCACAGGACCCCCATGAACATTTATTCACTCATACTGGTTCTTGGCATTATCTCTACGGTGTCCTATGTGTACGGGCGCAAAAAAGCCCTGATGTCCGTCGACGGCCAGATCAGCCGGCTTCATTCCCTGCCAAGTCATTATGGCTGGTATACTGCCATGATCGGCCTTATCCCCGGACTTTTTATCCTGGTTGTCTGGGTGGTCCTGGGCTCAAGTCTGGTCGATAGTCTGGTTCTGTCCCGCCTGTCTGAAACAGTTCAGGGGCTGAGTAATTTTGAAGTCAATATACTGATGAATGATATCCGCAACCTGGCCGCAGGAGACGCCATTTCCGGCGCAGCCACAAGCGAACTTCGACAAGCTGCTGACTATTTCACTAATGTTTCCCGGGCCATTTTCACAATCGTCGCGTTGTCCGCCATTGGCGTAACGTCCCTTTGTACGGTTTTTGGCATTTACCAGATCGAACCCGAACTCAGGTCACGGAATCAACTTGAATCCATTATCCTGTTCTCCCTGATCGCCTGTTCCGTGATTGCCATCATCACGACGATCGGCATTGTCTCCTCCCTGGTGTTCGAAACCATGCGGTTCCTGGAGAAAGTTCCCCTGAGCGAATTCATCTTCGGCCTGCAGTGGAGCCCTCAGACAGCCCTGAGAGCGGACCAGGTGGGAAGTTCCGGATCCTTTGGGGCGATCCCGCTGATCACAGGTACCTTGCTGATCACCTTCATCGCGCTTCTGGTTGCGGCCCCGGTAGGTCTTCTTTCCGCCATTTATATGACTGAATTTGCCGATCGGAAAACCCGGGCTATCTTCAAGCCGTTGCTGGAAGTTCTGGCCGGCATCCCGACCGTCGTCTACGGCTTTTTTGCCGCCCTCGTGGTTGCTCCTGCAATCCGCAATACCGGCGACCTGATGGGGCTGGAAATCGCCTCGGAGAGTGCATTGGCCGCCGGTATCGTCATGGGCATCATGATCATCCCGTTAATGTCCTCCCTGTCGGATGATGTTATTTCCGCGGTTCCACAAAGCCTGCGCGACGGATCCTACGGACTGGGCGCCACCAAGACCGAAACCATTCTGAATGTTATTCTGCCGGCTGCCCTGCCCGGAATTGTCAGCGCATTCCTGCTTGCGGCATCCAGAGCCATCGGGGAAACCATGATTGTTGTGATGGCTGCCGGCATGGCGGCCAACCTTACCGCCAATCCGCTCGAGGCTGTCACCACGGTGACCGTGCAGATCGTGGCATTGCTGACCGGAGACCAGGAATTCGACAGCGCCAAGACCCTGTCCGCCTTTGCGCTGGGACTGGCTCTTTTTGTAATTACCCTCTCCCTGAACTTCCTGGCCCTCCATGTGGTTCGAAAATACCGAGAACAATATGACTGATATGTCCGACAACCTGCCTGAAGAAACCTATCAGGGTCCGACTGCCTGGCACAATGAAGCCATGCGGAAACGCGTCGCCAAGAGATATCGCAAGGAAAGATTTTTCAAGGCCTTCGGGATAGCCGGCCTGAGTCTGGCTTCCCTTGCTTTGGCCGTCCTGATCGGCAGCATTCTCTATATGGGGCTGAGCGGTTTTTCCACCACCAGCATCAAACTGGATATTACGCTTGATCCTGCCGTAATCGGCGATTTGTCAAACAGGACCGACCTTGAACGAACGTCAATGTTGCAACAGGCCAATTACAACACCCTGATCCGCGACAGCCTGCGAGTGAAGTTTCCTGAAGCGAAAAAGCGCAAGGAAGTCTTTGCCCTGATGCGCCTGATCAGCAATGGCGCCCGTGACGAAATCCGGCAAAAGCTAGTTGATAAACCGGGCCTGGTCGGGGAGACAATTTCCATCGATCTGCCCGCCTCAAGCAATGTGGACATGTTCGTAAAAGGACAAATCAAACGGGATGTTCCCCAGTCAGACCGAAAAATTTCCGACCAGCAGATTGCCTGGATTGATCAGCTTGATGCAGAAGGACGTGTTTCCAGAGGCTTTAACTGGCGGTTTCTGTCAACCGGAGATTCCCGGGAACCGGAACTGGCAGGTGTCTGGGGAGCCGTTGTCGGGTCCTTCTATACCCTGATGGTCTGTTTTCTGGTTGCCTTTCCGGTGGGTGTCGCCTCCGCCATCTATCTTGAGGAATTTGCCCCTCAGAACAGGTGGACCGACCTGATTGAAGTCAATATTAACAACCTGGCTGCGGTTCCATCGATTGTCTTCGGACTTCTGGGGCTCGCTATCTTCCTGAATGTGTTTAACATGCCCCGCTCGGCGCCCATGGTCGGCGGCCTTACCCTGGCCCTGATGACCCTGCCCACAATCATTATTGCCGCCCGGGCCGCAATCAAGGCAGTGCCGCCTTCCATCCGCGACGCAGCAATTGGTCTCGGCGCCTCGCCGGTGCAGACAGTCTTCCATCACGTGCTGCCGCTCAGCATGCCAGGTATCCTGACCGGAACCATTATCGGCATGGCTCAGGCGCTTGGCGAAACCGCGCCCCTTTTGATGATCGGTATGGTTGCCTTTATCGTTGATATTCCCCAGGGCATTACGGATGCTGCCACGGCACTGCCGGTTCAGGTTTTCCTGTGGGCCGACAGTCCCGAGAGGGGTTTCCTGGAAAAAACATCGGCAGCAATTATCGTATTGCTGGGATTTCTTGTTATTATGAACGGCCTGGCTATTTGGCTACGTCAGAAGTTTGAGACACGCTGGTAAAGTAAGATGAACATCATGAACGTACAAAATGAAGATCACATCATTTCGCACTCTGAAAAAACACCCAAGATGCGGGCTCGGAACGTCGACGTCTATTACGGTGAAACACAGGCGATTAAGAATGTCAGCCTGGACATTAATTCCGATGAGGTAACGGCGCTAATCGGCCCGTCCGGTTGCGGGAAGTCCACATTTCTGAGATGTCTGAACCGGATGAATGACACCATTCCGATCTGCAGGGTAACCGGCGATATCAAACTGGACGGCGAAGATATCTACGGCAAAAAAGTTGATGTGGTTCAACTACGCGCCCGGGTCGGTATGGTGTTCCAGAAACCCAACCCCTTTCCCAAATCCATCTATGACAACGTGGCCTACGGGCCGCGCATCCACGGTCTGGCAAACAACAACACGGATCTTGATGAAATTGTCTTCACCAGCCTCCAGAAGGCCGGCTTGTGGGAAGAAGTAAAGGACCGGCTTGATACACCTGGCACCTCTCTGTCCGGCGGCCAGCAACAGCGGCTCTGCATTGCCCGTACAATCGCCGTAAACCCGGAAGTTATTCTGATGGACGAGCCCTGTTCCGCGCTCGACCCCATCGCCACCGCAATCATCGAAGAACTGATTGATGAACTTAAGGGCCGTTTCGCGATTGTAATTGTCACGCATTCCATGCAACAGGCAGCGCGTGTATCGCAGAAAACGGCATTTTTCCATCTTGGCGACCTTGTAGAGTATGACGACACAGTGAATATTTTCACAAATCCCAAGAAGGAAAAAACAAAGGATTATATCACCGGTCGTTATGGCTGATTGCCGCGACCGGTCCAATTGTTAGGACGAAAAAGAAATGACAGACAGTCACATCGTTGCCTCCTTTGACGAAAACCTGAACGATCTTCGCAAGAAAATTGTCCAGATGGGCAACCTTGTCGAGGAACAGTTCCGGTTATCCACTGACGCCCTGGTGGAGAAGGACAAAAAACTTGCCGAGGAAATACGCAGCAATGACAAAGCGATTGACCAGCTTGAACTCGAGATCGAAAAGTTCGCGATTAAAGTCATAGCCCTCCGTTCCCCGGTCGCTGACGATCTGAGGGAAGTAATCTCTTCCATTAAAATCAGTTCCGCCCTGGAACGGATGGGCGACTATGCCAAAAACATGGCCAAGCGTCTGTCGGTGCTCAGCAATGTCAATCAGCTGCCGGGCAGCACAACGATCCTGTCCCAGATGATCAAGATCACCAGAACCATGATCACAGACGTCCTCGACGCCTATGTCAAGCGGGACACCAACCTCGCCATAGAAGTCTGGAACCGGGACCAGGAGGTTGATGCCCTTTACGACAGCCTGTTTCGCGAACTACTGACCTATATGATGGAAAAACCACAATATATCACAAGCGCTACGCATCTTCTGTTTATCGCCAAGAATATCGAACGCGCTGGCGACCATGCAACCAATATAGCTGAAATTGTCTATTACATAACCGAAGGCGAACTGCTTGAACTGAAGCGTCCGAAGAAGGACACAACCAGTTTCGCCGACGTTGGGTTTAGCGAAAAAGAGAATAAGTGAATGTCATGAGTGCACATATTTTACTTATAGAAGACGACCAGAATCTTACGGAACTGGTCAGGTACAACCTGGAACAGGAAGGCTTTAAAGTCACCTGTGAAGCCGACGGAGAAGATGGCCTTCTTTCCGCCACTGACGTTTCACCGGACCTGATCCTGCTTGACTGGATGTTGCCAAACCTGTCCGGCATCGAAATCTGCCGCCGTCTGCGCCGGGAAAATGCCACCAAGAATATTCCCATCATCATGCTCACCGCACGGTCGGAAGAAACCGACCGGATCCGCGGCCTGGAAACCGGTGCTGACGATTATATTACAAAGCCATTTTCGCCCAAAGAGCTGATTGCCCGGATCAATGCCATTCTTCGCCGTATCCGGCCTGCCCTGTCCGGCGAGACCCTGGAATATGCCGGTATTGTCATGGACACCGCCTCCCACAAGGTGGCCAGGGATGGAACAGCCCTGCACCTTGGGCCGACTGAATATCGGATGTTGAAACATTTTATGGAAAACCCCGGACGTGTATTCTCCAGGGAACAACTTCTTGATTCTGTATGGGGCAATGACATCTATGTGGAATCAAGAACCGTTGATGTGCATATTCGGCGTCTCAGAAAAGCCCTGAACATTGATCAGAGCCCTAATATCATCCGGACCGTCAGATCCGCAGGTTATGCTCTGGATAAAGACATCTGACGAGAAGTGTAAAGTTATCCATACAAACTGTCGGTATTTTTTACAACTATCGACAGTTTTTTTTATGTGTAAGGAAACTAATACATTTTAACTAGCTGATATCTATAGATTAAAAATTTCTGGCACAATTCTTGTATAATTAATCACGATATTATGGACATGAATGAATATTTATCATTCGTAAAATTTGATTAAAAAACCTCTGGCCATAAGAATTTATTAATTATAGGATAATAACATTATCGGGCACAGAGACTAACTTATTGATATAATTGAGAGTTATTATGGCTGATAATACCGAAAAAAATAGCGATGAACGCCTTTCAATGCGCCAGTCTGTCATGATCTGGGTTGTTGGTGCAGTTTTGGGCTGGGTCGTCGCTGTAGCCTCGGTTTACAGTGCTCTCCGCACTCCTGAAAGCGACATTGCCACGAACAACGCCCCTCTTGAGGAAACTATTTCTCCGGAAGATGCTGCAAAAGTTCAAGAGATAATGCCCGCAGCAGGAGAGGAAAAGACTGAAAACAAGGACGATAATTAATCCGGGCTGCTGCTTTATTTAGCCTGTAAATGCAGCACGCCGGGGTTATTTTGTCCTCATAGATTATTTAGTCTTTCGACCACCCACAGTTTTCAAACCAGCCTCATTCAGAATTTCATGAATATAGACCACCGGAATGGCAAACGTAATGCCGCTCGGTGACGTCAGGGCATTTTCCTTGGTGCCCTTGACTTTCACACTGTTGATAACCCCTTCCACGCGGCCTGTATAAACATCATAGAGGGGACTGCCACTGTTTCCCGGGTAAGCGGTAGCGTCCAGCTGATATACCTCGAACCGCGACTGTGTGATTATTTTAATATCCAGGTAGCGGGCTGAAGGCTGGGGAATAACGTTCGGGGTAATGGCTGCAACAAAGCCTCTGTGTGTTACCGGGTAGAGACCGAGTACCGCACCAATGGGAAACCCGGTAAACGCAATGGCTGACCCCGTATCCATCATCGCACCGTTGCCGAGTTTCACGGGAGGGACTGGATCTCCCGAGATTTTCAGGAGCGCCATGTCGTGTTGCTTGTTTGTTTTGACGATTTCAGCCCTCCTGACTTCGGGCAACCGCCCGACTCCGACCAGAACAATGAGTGTCTCTTTTTCCGACATTTTTGCCGGATCCGGCAGGACATGGGCATTGGTGATGACATAATTACCGTCATATACGGCAAATCCGGTTCCCCGTAGTATATTTTGCGGAGACCCCAGTGGATTATGGGTCGCGATACCTACAACGGATGGAGCGACCTTTTTTACAATCCGGGGAAAATCTGCCGAGCTATCATGCGCGGTCACAGGACCGGCACTGAAAACCGCCACGAACAGAAATACGATAATTGACCCAATTCCAGATTTCATAAATTTTTGCCTGCTATACAACAAGGCACCTTTTCAAATTTTCATTGTCCGCCGGCTGTCACGCCGAGCATAACCTCGATTGGTGGCATTTTTTGGGCAATCTCTTCCAGCGTCTCTCGGCCGGCTTTTTCATTACCATCCCGCAGGTGGATCGAAATGGCAAATACCATGGCTTCCAGACTGCCGCCCAGCATTTTCGCCCGGGCATCATACAGCTTTGCAAGATACGGGTTGTTTGTAAAGCGCCCGTCCACATAATAGACATACCAGACCATACGATTGCCAAGGTTGGAGTGAATGATTTCCTCAATCATTTTGTACTGCTGCCCGCCAACAGTCACCAGTCGACTGCCGCTTGCCGTGCGTGACCAGACTTTGGGAGCCGCCATCGTATTACCGAAACGGATCATCTCCTTGTCGTCATATTGATAGGCGTACCGCGCCGCATAAAGGTCGAAAATCTGGTCCTTCCCGTGGCTATATGTTTTAAGTTGCTCCTCGTCGACATCGACAAAGCGGGGATGCCAATCGCTCTTTTCTGCAGAACCGGCAAAGACCGCAAGATCAAGATTGAGTTGGGATTCCTGGCTTTGCTGCGAAACCCTGTTTTCAATACTGAGGCTGTAAAGCGGTGCTGCAGCAATCAGAAACACTGAAAAGGCAAGCAATATGCCCCAGCGCCTGACGGAGGCGTCTTCCAGGTCCCGGCCCCAGTATTCCCTGGTAAAGTCAATATACCCATCGGTCACCTTGCGATTGGTAAAGGTCATGGCAATGGAAATAAACAGTAACAGGACAAGGGCAAAGAAAAACCAGCCATAAACCAGGTGATCGACGCCAACGGCATATTTCATTTCCGAATAATAACCGATAAGCACGATCCCCGTCGCCCGGGCGCCATTGGCAAGGACGGGTACCAGCAACGCAAGCAGCACGACAATAATCTGCCGGCCGATCGTCTTATAGGCAATGTTGGCCATCAACAGACCAAGCGCGACTGTCGCAACCAGAAACCTCAGACCGGCACAGGCCTCGGCCACATGAAACTTCCCGTTGGGTACCGTGAGGAACACACCCTCCACATAGACCGGAATATCGAGGGCATTCAAGGCGGAGACGACAAAAAATGTGGTGATATCCTGCAATGTCGGAATCAGGAAGTTTCCGAACGGAATAAGAAAATAGAGATACAGAAATGGAAACAACAAGCCATGAACGGCCCGAACACCGATCGCGGTCAGAATTGTCCCCTGCAATATCACAACGAGCCCGAACTGCCTGACAACATTGGCATCCGCCATATCCCCCAACAGCCAGGCAAAAGCCCCTGCGCCGATCAGCGGCAGGCCCCATGCGGTCGGCGTCGGTGCCATCCTGTCAAATATTTCCCGGCGTTCATAAAGGATATAGATAATGATGGGGATGATCAGGAGGCAGTGATTATAATAGGCTTCATTCCACCAGATACCGACAACCGTGGTTATGGTCTGCCAAAAGGAGACAAGGGCAACCGTTAGCATTACACACCAGAGAATGGCGGTTTTTATCCACCTCTTGCGCACGGTTAAATCATTTCCAAACAGATTAATCACTTTATCCCCATAATTTGCCGAAATATCTGTATTTCTGTCTACTGTTATGGATCAAACAGGTTTCCAAACAGTTATTTTATGCTTCTTTATTTCCGTTTTTGCGGATGCGACCTTATCCCAGAGACCGGGAGATCATCGGGCCAAGAAAATTGGCCAGCGGCAATGGCAGCTTTTTCCAGGTTTCGATCATCATGCGATATTTCGGGTTCATCGGATTAATCTCCGGTACTTGCTGACCTTCACGCAGATAATATTCATAATGCAGCGGGCGTGGCTCGAAACCCCAGTTTTTCTTGAAACTGAAGGAACCTGTCCCGTTCTTGCTGCGTCCGAAGTCGAAAATCTCACACTTTCGTTCCGTGACGGCCCGCTCCATGACTGACCAGTACATAAAATCATTGGCCGCATATTTCCGGGCTTCAAAAGTCGCCCCGCCGTAATAGGGGAAGACCTCGTTGCGAAAATAGATACTCATCACACTGGCAATAGCCGGTCCGTCCGGCGCACAGACTGTCAGAATCTCACAGTCATCCCCAAATTCATCCTTCATGGCCTGAAAAAGCTTTTTCGGAAAAACCGGCGTGCCCAGATTGCGCACGCTTTCCGCATACAGCGCATAAAGCCGGTCCACATCCTGATCGATTTCAGGCTTCAGATCGAACTTGATGCCTTTCCTGACCATGGCCCGCTGTTTACGGGGAATGGCCAGCATATTCTCCTCGTTATCCGCCGACAGTTCTTTGCGGAAAACAGAATACATATCATCCTTGCAGGGCCAGTCCTCGTGAACCCGGTCCATATTGCGGAATTCGACACAGTCCACATCCAGCTCTTCTGCCAGCCGGGCGCATTCCCCGTCCAGCAGGGCAAGAACCTCTTCATTGTCAAAAAGGGGGCCGCCGTTGGTCGAAAAGGCAACCGAAATCAGAGAATTTCCAAACAGCCTGCTTTTAACATGCACCAGGGGAACCAGCCCGCATATCCGGCCCTGGTCTTCCACATAAATATAATAAAGCGGATGCCCCATGCTCATGTGAGCCGCCCTGCCCCAGGCCAGCATATGGGCCGCCGTTCCTGCAGGATGAGCGAGCACATAGGCGTTCCATGCCGTGGGATCCCCGTGAATATCATATAATTTGACTTGCATGCCCGCCCCTGTAAACAGAACTAGTTGTTCAGAAAAATTTCATCCATCCGGCCCCAGCTGAAATCAGCAAGCACCCGGCGCAGTTTCTTTTCCATCACATCAAGATTTGTGTAGTGACGGAATCTGGATTTCATTCCAGCCTGATTTTGTCGCGGCTGGTCCGGATCGATTTCCCAGGGATGAAAATAAAAAATACAGGACTCTTCGTCCCTGCTGTTGACCCGGGACATGGCCCATTTGGAAATAAAATAGGGCAAAAGCCTGAAATAGCCGCCTCCCCCGCAGGGAATTTTCCGTCCGGCAATATCGACAGTTGTGACAGGCATTTCCAGAAAACGACGTCCGTCAATGGGCATAAACGAAAAGCGCGGCGCATCCGGCATGCCATAGTGATCGTGCCGGATCGGATAAATGCTGGAACTGTAGTCGAAACCAGCTTCTTCCAGAACGTCAAGAGCCCACAGGTTTTTCTCCCCAATCGAAAAACTTGCTGCCCGGTATCCCCTGATCGGACACCCGCCCACATCCTCCAGAAGTTTTTTAGAACGCAGAACATCTTCCCTGAATACGTCACGATCCTGGTCGGTCACCCGCCAGTGAGCCATGCCGTGGCTGGCCAGTTCGTGGCCCTCTTCCACAATCCTGCGGACAAGTGCCGGATATCTTTCCGCCACCCAGCCAAGGGTAAAGAAGGTCGCTTTCACACCCGCATCGTCAAACATCTGGAGAATTTTGTCGGTATTCTGCTCTACCCTGCAGGGAAGTGTATCCCAGTCGGCGCGGCTGATGTCCTTTTCAAACGCCCCGACCTGGAAATAATCTTCCACATCCACCGTCATGGCATTCCTGATCTGGCCTGTCATGATATCTATTCGTCCCTCTCGGCATTCTTTCCAAGCCAGACAGACGCAATATCCAGCACGGCCTTGATAGTATCATCATGCACACGAACATATTTTTCGAGAGTATCCAGCCTCTCTTCCAGACCGGCTGGAAGTCCGCCGTTCGTCACGGCTCTTCCAGAGGACACTCCCCCGCCGTTGACAGCGCCCCTGATCGAGGACGGGCTATTTATCGGTTGTGTCGCCAGAGCATTTTCCTGCTCCATATCCGTAATAACGTCCGCGACTACTTGCTCATTGATATTGTGAATTTCCTCAATGGCGCCGAACAGCAGTATCCTTGAACACAACGTATTCAGGCGCCTTGGCACACCCTGGGTAAATTCATATATTTTCCTGAAGGCGCCGTCATCAAACGAAGGATCATTTTTCCAGCCCACCAGGGCCAGACGATGTTCTACATATTCCCGCGTTTCCTCATAGGTCATGGCCTGCAGATGATGGGTGGCAATCACCCTCTGGCGCAACTGTTCCAGTTCCGGATCAAAGGCCCATTTGTCCCTGAATTCCGGTTGTCCGACCAGAAAACTCTGCAAGAGCGCACGGTCCCCTTCCTGGAAATTGGACAGCATGCGCAATTCTTCCAGCGCCTTTGTCGGCAGATTCTGAACTTCATCAATCAGCAGCAGGGCCCGCCGGCCGTTCTTGTGGTTCTGCCTCAGGAAAACCTCGATGTCGCGCAGAAGAACGGCTTTGTCCTTTCCGTTTGCATCCAGCCCGAAACCAACGGCGACCATCCGCAGAATATCATCGGCCCCCAGATTGGTGGTAACGATCTTGGCCGCAACAAACTGGTCAGTATCCAGTTCATTCAGCAAATGCCCGACCAGAGTTGTCTTGCCGGCACCGATTTCACCGGTGATGATGATAAACCCCTCACCCTGGCTGAGACCATAGGTCAGATAGGCCATAGCCTTATGGTGAGTGCTACTGTCAAAGTAGAACCGGGGATCCGGAGTCAGTTGGAAGGGTTTACCTTCTAGGCCGTAAAATTCAGCATACATATTTGTACCTACAGCGCCGCCCTGATCGAGAAGGAAATATAGTTGGACGGCCGATTCAGCAGAGGCGAACGGGTGCCTGTCCGGTCGGAATGAACATAAGAAAGGGCAGATGTCAGAGATTCAGAGATTCTGTAAGAGATATTTGCCCCGGCGCTCCAGAATTTATCGTCAACAGGAGCTTCAATGCTATCAACATTAAAGTTATACTCGGAGTAGCTGAAAGAGCCATTGACCGATGCTGTCAGCCTGCGGCTAATTCTCCGGGTCAGGGAAGCAGCCGCTGTCCAGCGTTCTTCATTACGGGAAGCAACCTCGGAAGAATAGCGTCTGTTTGAACCGCTTATGCTGTAGCTTGTGCGTCCCCGTTCTCCCTGCAGGGCCACCCGCCAGGTTTTAGTCCGGACAAAACTGTCATCCAGGAAGTCGATTCCGTTATTTGAAATTTCACCGGAAAAGGGGTCAACTACAAAGGAATCAATCACTTCCAGAGTCTGATAGGTCTCCAGAAGATCCCTGTAAGTCACAGAAAGTTGTGCCTTGGGCGTGATCCTGTAAAAAGCGCTCAGGGAGAAGGTATCCCCGCGATACTGGTTGCCATATCGGAAAGAAATGGACGTCCGCGGTCCGGGAACAAGCCGGAAACCTGCATCCCAGACAAAATTGTCAAATTCCACAAAGGCGTTGTCATTGGCGTCGCGGGATTCATACCCGGCGCTGCCCAGCAGAGACAGCATGCGGTTCACCCGGTAACTGCCGTCCAGGCGAGTGCCATAGCTGACATAGTCATCCACCGACACCCTTTGCTGATTATTATAATAGACGGCGTAGCTCCATCCAATACGGGAAAACTGGCTGCCACTGTCAACGGTTAGCCGGCTGCCGTAGCTGGTCGCTTTTTCAAAATCGGAACCGGCATTATCCAGACGTTCACGGTCGCCACTTCTGACATGCCTGACATTTGCCTCAAGACGGGCGTCGGCAAATGAACCGAAATGACGGGTCAGATAAGGCCGCATACGGTAGGTCTGGATTGTCGCCCGGTTCAGGGTTCTGCTGCCATCCACACTGGAAATTGCCTGGCGCCGGTCCAGGTACCTTTGATTGATATCGGCATTGGCATCCACGAAGAAAAGATCCTGTGACAGCTCCGAATGCACGCTGAAGGCCAGATTGTGACGAATTTCGTCTTTATCGCCAACAGCATCGGGATAATAAAAATAGTTCGGCGTATAATTCAGATTCAGATCCAGACGGGCACCGTCAGCCTTGATTGCAATGGTCGGAGCAACCTGCGTAATGAAATCACCCTCGGCCTGGGCGCTGTCCAGGTCCACATTGTCGGTATAGGTTTCAATGACGGAAAGCGATGGGGATATCTCCCAGTCAGCCGCATAACCGGCCACAGGTAAAGATGCCCCCACAAACGCCGGAAGGATGGCATACGCGATTTTATTCTGTTTTTTCATATTCCCGCCCCAGGTTGTTGTTATTTATTGATGGCCATAACCGTAATATGATCCGAACTTCTTCTTGCCGCCGGAGAAACGCGATTTATTCAGCAGAAGATTGATGTGTTCAGAGGAACCAATCATCGACAAGGCTTCCTTCAGATCTATTTCACGGGTTTTGTCAGCTTCCACTACATAGAGGACCTGGCCCACACTGAGAGCCAGAACTGATGCAGAACTGCTGGCAAGAACCGGCGGTGAATCAATGATGATCACCCGGTCCGGATAACGTTTGGCAACTTCGTTGACAATGTCGCCCATCCGCTCACTGGCCAGAAGCTCGGTGGTGAGCCGGTGTTTTTTTCCTGCCGGCAAAAGAGTAAGATTTGGAATATTGGTTTTCAAAAGACAGTCTGAAAGATCAAGGCTTTTGTTTTCAATGACATCAATCAGGCCCAAGTCGGCCTTGACACCCAGTCGTTTCATGACATCCGGCTTTTCCACATCCGCGTCAATCAGCAGAACAGTCAGATCCCGTTCCATGGCCATACTCATGGCCAGGCTGATCGCGCAAAAGGTCTTGCCCTCGTCCGGCTGGGTACTGGTCACCATGATGAGATTGCCGTTCTTGATCGCAGAATCGCCCTTGGCAAAGGCGTTCAGGAGAAGGCTCCTCTTGACGATCCGGAATTCCTCGGAAATAACAGAATTATCGGTTTCCATAACCGGTATATTCTGTGCTTTCAGTTCATCAAAATTGATCTCCACATAGCGGCTTGTGCGGCCATAGGATCTGGAAACCGGCTTTGCCGGGGTTTCCACCGGCGCCGTAGGCGAGGTCTGTTCGGAAACTTTTGGCTGTTCAGCATCGGCCGGACTGGCAGAGGGTTCGACGGAGGCTTTCGCCTTTGCGGCAGTTTCGGCCGCTTTTCTGGCCGCCTTTTCCACAAGGCTTTCCGTTTTTTTCATTTTCTCTGCAGCTTTTTCGATCAAACTCATGATTTTTCTTCTTATAAGTTCAGTATTTACGCCGTGGGCACATGGAAATAGTTCATCATTGCATAGACACTGATGCAGGAGATAAACAGACCGGCCAACATAATTGAAAACAGGATAAGCTTGCGTTTTCTGCCCTGCAGTTCCTGCGGGGAAGGAATTGCTGAAATGCTACCCAGAACAGGCATCGACAAAACATCTCTCAAACGTTGTTCGGTAGAGAAAGTCGAATGCATCTGGCTCATCAGGAAGGCAACCCCGACGCCGGCGCCAAGGCCGACAAAAAGGACCCCGAGAACATACAGCAGGCGGTTCGGGCTGCTTGGCTCACGGGCCTCTTGCGGCGGCTCGATCACACGGAACTGGACACGATCTGACTTTGTTTCCAGATCCTGGGAAATCCTTGCGGATTCCCGTTTTTCCAGCAGTTCATTATAGTTTCTCTTGATGATGCCGTAATCCCGGTTCAGACGGGCCAGCTCGGCCTCTACTTCCGGTACACGCTGGGCATAGGAAGCAAGACGTTTCACTTCATCTTCCTTTTGCGCCAAACGGGCCTGGAGGCTGGCGATCTCGCCTTCCAGTTCAATGATATTCATATTCAGCTGGTCATAGACCGGATTGGGGCGGACACCGGCCGTGGACTGGAGTTTCTCGGTATCACCTTCTTCCAGAGCCTGAGCCAGTTCAGCCTGCTCTTCAGCCATTTTTCCCTGCAGATCACCAATCTGGGCAGCAATGATTTTTACATCCGGATGCTGGTCCTTGTAACCGCGGGCATAAAGATCATCCAGGCGTTGTTCAAGAATTGAAATCCTGTTGGCCAGATTGCTTGATGAAGAAGGACCGGCCCCACCGATCGCCGGACCAGTTCCTGAACCGGACGCCAGGTATGGCGGAATATTCTCCAGGTAGGCTTTCATCTGCTTCTGTTTGTTACGATATTCATTAATCTGGTTTTTCACCACAGCAACGGCTGACTGGGCCTGCTGCATCTGATCAAAATAGGAACTGCCCTGTCCGGACAGGAAGGACATGTTTTTCTGCTTGAACTCGGCTGTCCGCTGTTCCGCTATTTCCATCTGCTCTTCATATTCGCGGATCTGTTCCTCGATGAAACGCAGCGCGGATGACAGGTCTTTGCGTCCTGTTGCCAGCTTGTCCTCGATAAAGATATTCAGCAGCGACTGAACCACCTTCTTGGCCACCGCAGGATTGCTGTTCTCATAAGAGATCTGGAACAGGTTGGCAGCCCCCTGGATGTTGATATTGATGTCCTCGCTCAGGGCCTCAACCAGTTTCTCGGTTTCACTTTCCGAAGTCACCGTCATATCCAGATCGGTCATGCGGATCACTTTTTCGATATTCGGACGACTGATCAGGGTCTGGCGCATCATGCGGACCTGGTCATAGACGTTATTTGAAACCGCAAGCCCTTTCATCAAGGGCTTCAGCATGGTTTCAGCATCCACATGGATCCTTGCACTGGACTGGTATTTGTTTGGAATCTGAGCCACATACATCCAGCCGGCAATGCAGACTACCCAGGATACAATCAGGGCATAATGCCGCTTGCGCCAGACGCCATACAAGATGGAAATTATTTGTTGATATAGTTCCTGCATGTTTTTCTCAATATCCCAAACCTAGTAACATTTTTTCCGCCACCAAAGTGCCCCCGGCACCGGCGGAAACCAACCAGCGGGCGGGAATATCCCGCCCGACCGGCCAATTCTTAGAAGAAGCTTTCCGGAATAATGATGACATCACCCGGATTGATCATCACATTCGCGCTGACATCACCATCCTTGATCAGGTCGTCAATACGAATATTATATTCACGCTGTACGCCGTCTTCTACACGGGCAAGCACGGCACTGTTACCGGCAGCAAATTCCGTTGTACCGCCTACTGCAATCATAAGGTCAAGCAGAGTCATATTTGCGCGATAAGGGATAGCCTGCGGAGATGTTGCAGATCCCACGACACGAACCTGCTGTGCGAATGGACCCTGGAAGCCGCTGACAATGACTGTCACAATCGGGCTCTGGATATATTCGGCAAGTTTTTTCTCGATATCCCGAGCCAGCTGCGTCGGCGTTCTTCCTGTAGCAGCCATATCGTCAATCAGAGGCACTGAAAAACGGCCGTCAGGACGGACTGTGACGCTGGTCGACAGTTCCGGGTTACGCCAGACAAATATCTGCAGATTGTCAAGCGGACCGACAACATAAGGTTTACCCGGTCCTTCATCAATCGGCACAAAGTTCGCCGACGGCAAATCACCGCCACCGGTTGCACAACCGGCTACTACCAGGACAGCAAGTACAGCTGCCATTTTTGCCACAACAGCACGAATACTTGTGTTCTCAAATTTAGTCTTGTTCACAGCACATTCCCTTCCATCTATTACTATTCTTATTGATGCCCCTAACAGGTCACCCCAATATGCGTCATTTCACCCTATGTTTAGCTGTAAAATGTTAAATTAATGCAAACATATGAGAATAATGTAACGCGCTATTTAATCTCCGCCGGTGAATTCCTTGCCTCACCCCGCTTGCGGCGTATATTACATCATATGTCCTACAAAATCCAATTCTGATAATATTATAGTTAATATTCCTAACAGTGATTCTTAAGCCACATCTCAAGCATTGCCAGATCCCAGGCAAGTCCCGCCCCCGGATCGCCGGCACGGCTGCAGGAGGCGATAACATCGTCCAGAAATTCATTTTCCAGGTATCCCCGTTTCTTGAAATCCGACACATTGTCAGTGACTAGCTCGTTCAGCTTCGTATCCCGATGGATCCAGACCATAAAGGGCAGTCCGAAACCGTGTTTCTCCTTAGTCAGGGTTTCGTCCGGCAGAAAGCCCTTCATGGCAAATTTAAAGAAATCCCTCAGCTTGTAACCGGGCAACATCACATCCACCGGAATACTGGCGGCAAACTCTACCAGTTCGTCTTCGAGAAATGGATAATGTACATCCACACCGGCCAGCCGGCACATCTGGTTGACCTTGCGAAGATCATTGTCCGCCAGGGTGATCTGCATATCCATATGCATCATCCGCTGCAGCATCTGGGTATCTTCATGCCGGTGATAGGTCTGACGGATCAGTTCAAGCGGCAGTTCCGTATCCAGGCCTTCGCGGCATTCAGGCCGGAATATATCCAGCGGCTCGACGCCGGAAATAAAACTGTAGGAATAAAGCCTTTCAGGCATGGGCGTTGCATATCTGCGGGCCAGACTGCGGGCCTTGGACACAACCGGCACATGCTGCATGCCGGGCAATTCCAGAATCGGTTCAAGAAAATATTTGCGCAGACCGCCAGGGATCAGGGCATATTTCTCGATCTTTTTCATCATGACATATCGTTCATTACCGGCAAAAATCTCATCACCACCGTCGCCGGCCAGAAGCGTGCTTACGCCGCTTTCCTTCGCCATTTTTGCACAGTAATAGGCGGCCACGGCAGAATGATTGCCGTAAGGCTCGTCATAAATATCGGCGATATTTTCCATCACCTTTTCGACATCGGTCGGTTCCATGAAATATTCGTGATGGTCGGTCTTGAAATGTTCGGCCGCCAGACGTGCGTATCCGCTTTCATCAAACTGTGATTCATGAAAGCCGATGGTATAGGTTTTACCGCCGCCATTATGCTTCATCATCAGTCCTGCCACGGTACTGCTGTCCAGGCCACCGCTGAGAAATGCCCCAAGCTGGTTCCTGTCAGTATCAGACAAGGTTTTTTCGAAACTGCGATCAAGAACATCCCATAAGGCGTCTTTCCATTCATCCCGGTTGCCGGAAGCCGCCGTGGTATAAGGCATGGACCAGTAGAAGCCCTTGCTGACCTGCCCGTTGCTGAATTTCACAAACTGCGCCGGCTCAAGCTTGTTCATCTGGTCATAGATCGATGTCGGGGACGGCACGACGAAATAATAGAGATAGTTATAAACCGACTGCGGACTGATGGTGGTTTTAAGGCCCGGAAAACGTTTAACCGCATCCGTAACCGTGGAAAAGATAAACTCGCCTTCCGGTCCGCAGGCGTAACACAGGGAATTAATGCCCGTCCTGTCGATGGCTATAGCAGTTTCCCGTTTTTCCATATCCAGAAGTGCTGCCGACCAGGCGCCCTGCATCAGGCGGAAAACATCGGTGCCAAAGCGCCGGTATCCCTCGATCAGGGCTGCGGCGTTATTCTTTTGTGCGGCCAACCCGGCCAGAACGTCGTTCTGCCATCTGACGACACCGTTTACGGCAGCCTGAAATTCGCCTTCACAGTCAAGGCATCCATTGCCGTAAGTGGGGACAACAGCAAGAGCCCCTGCCGTGGAGGAAAAAGTCTGGATATTTTCGGCAAGATGTCTTTCGTGATCGCCCCGGATCAGGCAACCGGCCATTTCGCCAATCAGCCTGCCCGCTGCGTCGTTATCACCTGCGTGACCCTGCCAACCTGAAATTCCCGACATGTGGTCTGTATCCCCCTAAACCAAGATTTCCCTAGGTGCCTCATGGCCCAGAAATGCTGTCGGACTGGCGGTCAGGCCATAAGCCCCGGACTGGAACAGCACCACATAGTCACCGATTTCAGCGACCGGAAGTTCCATCTTGTTGCCCAGAAGATCCAGGGGTGTACACAGGCAGCCGACGACACTGGCCTCTTCCCTGTCCCCGCCGTCCATGCGATTGCCGATTTCCACGGGATAATTCTTGCGAATCACCTGGCCGAAATTTCCGGATGCCGCGAGATGATGATGCAATCCGCCATCGGTCATCAAAAATGTATTACCGCGGGAAACCTTGCGATCGACAATCCTGCTCACATAAATGCCGGCTTCACCAACGAAATAACGGCCAAGTTCAATCACCACTTCCGCATCGGGCATTTCTTTCTCAAAAGCCGGCAGCAGGGCGCCAAGTCCCTCGCCCGCGGCCTTGAGATCCAGCGGTTCTTCGCCTGGAAAATAGGGAATACCGTAACCACCGCCGATATTGACAAAAGTCGGGGCGCACGGGGCATCTCCCGCAAGCTTGAGCGCAAGGGCCAGTGTTTTTTCCTGGGTTTCCAGAATACTGTCCACTTTCAGGTTCTGCGAACCGGAGAAGATGTGAAAGCCCTGGAAATCCAGCCCCAGATCACCAAGCTCCTTCAGCATGTCGGGCACCTGTTCCGCATCAACACCGAACTGTTTGGGCCCGCCGCCCATTTTCATGCCGGAAGATTTGAGTTCGAAGTCCGGATTAACCCGGACCGCCACTTTGGGACGAATGCCCTGCTGATCGCCGAACGCGGCAATACGGCGCATCTCGCCGAAGGATTCCATATTGATCACCACACCGGCGGCAACGGCCTGCGACAATTCCTTGTCTGTCTTTGCCGGTCCGGCAAAGCTGATCAGTTCGGCTGAGGTTCCGGTATCAAGTGCCACTGCCATTTCACCGCTGGAGGCCACATCAAGGCCATCCACCAGGGACGCCATATGATGCACCACTGCCGGCATTGGATTTGCCTTCATGGCGTAATGAAGCTGAACCTGTTTCGGCAGATATTTGCGCATCATTTCCACGCGCGCCGTCATCAGGCCCCGGTCATAGGCAAAGAAAGGTGTTGAACCGACCCTGTCCGCTAATCTGGAAAGCTTTATCCCGCCAAGGGTAATTTCGCCATCCACAACAGGATAGCCGCTGATTGGCGCATGTTCCGGTTTCTTCTTGTCTATCACAGCCAATTTTCCTTTATTCTTTTTCCGTCACTTCGGCAGCAATGGCCTTGCGATCGATTTTTCCGTTCGGGTTACGGGGCAAAGATGTCCATTCTATGATCCTGTGCGGCACCATATAGCTGGGCAGTTCCGTCCGGCAGTAAGCCAATACCGCATCCTGATCCAGGGCAGCCCCGTCCTTGCCGGTGGCCACAATCCAGATCGCCTGGCCGAGCTGTTCATGCTCGACACCGATGGCGGCAATTTCCCCGATCAGCCCGCTGGCATAAATGGTTTCTTCAAGCTCGGTCGGACTTGTCCGATACCCCGACGTTTTGATCATCTCGTCCCGGCGACCGACAAAATACAGAAAACCGTCCGCGTCCTTTTTCACAGTATCCCCGGACCAGACCGCAATTTCCGGCATCGGAATTCCGGCCGGTTGCCCCGGCGCCGGCCTGAAGCGTTCCGCCGTACGGGCCGGATCGTTCCAGTAGCCCAGGGCCACCAGCGCACCGCGATGAACCAGTTCACCCGGCTCGCCCGGATCGCAGGGGGTGCCGTCTTCACGCACCACCATGATTTCCGCATTAGGAATAGCCTTGCCCATGGAGTCCGGAATACGGTCAACCTCGCTGGGCGGCAGATAAGTGGAACGGAAGGCCTCTGTCAGGCCGTACATCAGGTAAATATCGGTCTTCGGCAGTTTTGCCCGAAAGGCCTTTGTCACCGGTACCGGCATCCGGCCGCCGGTGGTGGCGATGTAACGAATGCTGTCCACGGTTTCTTCCGGCCAGTCCATTTCAACAAGCTGGATCCACAGCGGCGGCACACAGGTAATGCCGGTCACCCGGTGTTTGGCCGCCTGGCGGATGACGTCGCGGGGCATCAGATAATTCATCAGCACCACAGTCGCCCCGACCCGGAAAGCAGTCGTCAGCTGGCTGAAGCCGGCATCGAAACTCAGCGGCAACACGCTAAGGACCCGGTCTTCAGGGGTGTTCTTAAGATAAGTGGACACGCTTTCGGCCCCGACAATCAGGTTCCGGTGCGACACAATCACCCCTTTGGGCATGCCGGTACTGCCGGAGGTATAGAGAATCGCGGCCATATCCGCATCAATGACCGGATGACCTGCACAATCGGCTTGTTCGCCACTATTCATAAAGTCATCCCAGGACAGGATAGCTGCGTTTACATCCGGCAGGCTGTCAGGCATTTTGCCGACGAGGATAATCCGCTCAAGATCGCTGCAGTCCTGCAGTTCCTCCACAAGTCCGGCCAGCCGGTCCGCACTTGTGACCAGATATCTGACATTGCAGTCCTTAAGGATATAAGCCACCTGACGCGCCTTCAGGCCCGGATTGACCGGCACAAAAACTCCGCCGGCCTCGGAAGCCCCGAAACAGGTGACAACTGTCTCCACCTGTTTGGGCAGGAAAACGGCAACACGATCATTCTTTGACAGGCCCGCTGACATCAGGGCCTTGCCGAGTGTGTCATTCAAACGGGCAAATTCACCATAGGAAACTTCCTCTGCCTTGAAAACAATTGCCGTATGGTCCGGCCGGCTGGAAGATTGCGCTCTGACAAAATCCGATAATCTGTTGATCATGATAAGAGTATTCTTTTTCTTGTTTCAATTAGACCGTAAGATATTGAAGAATAGTTAGAGAAATATGAACGACTTACCAAGAAAATTTGAACACGCTCCGCAACATCCAATCAATTATTAACAATGACCACTTCATTATATTAACCATAATTTGAAAGCTTGCCATTTTTATTTTATTAACATACCTGCTGTAGAAGGCAGCGATAGATATAAAACAATAAAATCATGCGATGGACACGCCAGATGTTTAATTGGTTCAGGACTTCCTTTCGGCAGCTCGGGGTATATTCAACCTTCTGTTATGGCACAGATGTCATACTGCGGCGGCTTGGTCTGGGCTCGGTTTATCGCTACCTCTATTATGCCCAGCCGCTCGACATGCTGGTCAAACCGGCTCGACGAAAAAGTGCTTTCGACGTAATCGAACTGAAACCGGGTAACAAGGACCTGCTGGAAATGCTTGGCCAGGACGTTCTGGATTATCGTTTTAAGCAGAATGCCGTCTGCCTTGCTGCCCTCAAAGAAGGCAAAATTGCCGCCCTTCTCTGGCATACAGCCGGCCCTTACCTTGAAGACGAGGTAAAGGCCATTTTTGTCCCTCCGGCAAACAATAGCTGGGATTTCGGGGTACATGTGGAACCTGAATTCAGGATGACCCGGGCCTTCATGACCTTATGGAGTGAGGGCGCGCGCCTGATGACCGAGCGGGGGCTGGAAAATTCCCTGAGCCGCATTTCGGGTTATAATCCGAATTCCATTCTGTCCCATTCGAGAATGGGGGCCAGTGAAATCGGTCGGGCAACTTTCCTGACCATTGGACCGCTGCAAATCTGCTGGTCTTCGGTCTCACCGCGGATGGATTTTACCTTTGGGACAAAAAAGAAACCTGTTTTTAAGTTTTCTGCTCCATTATCGTCGCCGTCAACAACGAAACAACCATGAATACGGGAATCATTGTTCAGTCTTTATTTCAGGGAACGCCTATAGTATAAGGTCTCGATTTTAGCTGAACAATTGAAATACATAGAGAATAAGGCTGTAGAATGTCAGTAATTGAAGATGTAAGAGAAGTTCTGAAAGCAACACTCCAGCTTGGTGATCGCGCCAATGATATTGACGCTGACACGCCCCTGCTGGGTAATCTTCCGGAACTGGATTCTATGGCAGTAGCCATGCTTGTGACCTCCATCGAGGAACATTTCGATATCTACATCGAGGATGATGAAATCAGCGCCGAGACCTTTGAAACCTTCGGTGCGCTGTGCTCCTTCGTGGAAGAAAAAGCAGCCTGAACAAACAGGGTATTCCCCGGGGAGCTGTCCATTTGCAACCTTTTTTCCTTAAAAGCGTCAAGGGACATCTGTTCGGGAATTATTTCCCGCCCTCCTCCGGGGTTGCCGATCTGGGCGACCTCGTCTTCTGCCCGCCGTTCGCAGAAGAGCTAAACCGTTCCCGACATATGATTTCACGACAGGCCCGCGAGCTTGCCCGCCAGGGCTACGGCGTTCTCCTTCTTGACCTGTATGGCACCGGTGACAGTGAGGGCACTTACGGAGATGCGGACTGGCGGACATGGCTCGCGGATCTTCAGGTCGCCCTTGACTGGATCAAATCGAAAGACAGAAAATTTGCCGGTTACTGGGCAATGCGCACTGGCGCCCTGCTGGCCGCTGATTTTATCGAGAAAACAGGAACACCCTGTCCGCTGGTCCTGTTCTGGCAGCCGGTCACCAACGGCAGGAACTTTGTCGGCCAGTTTCTGCGCATCAAACTTGCCGGCGACTTCACCGGCGGCAACAATCAACAGGCTATCACCAGCAAGGATCTCACAGATGCTCTCGACCGCGGTGAAACCCTCGAAATCGCTGGCTACGACCTGACCCCCGATATTGCCAGATCGCTGGGCGCGCTGGCCCTTGCAAAAATTACCCTGCCAAAAGAAACCCAGGTCAAATGGATTGAAATTTCCCTGAAGGAAGACGCGGAAATCGGACCCGGCTCGAAAAAGGTTCTGGATAAATGGAGCTCGGACGGCGTGAACTGCACCTCTGCTGCCGTGAAGGATGTCCAGTTCTGGACCCTGCAGGAACCGGAATGGGCGGACAGCTTTACCAAGGCAACCCGGAAACTGATGAACGGGGATGCCAATGACTGATACCTTCAGCGAAGAAGCCTTTGCTTTCGATATCGGGGGAGATCCCGTTACCGGCATCATTCACCATGCCAGCCCTGCAAAGCCTGATACCGGCCTGCTGATCATTGTCGGCGGCCCGCAGTACCGTATCGGCGCCCATAGGCAGTATGTGCACCTGGCCCGACACTGCGCCAGGGGCGGCATCCCCGCCATGCGCTTCGATTTTCGTGGCATCGGCGACAGCAGCGACAGCCCATTCCAGGGTTTTCAGGGTGTGAAGGAAGATATTTACCGGGCCGTCGACGAGTTTCTGGACCGTGAACCTTCCCTGAAATCCATCGTCATCTGGGGGCTGTGTGAAGGCGCCTCGGCCTGCCTGCTCGGCGCCCAGAAACATCCGGCCGTTTCCGGCCTGGTGCTGCTCAATCCCTGGGTCCGCAGTGAAGCCGGGCTCGCAAAGGCCTTTGTGAAGCATTATTATACCGATCGCCTGAAAGATCCGGAATTCTGGAAAAAGCTTTTTTCCGGCAAGATGAATATTACAGGCGCTGTTGGCGGCCTGTGGGGCAATATCAGGAAAGCTTTCGGCGGAAAATCCCCAGCCCCGGAAGAAGAAACGGCAACCGCACAGACGAACGAGATCACCGATGAGGATTTCCCCGACAGGATGCTGAAGGGATTGCAGGAGCTTTCGGGCCGTGTACTCCTGATCCAGAGCGAGAATGACCTTGTGGCCCGGGAATTTGACGATCTGGTCAAGGGCTCGCGCGACTGGAAAGCGGCCTTCGATAACCGGGACTTCACCCGCATAGACATTCCTGAAAGCGACCATACCTTCTCCAGCGAACCCTGGCGGCAGGCGGTTGCCCAAACAACCCTGGAGTGGCTCCTGACAGACACAAAGGAGCGGAAATAAATGGGCGCTTTTCTGATAATAGCAGAGAATGAATTGGCCGATGCCTGCAAGCAGGCAGCATTGACGGTCATGTCCCGCGCCGGCTTTACAAAGCCGCAGGTGCTGACATGCGCTGATAAGAGCATCTATCTGTATGACAAGCTGGTTGCCCCGACACCAAACCTTTATGAAGCCGGCAACGGGGACTTCTGCTTTTCAGTCGGCACGCTTTTTTTTGACGGCAGTTACGGCGTGGATGCCTCGGAAAAACTGCTCAAGACCTTCAGCCCCGCCCGTATAGACCCGACCCTGTTTGACGGTAGTTTTGCGGCTGTGATCGCCAGAGGAGGAAAGCTCTATATTTTTGGTGATCCGCTGGGAACCTATCGGCTTTTCCACAGCGACGACCATAAGGTCTGGGGAACTTCTTTTCTGGCGGCTGCGTCAACCCTGCCCGTCCTGAAACCAAATCCCCAGGCCATCTATGAATATGTCTTCCAGGGCGCCACTTACGGCAACGACACTCCGTTCCACGAAGTAAAAATGGCCAACAGTCATGCCTTGTATGAATGGGACAAGGGGCAAACGCCAAACAGGCGTTCCCGTTATTTCAACATGTTCCTGAGGCCCATCGACGGTAGCCAGGACGAACTGGTCGATTATTGCCTTGAAGCCCTGCAAAACCAGTTCCAGCAAGTGGTCAGCCAGTTTGGTAACAATATAGATACGGCCCTTTCCGGTGGCTATGATTCACGGCTGATGCTTGCCCTGTTGCGCAAAGCCGGCAGCCAGCCCAAAATCCATGTTTACGGTGCCGATAATGACCCCGATGTGGTGGTCGCCAAAACAATCGCCAAGGGGGAAAACCTTCACCTTGTCCATAAGAATAAGGCAATATCCACGCCGCCTGCACCTGAGGAATATCCGGCACTGCTTGCAAAAAACTTTTTTGTCATGGACGGCATCCCTAACGAGGGTATTTTCGATAACGGCCTGAACCTTGAAACCCGGCGCGAACGGGTTCAGGGCGGGGCACTGGCGCTTAACGGCGGCGGCGGGGAAATTTACCGGGACTTTTTTCACCTGCCGGACCAGCCCCTGACCATCCACGACATGATCAGGACCTTTTACAGCCAGTATGATCCGGCCAGCACGACAGAAGAGTTTACCGAACGCCTGTACCGGGAACGGCTTGCCCTGAAAATCCGCCAGTCCCTCGACAAAGGTCATGACCAGTTGAATCGCATCGAGGCGGAATCCATTTATCCGCTGTTCCGGCTGCGCTACTGGATGGGTAAAAACAACAGCCTGAACAACAGGTTCGGCCCGGCGCTCACGCCCTTTACAAGATATTCTGTCCTGCAGACCGCCATGCCGGTTCCCCTGCGGTTCAAATATTACGGAAATTTTGAAGCTGCCATGATCCGCAAACTTGATCTTGTACTGGCCGGTTACCTGACTGATTATGGCTATTCACTGTCAGCCCCTGCCCCCCTTGGCGCAAGAATTGCCGGATGGATGGATATTCGCAAACCCATCGCCCTGCGCCAGCATATTTTTGCTTTCAAAAACAAATTCCGCAAACTGCAGAAGCCATTCTACCTGAATGAAGAGTATGTCGACGGTCTTCTGGATCCCGACTGCCCGCGGATGAGCCGCTTTTTCCGGCTCGACAAAATCACGAGTGCCGAACAGTTCAACAGGCTGTACAGCCTGGAATATCTGATGAAATATTTTAAGACCAGTTAGCTGTCAGGCCCGCAGCATTTCCTGCAACTGCAGCGGATTGGCGGACCGCCCCCCCAGATCATTCATGAAAAATCCGAAATAAATATCCATGTCTTCCAGGAATTTTTCCAGTTGCGCCTGATCCCTCACATAGGGTGACCCGCCAATCATCAGGCTGGAACTGTGGTAGGCATAATTAAAGACCTTGTGCCCGATGGCATGCATGCGCCGGGTCATGCGGATGTGATCCACCGCATGAATTCCTTCAGGTGTCAGCGGTATCCGCTCCAGCAGGGAAAGTTTTGACAGGACCCCGGCCATCAGGGATCTCAGGCCCGACTGTCCGGCAATCAACGGATATACTGTACTGCCCCAGCGGGCCAGGAGACCGTCATAACCGCGACTGTTGGGGAGTTCCAGAAAACGCCGGTTGCCATAATGGAAATGATAAGGCTGCGTCGGAAGTCCCCGAAAATCAGGCCCGGTGTCATGGGAAAAATTTGTGTCCGCCACGACGCTGGTGTCAATTTCATACCCAAGTTCGGCCAGGATCCGGCTGGAATTGGGGCCGACACCGTACCGGCCGGCCTTGTAGATTACCGGCCGTCTGCCCGTCTTGCGCTCAATCAGATCCGTCAATGTCTCCAGTTTGACCTTTTCCAGCTCATATGACAGGTTGCCGGGATAGGAGTTCCGGACACAGACCTCCTCCTCATAGGGCGGGTTAACCCAGGGATGCAGGTGGGTGCCGATCAGACAGCTCCCCTCTTCCATCCATTCCCGCAGGATACCAACGGCTGTGTCATCCTCGGCCACGGCATGATCAATCACATAGGTAGGAATGATGTCATGTTTCCTGAAGATTTCCTGGGCCAGATGCTGGTGGGATATACAATTGACGGAGCGGCTGTTCCGATCAAAGGGGGCCGCCCAGTCGAATTCTTCCTCGGTATCGATGACGACGGTCAGAAGCGGAATTTTATCGTTGAAAGAGGCTTTCCGGATATTATTTTTATCGAACATTTCCGGTTATCTTCACGGCTTCTTTTTCGGTTGGTACTTCCGGGGATCGAATTTTTCTTTTCCACCGTCCGCATAGTCATCTTTCTTCACGGAAAGATACATGACATAAAGGATCATAAATATGAAACCTGAAAGAACTATCTCAAACATTATGACCTCCAAAAAATTATGATATAACCACTATTTAAAGCCTAGCGGTTTCAAAAATGTTAACTAATATCCACTAATTATCATACCTCGAACAATAACAGAAAACCGATCCATGCGTGATATATTTCTAAGCATTATCATATTTGGCCTGATACCATTTATCCTCAAGTTCCCCCATGTTGGTGTGCTGGCCTGGTCATGGATTTCCTATATGAACCCCCACAAGCTCGCTTATGGGTTCGCTTATTTTTTCAATTTTCTGGATTTTCTGGCGGCGGCCACCATTCTTGCCCTGCTCGCCACCAAGGATAAGAAATCCATCCCCAAGCACCCGATTACCTGGCTTTTGGCTCTATATGTAGTCTGGATCAGCATCTCCACATTAATTGCCGTCAATCACGAGGTGGCCATTCCAAAATACATCACCGTTATAAAGATCCTGCTCTTTACCTTTGTGACGATGTTGATCATGCAATCCAAATCACGCATTAACGCTCTGGTCTGGGTGATTGTCCTGTCAATCGGTTTTTATGCCTTCAAGGGGGGGATATTTACCTTAGCAACCGGTGGCGGCGGCAGGGTCTGGGGTGCGCCCGGCAGCTTTTTTGGCGATAATAATCACTTCGCACTGGTTCTTTTGATGGTCGTCCCCCTGACCTTTTACCTTTATCAGGTTACGGAACATAAATGGCTCAGGTTTGCCATTTTCGGACTGATGATGTGTGAAATACTTTCCATTTTCGGCACTCAGTCCCGGGGAGCCCTGATCGGCATGGTTTGTATGTTTTCCTTCTGGGCCTACAAAACCAAGAAGCTTGCCATTGTATTTTTCATGTTACCTTTTCTCGCACTTACGGCATTCTTTTTCATGCCGGACAGCTGGAAAGAAAGAATGACATCCATCGAACATTATGACGAGGATGCCTCCGCCCAGGGCCGAATTACCATGTGGAGGGTCGCTATCAAGGTTGCCAACGACAACCCGGTTTTTGGCGGCGGGTTCAATGTTTTCTATGACGAAGGCATCAGAGCAATATATCTTCTGCCCGGTGAAGTGGGGCGAGCCGTGCACAGCGTCCATTTCGAAGTCATCGGGGAACAGGGATATGCCGGTTACCTGATTTTCCTGTTGCTGGCCCTGACTGCCTACGCCACAGGAAATACCATAAGGAAGCAGACCAAGGACCGAAAGGATCTGAAATGGTGTGGCGATCTTGCGGAAATGATTCAGGTCAGCATGATCGGTTACGCCAGCGCCGGCGCTTTCGTCAACCTCGCGACTTTTGACCTTTATTACCACCTGCTTGCCATAATGGCCATGACGAGGGTTGTTCTTCAGAAAGAACTTGATAAAACAGAACAGGAAATTCAGCCGGTCCCCCGGACATCGGCAATGAGGAAACTTAAAGCATGACCAAAATCATTCACCTGATCGCCGCGGCGCGCCCCAATTTCATGAAAATTGCCCCACTCTACCATGCTCTGAACAAACAGGACTGGTGCGAGGTAAAAATCATTCATACCGGCCAGCATTATGACGCCAACATGTCTGACAGCATTTTCGCCGATTTGATGCTGCCCCAGCCTCACTTCCATCTGGGCGTAGGTGGCGGCACCCATGCCCATCAGGTTGGCAGTGTCATGATTGCCTATGAAAAAATCTGTCTTGAGGTGGAACGCCCCGACCTGCTGGTGGTTGTGGGGGATGTGAATTCCACTGCCGCCTGCGCCCAGGTTGGCACAAAGCTGCATATTCCCGTGGCTCATCTCGAAGCCGGCCTCAGAAGCGGTGATCGCAGGATGCCGGAAGAAATAAATCGTCTGGTAACCGATGCTATTGCCGATTATCTGTGGACCCCCTCACCAGATGCAGATGAACATCTTCGCCGGGAAGGCCATCCTGATAGCCAGATCGTTCGCGTCGGCAACATCATGATGGACAGCTTCGAACTTCTCCGGGATCGCATCGAGAGCGAAAATGCACCGGCAAAATTTGGATTAACACCGGGCAACTATGGCGTTGTGACCATGCACCGCCCCTCCAACGTGGATGAGAAGGACACGCTGACCACCCTGATGAACCAGATCATGGCCGTAGCCGCTAAAATCGACCTGTTGTTTGCCGTACATCCACGCACCCGCAAGAACCTGGAAAAATTCGGTCTGTGGGAAAAACTGACCCAGACGAAGGGTCTGACCCTTGTCGAGCCTGTCAGCTATGCCCCGTTCATGAGTCTGGTCAAGGATGCGAAACTGATTATCACGGATTCCGGCGGCATCCAGGAGGAAACCACTTATCTGGACATCCCCTGCCTGACGTTGCGCGAAAACACAGAACGGCCGATTACTGTCACCCAGGGCACCAACAGACTCGTTCCGACAGAGGAACTGAAGGCAAGTGTGGAAGCTGTGCTGGCCGGCGACTGGGTATCCGGAACAAAACCGAACCTGTGGGACGGAAAGACCACGAACAGGATCGTTACTGAAATCGCCAAAATTTTTGGCCTCTGACGTGACAAAGGACACCGTCGCGTTATGAGCACCGAACCGACCCCACCTGATGGAGCCATCGCCTCCCGCGTTATGAAGGGGGCGGCCTGGATGGCCTTTACCAGGTTCGGCACCCGCCTTCTTGGCATGCTCAGCACCATTGTCCTGGCCCGTCTTCTGATGCCGGAAGATTTCGGGATCGTAGCACTTGCCTCTTCCTATTATGCCATCCTCGAAGGCATGAGCGCCCTTAATTTCAAGCAGGCCCTGATCAAATACCGCGACGCGGATGACAATGATTACAACACCGCCTGGACACTCAATGTCTGCCGGGGAATTCTGCTGACGGTGATTATCGCCGCAAGTTCCTTATTTGTGCCGGGCCTGATGAATGAGCCTCGCCTGGGGCCTGTCATTCTGCTTGTGGCCCTGATCCCCTTTATCGACGGATTTGAAAACCCAAAGTTCATCATTTTTGAAAAGAACCTGGATTTCACCCGGGAGATGGTTTTGACCCTCGGGACCAAGGTCCTGACGCTCATTTTGACCATATATCTGGCCTACAGCCTGCGCAGCTACTGGGCCCTGATTATCGGCCTGGTGTTCGGAACCGCCACAAGGGTGACCATCAGCTATCTGATGGTCAGGTATCTGCCCCGGGTCAGCTTTGCCTCCCTGGGCCGCCTGTTCAGCTTTTCCGCCTGGATGTCGGGCGTCAACCTGCTGCAGTCCTTGTCCACCAACCTTGATAAATTTTTTGTCGGTTATTTCCTCGGCACGGCCAAAACCGGTATTTTCCATATCGGCAAAACGGTTGCCTTCATGCCGACCAACGAGATGGTGATGCCGCTGAACCGGGCGCTATATCCCGGCTTCACCATGATTGTCGACAAGCCCAATTATATGCGGGAAAAAGTCCTGGAAAGCTCCCAGTTTCTGGGCGGTCTCAGCCTGCCCATCGGTATTGGTTTTTCCCTGGTGGCTCCTGACTTCATCTATCTGGTCTATGGTCCAAAATGGCTGGAGGCAATCCAGATTGTCCAGATCCTGGCCGCTACATCCGCCTTCAGCATGATCGGTTCCATCGGCATTTTTGTCGCTATGGCCCACGGCAACACCAAATATCTTTTCTTCCGGCAGCTTGTGGTGTTTCTGGCCTTGCCCGTATTTGTCATCACCGGGGTCTATTACGCCGGTTTCATCGGCGCGGTTTACGGCATTGCCGCCCGCCTGATCCTGCAGATGATCCTGAATATGTATATAGTCCAGAAACTTCTGGGTCTGCCGGTATTGCGTCTTTTATTTGCTTCCTGGCGCAGCATGATTTCAGCCGGAATCATGGCCGTTTGCCTGACCGGTCTGGACACCATTCTTTCCCATGAGACCATTGCCGACAAATCCCTGTCCCTGGCCGCCCAAATTGCCTGCGGCATGCTGGTCTACAGCCTGGCGCATTTTCTGATCTGGATAATTGCCGGCAAACCCAAGGGTTTTGAACAACGTTTGTCCGGAATTGTGGAAAGCAGACTACTGAAACGCAAAAAGGCCTAACCGGCCTCTGCCTGACCGGCCTTAAGTTCCCTGAGCAGTTCGCTTTTTCGCTTTTTTTCGCTCTCGGACTTGAGCTGACCGCAGGCAGCGAGAATATCCTCGCCGCGGGTTTTGCGCACCGGGGCTGAAATCCCGGCTTCAAAGACGATATCTGAAAAACGCTTGATCCGCTTGTCGGTGGAGCGCTCGAAGTCAGATCCCGGCCAGGGATTAAAGGGGATCAGGTTGACCTTGGCCGGTATTTTATACTGCTTCAGCAATTTCACCAGCCGCCGGGCGTCATCATCCGTGTCATTGACATCCTTGAGCATGATATACTCAAAAGTGATACGCCGACTGTTGCTGGCCCCGGGATAGTCGGCGCAGGCCTGCAGCAGTTCTTCCAGCGGGTATTTGTTGTTGATCGGCATGATCCGGCTGCGGGTTTCATTGTCCGTGGCATGCAGGGAAATAGCCAGGTTGACGCCGATTTCCTCACCGCATCTTTTCATTTCCGGCACCACACCGGACGTGGAAAGGGTAATGCGCCGCCTGGACAGGCTGATACCGCCCTCATCCATCACGATCTTCAGGGCTTTTTTCACATTGTCGAAATTATACAACGGCTCGCCCATGCCCATCATGACGATATTGGACAGCATGCGTCCTTCTTTCGGTGTCGGCCATTCGCCAAGATCATCCCGGGCGACCAGTATCTGCATGACAATTTCCATCGGCGTAAGGTTACGCACCAGCCTCTGGGTGCCGGTGTGACAGAAGCGGCAGGTCAGCGTACAGCCAACCTGGGAAGACACACAGAGCGTGCCCCGGTCCTCTTCAGGAATGAGAACCGTTTCAACTTCGTTGCCGTCGGGAAAACGCATCAGCCATTTACGGGTACCGTCCACCGACACCAGGGCCTCGATGATTTCCGGCCGGCCGATTTCAAAATGTTCGGCAAGTGTGGCCTGCATCGGTTTGGCGATGTTGGTCATCTCGTCAAAACCCTTGGCGCCGAAATGATAGATCCAGGACCAGATCTGCTGGGCCCGCATGCGGCATTGTTTCTCAGGCACACCGATGCCCTTCAGGCGATCGGCAATTTCAGTGCGATCAAGCCCGACAAGAGTGCGTTCTTCCCGAAACTGCGGGCGTGGCCCGACAACCGGTTCTGTGCCAAGTGGTAATGTCTGCATTTCAGCTCAAGCCCCAAAGGGCCCTCAGTTCATTAAAAAATCCGCCCAAATCAGCGGCACGCCTTTGTAATGGCGTTATGGGCTGCCGTAAAGCCGGAAAGTGAAAATTGATAACTGGTGGCGTTGCCTCGCCCGCTGGTCGCATTCATCACCAGATTGCTGCCGCGCTTCATGGCCGAGGCCATGGCATTGTCCTGCTTGGCGTCATATCCCCAGGCGCCGTCACCGGAGGTGAAAAGCTTGAAACTGCGGTTCTTGTCGATCACCATGGTAACCGTTGAATCCTTTCTGAAACCATAGCCGACGACAAAGTTCAACTCATTGGAAATCTTGCGCTTTGGCTTGTGGGAAACCGTAATGAACGGATTTCCGTGCTGCAGGGTCGTCGGCGTTTTCCGCTTCGGCACCGAGATGATGTAGCAGACTTTTTCACCATCACTTTTCTGGAGCACAAAAGCATCCCAGCTTTTGAAGCTGCCCAGCAGCTGACGACTGTCCGCCAGCGCCGTTCCCGTGGAAAAGCACAGCAAAAAAAGTGAAAATAAAATCCCGGTACCAATAGTCTTCATCTGATCCTCTGACTGTTTTGATTTGCGCTACAGTAACAAACTGGCGAATCACCCTCAAGCCCGTTTTACCGCAGGCCGATAAAAAGCGGACAACCTTATACACCTCGGGCAACCATAACGACGAATATGGACGAAAATTAGATCGTATATAATGATCGCTAATGGTGCGGAAACGTCTCCCTATATTTGGTGCTTTTGCGTTGCACAATCCTGCCTCTGCCAGTAATGTGATCCGGAACGCTGACGGGACCAAAGTATTATAGGCATATTCCTGTAACTATTTTATGAGTGCCGCAGGAGAGATAAAAAATCCGGTCCATCTGAAACCGGAAAACATCAAAGCCAAGTTCAGGAGGTTGAACAATATGAGGAAAGTTTACGCCAATGCCGAAAAGGCCCTGGAAGGGATCACCTTTGACGGCATGACTGTTATGGCCGGGGGGTTCGGCTTGTGCGGCATCCCGGAAAATCTGATTACCGCGCTACGGGATTCCGGCGCCACCGGCATCACCGCCATTTCCAACAATGCGGGCGTCGATGATTTCGGCCTCGGGCTTTTGCTGCAGACCCGGCAGATCAAGAAAATGATTTCCTCTTATGTTGGTGAAAACAAGGAATTCGAACGTCAGTATCTGAACGGCGAACTGGAACTTGAATTTAACCCGCAAGGAACACTCGCCGAACGCTGCCGGGCCGGTGGCGCCGGCATTCCCGGTTTTTACACCAAGACCGGCGTCGGCACCCTGATTGCCGAAGGCAAGGAACACAAGGATTTTAACGGCGAGACCTATATCATGGAAACCGGCCTTGTGGCCGATGTGTCCCTGGTCAAGGCCTGGAAGGGCGACAAGGAAGGCAACCTGATTTACCGCAAGACCGCGCGCAACTTCAACCCGATGATGGCCACCGCTGGCAAGATCACCGTGGTCGAGGTCGAGGAACTTGTCGAAGTGGGCGAGCTTGATCCAGACCAGATCCACACCCCCGGCATCTTCGTGCAGCGCATTATCCAGAGCAAGGATCTGGAGAAACGCATTGAAAAAGTCACAACCCGCGCGAAAGGAGAATAATCATGCCCTGGAACAGAGACGACATGGCCAAACGGGCCGCGCAGGAACTGGAAGACGGCTTTTACGTGAACCTGGGCATCGGCATCCCGACCCTGGTGTCCAACTATATCCCGGACGGCATGGAAGTGACCCTGCAGTCGGAAAACGGTATGCTCGGCATGGGCCCCTTCCCTTATGAGGGCGAGGAAGACCCGGACCTGATCAACGCCGGCAAGCAGACCATCACCGAACTGGACAAGACCAGCTATTTCTCCTCCGCCGACAGCTTCGGCATGATCCGCGGCGGCCATATCAACATGGCGATTCTTGGCGCCATGCAGGTGGCGGAAAACGGCGACCTCGCCAACTGGATGATCCCCGGCAAACTGGTCAAGGGCATGGGCGGCGCCATGGACCTGGTAGCCGGCGTGAAAAAAGTGGTGGTGATCATGGATCACACCGCCAAGGACGGCGCGGCCAAATTCCTTAAAAGCTGCGACCTGCCACTGACCGGCACCGGCGTGGTGGATATGCTGATCACCAATGTAGGTACCTTCTCCATTGACGAGGGCGGCGTGACCCTGATCGAGCTCGCCCCCGAGGTGACTGTCGAGGACGTCAAGGCGTCAACCGAAGCCCACTTCAAAGTGGCGCCGGGCCTCGCCTGAGGGCTCTACAGAAATTGAAATGGAGAAGCCGGGCTCATCACCCGGCTTTTCACCTTGTCCCCAATTCTAGTTCTTTCTTGATCTCTGATATCTCATGTAAAAATCGAAAGCCTGCCGAAGCGTTACTGCTGCAGAAATATCTCCAGCTTCTTTTTTTGCTGCGATCATTTCTTTTAAGAAAACATCCCTGTCTATATAGTTGTTTTCCTTCAACGCCTGATAAGCAAAAGCAACAAGTAATGTACGGCTCCTATCTTCTGGCATTTTTTCTAACAGCTTTAGCGCTTCGACATAGGCTAAATCTGCCATTTCTGGCGATCCAAGATACCTTTCGTCTTGTGCGAGTAAAATAGTTAAAGCGGCTGTCAAATCTTGCGACAAGCCAAGAGTCCCAGCCATCAGAAATGCCTCTGTGTAAAAATGCCGAGCACAAATTAACTGCTTTGTCGCAAAGAACAATCGGCCCTCTAGTGCTAAGCTCATGGACCTCAACATCGGCTTTTCCACCGTCCCACCCATCTTAACGAGTACAGATTGTGCTTTTTTCAGGTGCAGATAAGCATTTCTAATATCACCAGCCTTAAAGTAGTGCATTGCAAAATGGATATCCTGTTCAACTATCGCTTCATTCAAGTTTAACATCTGATAATAATGTGATTGGATGACAGACCAAAGGTTATCCGGGTTTTCTGAGTCTATATTATTTAAAAAATCTTCCGAAATTTGATTTCGATCCTTATCTACTTCCCAAGTGTCATTTGCTAAAATACAGCTGTCTTTTCGATTATCTAATTCCGGTTTTGCGACGCCTGCTACACTCAAATTAAAGCACAACGTCGTAATAAGAACACTGAGGATTAATTTACTGACTAGCCCCCTCATCCCCTGATCTCCTCCATTTCGCATTTGAAAGTTATTTGGCAAGAACAGGCCTGAGTTTTACTGCTGTGTATATACGATTGGATAAAGAACTTCATCGATTAGCTTCCCCCCCTTCAGGTCTTGTCAGAACAACTCTAGCATCTCGATCAGGAAACAGGCAAGAGAACAGACCCACCCGAAGCCGGTTTTAGGCTGGCCGACGGACTTTAACTCAGAGACTGAGCAATAATGCGGCGGCGCGCCACAGGGACCGTATCATGGACGTTTCCCCGGCGCCGGTTCGCATTTGCTCAACAGCGGCCTGGTCCAGCCAGTAACCACCAATCATCACAGCTGCAGGATTTTCGACGGCGCTGATATTTTCCAGCGGATCGGACTCCACCAGTATCAGGTTGGCTCGATAGCCCGGGGCAATAATGCCTGTTTTCCCGAATCCCAGCGCCTCTGCGCTGTTGCGGGTGGCCGTCACCAGGGCCTCATGAGGTGTGAGCCCCGCCCTGACGAGCAGCTCCAGCTCGCGGGTCAGGGCCGCGCCGGGGATATTGACAAAAATACCCGCATCACTGCCCGCCACCAAGGTAACACCTGCTTCATGCATCATCCGGGTGGCCGTGCGGTAGAATTCGCCGCGCGGAGCTTCATATTCTGCAGGGTCCTGGCTGCTCCAGAATTCATAGTCACCCTTCGACAGGTAACGCAGCGCGGGATTGACGGTGTCTACCCCCGGCCTGTCCAGGTAAGCCCCTTTTGTCGCAGCCACCCGGACAAGATTGTCATGGGCGATCAGGGTGGGGGTCACCACATCTCCGGCAGCGGCAATTTTCGCGGCCAGGGCACGCATTTTCCCTTGGTCAGGATCATCCCGCAGGCCATGCCAGACAATGGATTCCGTATGTTCTATGGTCTGGAAGCCCCGGCCAAGGCTTTCCTCAAAAGAGATGGAAAAAGGCTTGTCGTGGGGCATGCCGGCCAGGCGAACACCTTCCGGGCTGTGACCGGTATAGGTCATGCCGAGACGGCGGGCTTCCTCAAGCGCTGCATCCCGGGCGTCACGGGAAAGATTGGAATAAAACTTGAGCATGCGAAAGCCGGCTTCATACTGGGCCTGAACGGCAGCCCGCGCCTCTTCTGCGGTGACGACAATCTGCTGATTATCCTGCTGGTTGGGGCCGGGACTGTTCAGAATGGGACCGGTTGTCATGAAATCCGGTCCGAGGATTTCCCCCGCGTCAAGGCGCCTGGCAAGGGGAATATGGAACGGCATGCCTGACATGTTACGAATGCCGGTGACGCCATGGGCGAGATAACCGGCAAGTTCAGCCTCGTCCCAGACATGCACATGGGCATCAATAAGGCCGGGCAACAATGTCCGCCCCCGCCCCTGCACAATCAGGGCATTTTCAGGGGCCTTTATCCTGCCCGGAACATCGATCGCCTCGATCCTGTCACCAACCACCAGAACGGAACGTGCCGTCTCCACCGGGGGCGCATCCGGCGCCATGGACACCAGTCGTATATTTTCGATAAGGACGGCACCGGGAGCTTCCGGATCGGGATCAAGAACAGACGGGTGATCATTTATGACAATGGCAAGATAGAGACATCCGGTAACAAACAGAAGTCCCAATGTGACTAGAAAATGTTTAACTTTCATGAGAGCACAGCATCATTATTTTTTTGTAGTTTCAAAAAAATCTTACAAACAAAGATCCCGTTTGACAAGAATATTCAGATGACGGGCAGTTTGCAGAAACCGTAAAAAGACCGGGTTCATCGCCCGGCTATTCATCACATCGCCAAGGCCAGCACCGCCGTCAATATGGTGCCGATAATCGCGGTAATCAGGGTCGGGCGGCGATAGGTTGGCGCGAGCAACCCGACAAGAAGGCCGCCGACCACGGACAGGAACAACACCGATCCCACGGCGATCAGATAGGTGCGGAAGGCGAGCGGACCGTGGCCCTTGTGCAGCTCCATCAGGCTGTATTGCCAGTCGGGTTCATTCAGGGTCGCCCGGACACCGTCGCCGCTGACCTGGAAGTCGACAAAGGTGCGGGACGTGGGCCGGGTCATGAAATTATTGCCCTTGCCCTTGATATACTCAAACTCCACATCAATACCCTGGGCCGCCAGCAGGCTGCGCACATCGTCTTCGATGGTCGGGCTTTTCGGGTCCAGCAGAGTCCCGGCCGGAAGCGCAATCGGGGTGCGCTCCACCTGTTCCTCGAACCCGGCCACATGCATGGCGCCGGAAATGGCCATCATAAGAAAGGCCGGGGCCAGGAATGCGGCCAGATAAAGATGGGCAAGAACCAGGAAACGCCGAAGCTTGAGAGTATTCATATGGAATGATCCCCGTAAAATAATTTGATAAACCTTTTTCTTTATACGCGACAGAGCCCGAAACCTGTCAATCCCTTATCTGTCAATTCGGCCACCTTTACCTTCAGAAGGCGGCCGGATAATTTTGCCGGCCTGACCACTTCCTGCTTTCCTTAATCCCTGTTTGAACTAGGATAGAAGAAACTGCAGAAGGGACCAGTTCATGACCAACAGCCGGATTGCCATTTTTTTCAGCGGCGGGTTTCGCCCGTTCTTTCTGGGTGCTGGCCTGCTTGCGTTCCTGTTTGTGCCCCTGTGGCTTGCGGCCTTCCTGTCCCTGTCCGACCATTTGACCTTTGCCCTGTCGCTGGACTGGCACACCCATGAAATGCTGTTCGGATATTTCGGTGCCGTGGTGGCCGGTTTCCTGCTGACGGCCATTCCCAACTGGACCGGCAGGCCGCCCCTTTCCGGCCCCCCGCTCATACTGCTGTTCCTCTTGTGGCTTGCCGGACGCCTTGTCATGGCGATGCCCGGGCACGCCCTGGACCTTCTGATTGACGGCGCGTTCCTGGTGATCATGACCGGCGTGGCGCTGCGCGAAGTCTATAAGGGACAAAACTGGCGCAATATCCCGGTGGTGGTTTTTATCGCCCTCTATGCCCTGAGCAATATCGCCTTTCATCTGGAACGATTGCAAAAGATCGATGCGGATTTCGCTGTGCGGGGGGGGCTTTCGGTCCTGATCCTGCTGATTAGCCTGATCGGCGGCCGCATCATTCCCATTTTCTCCGGCAACTGGCTGAGCCAGCAAAACCTGCCGGTGGGCATCAAACCGTTCGGCCTCTATGACAAGCTGACCCTGATGGTGACCGCTGGCACCCTGATCCTCTGGACCGCGGCGGTGTATCCCGCCGTCACCGGCGCATTATTTGTCCTCTCGGCCCTGTTGCAGGGCTATCGCCTGCTGCGCTGGCAGTGCTGGACCATCCGGCAAAACGCCCTGCTTCTGGCCCTGCATGTGGCTTATCTCTGGCTTCCGGTCGGGTTTCTTCTTTTGGGAGCCGATCTTCTGGATGTGGGCCTGCCCTTCGGCCAGACCGAGGGTATCCACGCCCTGACGGCGGGCCTGATGACCATGATGACTTTGGCGGTCATGTCGCGGGCCATTCTCGGACATACGGGACGGCCACTGGAGGCCGGTAAGGCCGGAACAATCATCTTCGGGCTGATATGCTTTGCCGCGCTTCTGCGGATCTGCGCGCCCCTGTCCGGCCAGTACCAGCCGCTTCTTCTTGCGGCCGGCGGACTGTGGAGTCTGGGCTATCTGATCTTCCTCATCCATTTTGGCCGCATGATGCTGCTGCCCAGACAGGATTGATTTTACGCTGGCCGAAAATAGTTTGTGAGGCTAACATAATTCCCATATTCGATTCAGGGAGGATCTGCCATGCATGACATTCAAGCCTTTCTCGACGTCCGCGGCCGGGCCGTGGACATCCGCGGGCGCCTGTTCGCCTATCCGGAGCTTGAGCCCGAAAAAACCGCCCTGGTGATTGTCGACATGCAGAATGTTTTCTGCGCACCGGGGGCGCTTGTGGAGGTGCCCGAGGCCCGGGACATCGTGCCCAATATCAACAGCCTCACCACCGCCGCCCGCGCCGCCGGCATGCCGGTGGTCTGGTTGCGCCACACCTCCGACAAGGACACGGAACAGGGCTGGCCGGTGTTCTTCCGCTTTGGCATGACGCCGGACCGTAAAGACGCCTATCTCGACGCCATGAGCCTCGGGGCAGAGGGTCATCAGATCTATAGCGGACTGGAGGTAGCGGACAGTGACCTGATCGTCGACAAGCGCCGTTTCAGCGGCTTTGCCCCCGGCTCCTCGACCCTGGATACGGTGCTGCGCGAGCGGGGCATCGACAATATCATCATCACCGGCACGCTCAGCAATGTCTGCTGTGAATCCACCGCCCGGGACGCCTATTTCCTTAATTACGGCATTATCTTTCCAAGCGACGCCAACGCCTGCCTGTCGGACGATGAACATAATGCCACCCTCGTCAACATGCACAGTTTTTTCGGCGATGTGAGGTCCACGGATGACATCCTTACCGCCCTGCAGCACAATGAACACCGCTTTGCGGAAAGTTGAGTTTAAAATATAAAACGGGAGAAACAGAATTATGTATTACGGATTTGGTCAACCGAATAACGGCGTCATGCAGACGTCCTTCATTGTGCCCGACCTCCAGGCCGCCATCGACAGCTGGGTCACCGAGCTCAACGTCGGCCCCTGGTTTGTGCTGGATCATTTTACCGGCGGCGATCCCGTCTACCGCGGGGCGCCGTCCGAGAGCGCGATCACCCTCGCCATGTCCTTTGCCGGCCATATGAATATCGAGCTGATCCAGCCGCTCGACGACAAACCTTCGGTCTATAAGGAATTCATCGACGAGCGCGGCTACGGTTTCCATCATTACGGCGTCTCGACCACCCGGTTCGACAAGGATGTGGCCGAATATGAAGCCAGGGGTTATGACCTCGCCTTCCTCGCCACGGTGCCCACCGGCGGGCGCGTCGGCTATATGGACACCCGGGCCAATCTTCCCGGCATGCTTGAATTCATTGAAGCCAGTGAGTCAACCGACCAGGCCTTCACCAAATTCTATGCCGCGTCGCTGACCTGGGACGGCAGCGATCCGGTCCGCCCGTTCGCGTAAGGGGTATTTACAGGAAACAAAAAAGCCGGGCCAAAAGGGGAAGGTTACATGATGAGAACTTTGATCAAAGTATTGCTGATCATTTCCGGGGTAGGTCTTTCCTTTCCTGTCTTGGCAAACTCTGAAACCGAACAATGCCCTAAAGGCATTGATAGTGGTTTGCCGAAAATATTGCGTTACCCGGAAAATGTTCCCTCCCTCAAAGAAATTAGAAAAGTCAGGTCCGGCAACCTGGACAGTCTGAATAATCGGAACCGACTTGTGGAAATGCTCTATCACCGGGCGAAATATGATTATTTCCAAGGCCATAAAAAGCAGCTAAAGAAAGACTTAAGTCATCTGAATAAAGCTCTTACTTTGCCAGTTCCCCGCGACGAACCGCCCAAAGGAAGCAATGACTATTTCAACAAGTTTCCTGAATTTGTTTATTGGTACAACCGGTATCGTATCAGTTCCATTGTCAGCTATTGGCGGTGGCAATTGACCTCGCGAGATGATGACCTGGAGCAGGCCCGGAAAATGGAATCGTTCCACGAAAAGGTAATGGAAGACTATCCAACCAGGTTTGGCGTTTGGGCAAGGGAAGAAAATGGTCTTCTTATTGAAGGAATGACATCGGCTCCCATTATTGCCGAGGGTTTTGAGAAAAATATTCTGCATGCACAAGCCGTTACACATAAAAAAAATGACTTGGAACTGACTTTCCAGAAACTGCCGCACCACCTCAAAAATGACATAGAAAATTTTGAAAAATTTGAAAAAAAACTCCACGGCCCTAATTCAAGGCTTGAATATCCAAGATTTATAATGCTGGATGCCATGGAGGCTTATCAATTAGGACTGATTTATTTATCATATCGAGATACGGAAACCTTCTACAAACTGCAAAAATATATCGGGATTTTGCAAAAAAACCTACCGGCAACATGTAACCCTCTGACAAAGGCTTTTCTGTCTTACTGGGTTGCCGATATGTCGATCAGATATTTGGAGGATATGCCCGATCCAAAATCATGCAGGGACGTCCAGAAAATTGGTATTTTCCACCGGAACAACGCTTTGGCTAACAAAAATTTCGAAAAATATGGTCACTTTGTCGATGAGCTTTCTGCTGATGTTCTTCAAAAGGATATATGCCCCTAACTGAGATTTTTGGCTGGATTGAAGGGGGATAAGAAAAGCCGGGTCATTTGACCCGGCTTTGATGTTTTCAAGGGATAAAAAACTTATGCGAAGTTTTTCGCCACAAAGTCCCAGTTCACCAGGGCCCAGAAGGCTTTCAGGTAGTCAGGGCGCACATTGCGGTAGTCGATGTAATAGGCATGTTCCCACACGTCGCAGGTCAAAAGCGGTGTCACGCCTTCGTCGGTCAGTGGTGTTGCCGCATTGGACGTATTGACGATAGCCAGTGATCCGTCAGCCTTTTTCACCAGCCAGGTCCAGCCGGAGCCAAAGTTGTTGACGGCGCTGTCGGTGAATTTGGCTTTGAAGTCCTCAAAAGAACCGAAAGCAGCGTTGATGGCATCAGCCAGCGCGCCGGCCGGGGCGCCGCCGCCGTTGGGGCTCAGGCCTTCCCAATAGAAGGTATGGTTCCAGATCTGGGCTGCGTTATTGAACACACCGCCTTCAGAGGATTTGACGATTTCCTCGAGGGATTTACCGGCAAGGTCGGTGCCGTCGATCAGGCCGTTCAGCTTCACAACATAGGTGTTGTGGTGTTTGCCGTAATGATATTCCAGTGTTTCCTTTGAAATATGGGGCTCAAGGGCATCCATCGCGTAAGGCAGTGCAGGCAGTTCAATAGTCATCTCTTATTCTCCATTTTTTTACTATAATACCCTGGTTTAAAAAATATTTTCGGCGCGCAAAAAGGCCCCGCAGACCCCACCGGGTCTGTTTGTCCCTCATATCTGTATACCGGTCAGAAGGCCGAAACCGGCCCGCTGAATGGGCGGAAAAATACTTTAGCCGCCCTCTGTGACAGTCCCGTGATCTGGAAGACTTTCCCCGGGACCTGTTGCGTCACATATAGGGAATCTCGTCCGGGGTCACAAGATGGAAAATGGAATTTTTCCGGGATAAGTCATAAGGCGCTGATTTTCACCGTTCTTCGCCCGGGCAAATCAGCCTCTAACCGGAGCTTAAAAAATCCGCTTGGCCGGTTCGATGAAATATCCCATAGTGACCAGAGAAAATTTGCTGTGTCCATAATCCCGCAACCCCCGTCCACGGAAATCCCAGGTGTCCCAGAGTAACATCACCGCAAACCGGCACGGCCAGGCCTTGATTTACATGGCAGGATACGCCCTGTGTTATGCTCTCTTGTGGGCCTTGGTGCGCCTCCTGTCAGAGGACCTGCATCCATTCCAGCTTGTCTTTTTCCGCACTTTTCTGGGTCTGGTTTTCGTCCTGCCCGCATTGCGGCGGATCGATACTTCTCAGTTGTGGAAAATCCCGCGACCGCTGTATTTTTTTCGGGCTTTTGTCAATATCTCCTCGGTTTTCGGCGCCTTTTACGCCGTCAGTCACATTCCGCTGGCCGACGCCGTTGCCTACAGCTATATGGCGCCCATATTCGCCACCATCATGGCCGCAATCTTCCTGCAGGAAAAATTACGGCTGCCCCGCATCCTCGCCATCCTGTGCGCCTTTGCCGGCATGCTGATCCTGCTCCGGCCGGGGTTCCGGGACCTAGACCCGGGAGTCATTGCCGCCCTCGCCAGCGCCCTGTTCTTCGCCGCCACCATGACCAGTGTAAAAAAATTGACAGCCAGCGACCACCCGACCATTGTGACCATTTACGGTTTCGCCCTCGGCGCCCCGATCAGCCTTGTCGTTGCCCTGTTCTTCTGGCAATGGCCCACGGCGCTGCAATGGCCCCTGATCCTCGCCCTCGGGCTGCTGTCCCTTTTTGCCCACATCTGCATGGCGCGCGCCTTCTCCATGGCCGAGATGACGGCGGTTCTGCCGGTGGATTTCACCCGGCTGATCTTTGCCTCCGTCATCGGCATCAGCTTCTTCGGCGATCCCTTCGACCTTTATACATGGATCGGCGCCGCCATCATCCTCGGCAGTGCGGTCTATGTGGCCTACCGCGAAAACCGCCGGCGCAAAATACCGCAGGCGCCCACGCCATAGATTTTGACAAGTTCCAGCATAAAAACTAACTTATTGACATGCCACCCTGTTTTCCCGTCATCCGGATCTATTCATGAGTACTGTACTTCCACAAAAAAATAACTTCATGCTTGGCGCCACCTATATGCTGACCGCTTCCGTCAGTTTTGCCCTGCTGGGTGGCGTGGTGCGGGAATTGTCTGCGGATATGCATCCTTTCATGATCGTTTTCTGGCGCACAGCCCTTGCCCTTGTCATCCTGATACCGGTCCTCATGACCAGCGGCAGCCTGCGGGTCTTGAAGACCAAACGGCTCGGCCTGCACGTCCTCAACGGCGCCTTTTTCGGTATTATGCTGGTCACCAATTTTTACGCCTTAAGCAGCATACCGCTGGCGGACACCGTCTCCTACAGCTTTGCGGCCCCGATCTTCACCACCATCTGTGCGGCAATTTTCCTCAAGGAAAAAATCCGCCTGCCCCGGATCATGGCCATTATTTTCGGCTTTATCGGCATGCTGGTTCTGCTCAAACCCGGAGTTCAGCCCCTGAGCCCGGGAGTCATCGCCGCCCTGACCAGTGCTGTCGCCATTGCCATCAGCGTCATTCTGGTTCGCATTCTCGCCCGGACGGAAAAGCCACAGGTCATCACCTTCTATGCCCTGGTCTTGACTCTGCCCGCCAACCTGGTTTTCGCTCTGCCGGTCTGGAGTTGGCCAACCCCGGACAACCTGCTGCTGGTGTTCACGCTGGGCGTCCTGGCCGCCATCATTCAGTTATGCTTCAGCAAGGCCATCTCCGAAGCCGAAGCCAGCGCCATGATGCCGCTGGATTATACCCGGCTGGTCTTTTCCGCCCTGATCGGTTATTTTTTCTTCGCCGAGCTGCCGCAACTCAATACCTATGTGGGTGCCATCATCATCATGGCCAGCGTGCTCTATGCCGGCCATCGTGAACGGCTTGACGCCAGGCGGAAAAAAGAAGAAGATCAGCCAGTCTCCCCGGCATCCGTAACCCCCGGGGGAGACATTCTGTAACAGCCACTCCTCCCCGGCTCTAAGATTTTGACAAGTTCCGACATAAGAATTAACTTGTTGATACTGCCACCTGTTTCCCCCGACTTCCGGATTATTTCATGACCATAGTGCCTCCACAGAAAAACAACGTCATGCTCGGCTCTGCCTATATGCTGGCCGGCTGCCTCAGTTTTTCGATCATGGGCGGCCTGATCCGTGAACTTGCCGCCCTTCAGGTACACCCCTTTGTCACCGCCTTCTGGCGCACCCTGATCGCCATTATGATCATTCTTCCCTTCCTGTGGAAAACCGGGATCATCAAGGGTATGAAAACCGAACGTCTCGGGCTGCATATCCTGCGCGGCTCCATCTCCAGTTTCTCGGTCATGGCGAATTTTTATGCCTTCAGTGTAATCCCGCTGGCCGAAGCGGTATCCTACAGCTTTGCCGCCCCGTTATTCGCCACCATCGGCGCTGTATTTATCCTGAAGGAGAAAATCCGCCTGCCCCGCATTCTTGCCGTTCTGGCCGGATTTGGCGGCATGCTGGTCCTGCTCAGGCCCGGCCAGGTCCCGATCAACAGCGGGGTGATTGCCGCGCTGCTGGCCGCCTTTACCATTTCCGTCACCATTATCTGTGTGCGCATACTGGCGCGGACGGAAAAACCCCATGTGATTACCCTCTACTCCCTGATGTTCACCCTGCCGGTGAGCTTTGTCGGCGCCCTGCCCTTCTGGACCTGGCCGAACGGGCATAGCATGATCCTGCTGCTTGTGGTCGGCGTGTTTGCCAGCATCACCCAGCTGTGCCTGAGCAAGGCCATCTCCGAGGCTGAAGCCAGTGCCCTGATGCCGCTGGATTTCACCCGCCTGGTCTTTTCTGCGTTGATCGGCTATTTCTTTTTTGCCGAACAACCGGCGCTTAACACCTATATCGGTGCGGCCATCATCATGGGAAGTGTCATCTATGCCGCCCACCGGGAACGCCTTACCGCGAAACGGGAAAAAGGCCGGGTCCCGCCCGCGACGGAAGTCACTGTAAAACCGGGCGGAGACAGCCTGTGACGGAAACCGTCCTTCCGCGCCCACAGAACAATCTGCACGGCATATTGTTCATGATGGCCGGCGGGCTTTGCATGTCCATTAACAGCATCTTCATCCGCAATGCCGGCCACAGCCTCGGGGTTTTCGAAGTTGTGTTCCTGCGCTCCGTTGTGATCGTCACTTTTGCCTTTCTGTTTTCCCGCAGCTTTACCCGGGAAAGCCTGAAAACACAGCAACCGAAACTGATTGCCGCCCGCAGCATGCTCATGTGCCTGATTGTGCTGGCCAATTTTTCCGCCGTCATGTATCTGCCGCTGGTCACCGTGACCTCGATCCAGTTCACCCGGCCGCTTTATCTGGTGGTGCTGGCCGCCCTGTTTCTGGGCGAAAGCGTCAAACTGCCCCGCACCATCGCCACCCTCATCGGATTTGCCGGGGTGCTGATCATCCTCCGGCCCGGCAGCGACATTCACTGGGCCATGATTTTGCTGCTGGTCGGCACACTCGCGTCCAGCTTCAACGCCATCGTCACCAAAAAACTGACAAAAACCGACAAGATCAGCAACATGATGATCTACAGCAATATTGCCGTCATCCTGATGTGTATGCCGGTGGCGGTCTATTACTGGGTTACCCCCGGCCTGATGGATCTTGTCTGGCTGTTGGGACTTGGCGTCATGTCCGGCGGCACTCAATATTTCATTATACGGGCCTATGACAAGGGGGAAGCCACCGTGGTCGCTCCCTTCGACTATATGCGGATTATTTTCATTGCGCTGGTGGGGTATTTCGTCTTTGACGAATTGCCGGATATGTTCACCTGGATCGGCGCCTTTATTATCATCTCCTCAACCCTGTTTATTGCCTGGCGCCAGGCACGGCTGAAACAAAAAACAGCCCTCGAGAACTCCGTAAAACTATAGCTCGACTTTCTCCCGTTGTTGAAGTATATGTTACCCAACAGTAACGTTATTCAAAGAGGGAAACCATGGATATTCAAGGGAAAGTCGCCATTGTAACCGGTGCCGCCTCCGGCCTGGGAGATGCCACTGCACGGGCCCTGGCCGCTGCCGGCGCGAAGGTCGCCGTTTTCGATCTTAACCGTGAAGGCGGGGAAAAAGTCGCCACTGAAATCGGCGGGGCCTATTTCGAGGTGGATGTGACGTCCGAAGACAGTGTTACTGCTGCCCTGGACGGCGTCGAGGCGCAATTTGGTGCACCGCGCATCCTGGTCAACTGCGCCGGTATCGCCCCGGCCCAGAAAACCGTCGGCAAGGAAAATGCCCCCCATGACTTCAACCTGTACAAGAAGGTTCTGGAAGTAAACCTGTTTGGCACCTTCAACTGTGTACGTCTGGCCGCTGCCCGCATGGCCGCACAGGAGCCCCTGGAAGGGCTGGAACGCGGTGTGATCGTCAATACCGCCTCCGTTGCCGCCTTTGACGGCCAGATCGGCCAGGTCGCCTATGCCTCCTCGAAAGCCGCCATTGCCGGCATGACCCTGCCCATCGCACGGGATCTCTGCAAGCTGGGCATCCGTATCTGCACCATCGCGCCCGGCATTTTCGGCACGCCGATGCTGCTCGGCCTGCCTCAGGAAGTGCAGGACAGCCTTGGCGCCAGCGTGCCATTCCCCAGCCGCCTCGGCAAGCCCGAGGAATATGCGGCCCTGGCCCGGCATATCGTCGAAAACCAGATGCTGAACGGCGAGACCATCCGTCTGGACGGCGCCCTGCGCATGGCCCCGAAATAAGGCCATCGGACAAAACGAATTAAAAAAGGAGCCGTTATGGGCTCCTTTTCTTTTTTGGGAGACAGGGAGTCTTTTTCAGGAAGCCGGAGTTCCGATTGTGCTGTTCAGCACCATCACATCCCGATTCAGACGTTTGATGATTCTCTCGCTGGTATTCCCGCGCATCGCTGCTCTCAGGCCCCGACGGGACAAGGTACCAATCACCACGACATCGGCGTCAATATCATCAGCCACCGTGGCGATGATGGTTTCCGGATCCCCCATCTGCACATGGAGGTTTTCCTGCACCGTATCTGTCTCACGTAACAACATGGCCCGGTCCGGGAACTCCATGCTATCCTCATAAGCGTTCACAGTATGCTTTTCTGCGCCATAGGATTTGGCCATCATCTGGGTAACCTTGAGGATATTCCGGTTCAGATCCACATAACTTGGGTTGTCAGTCTGCATATTGACGGCCCCGAGAATGGTTTTGCGATGCAGCTGAGAGGATGGATGAACAATTAACACAGGACAGGGCGCAACCCTGAGCAATGCCCAGCGGGCAGCAGACATATCGTTCTGATGCTCCTCAGTTGTATAATCAGACATGACGATAGCGTCGATCCCATGTCGCTCCACCGCATTCAGAACAGATTTCTGCCAGTCTTCCGTCCAGTAAACTTCAGCCGTATAATTTATGCCGTGTTTATGGAGGGGTTTCACAAGATTGGCGAACCACTCATTGTCGCAGTGGAATTCGAATGCCTGGCGGCCCAGCTTGTCCATCTCGACAGAAATAAACAGATGTATATCGACTCCTCCCTCGATAATGTCGTTCATAAGCTCGACACGCCGCAGGGCATATTGCACCTCCTCGGCCGGATCAATAATAACAAGAACTTTTCGCAGTGATGGGGTTGTTTCTGTCATGGCAAATTTTCCTTCCTTTATTCAGGCTTTATTATGCCAATCATGCAGCAATTGTCGCAGCCCGTAATTGATCCAGGCCAATTTACGGTCTCTTTCGGACAAATAACTCAAGAGGCCGCGTGATTGATAAAACGGGCCAGTTGAACATCCTTCAGGGTTACGCCGCCGAGGTCATGGGTGGTGAGCGTAACCTCGACTCGGTTATAGACATTCGACCATTCGGGATGATGGTCCATTTTTTCAGCCCGGAGAGCGATCCGGGTCATAAAAGAAAAGGCCTCGGCAAAATCCTCGAACTTAAAGGATTTGCGGATGGCGTCACGGTCTTCAAGTTTTTCCCAGCCCGGCAGTTCCGCCAGGGCTTCCTTGATGTCGTCCTCGTCCAGTTTCATGCATATGCCTCCTTGAGAAGTTTCTCCACATACTGTGGCACAACTTGCGTCGCGGGGCCATAATGAGTTTCCTCGAACAGGCTGTAGCCGTCAGACGGTTCCCGGTTCAGCTCCACCGTATGGGCGCCCGCGTCCATGGCCGCCTGTACGAAACCAGCCGCCGGATAAACCGTTCCCGAGGTGCCAATTGAAATAAAAAGGTCAGAATTTTCAAGGTACTGCCCGATTTTATTGAGATCAAAGGGGATTTCGCCAAACCAGACGATATGGGGCCTGATCCGGCCTTTTTTCTCACAGACAGGGCAGTCCGTATGCCGGTCCAGGTCATCCCACCACATCATCACCTCGCGGCAGGCCTGACAGCGCACCTTGCCCAGTTCCCCGTGCATATGGCAGATATTCTTTGAGCCCGCCTTTTCATGCAGGTCATCCACATTCTGGGTCACCAGCAGGATCTCTCCCGGATACTCCTGCTCCAGCCGCGCCAGGGCCTTGTGCGCCGGATTGGGGTGGACATTCTTAACCATCCCCCGGCGCAGGTTGTAAAATTCATGCACCATATCCGGGTCCCGGGCAAAGGCCTCGGGCGTGGCGACCTGGGTCAGGTCATATTTTTCCCAGATTCCGCCCTTGTCGCGGAAGGTATCGAGGCCTGATTCAGCGGAAATTCCGGCCCCGGTCAGAATTATAATCCTGTTAAATTTCGTCATAATTCCTCGATTCCTTGCCTTGCCTCCCTCTACATCTTATATAACATTGTGAAATTTATTGTATCTTTTGAGGAAATTTCAAAGACATGCTCAGAGTTTTGTTTGTCTGCATGGGAAATATCTGCCGTTCACCGATGGCGGAAGGCGTTTTTCGTCACCAGGCCAACCAGGCCGGCATAGCGGACGGCCTGCTGCATCACCTGTTTATAGATTCGGCCGGCACCACCGGTTATCACGCCGGCGAAAGCCCCGATCCCCGGGCCCGCAGCACAGCCCTGAAATATGGTATCAATATCAGTGACCTGCGCGCCCGGCAGGTCACCCGGCAGGATTTTGCCGATTTTGACTATCTTCTGGCCATGGACCGGGAAAATATCCGTAACCTTCACCGCATGGGGGATGAAAAACATCACCACAAAGTCCGGCTGTTCATGGACTTTGCCGAAAATTGCCCAGGCATCACCGAGGTGGACGACCCCTATTACGGCGGCCCGGAAGGGTTCGAGCGGGTTTTCGACATTATCAGCCGCGGCTCCGCTGGCCTGTTGAAATATCTGACGGAAAACCACGAGCTTAAGTAATTGCCGCCGGAAGTAATTGATCCCGGCCGGACGGTGGACAGGAAATCGAACAATCCAGTGCCGGTTTCCCTTGAATTTTGCGCCCGCTGTGACAATATAACGGACATCCAAATCTGTTAATCAGGGATATGATCTTACAAAGGGACAATAAATCAATGGTAGAACGCAATACCCATTACTCACAAACAGGCGTGCAGACGGCCGCCCAGATCGATGCCGGTCTGCGCAGCTATATGCTGACCGTCTACAATTACATGGCCATCGCCCTGGCGGTGACCGGATTTGTGGCGCTTGGTGCCTCCCAGAGTATGGAGCTGATGCAGCTGATTTACACCACTCCGCTGCAGTGGGTGGTCATGCTGGCGCCGCTCGGCATGGTGTTTTTCTTCGGCCGCGCCCTGAATAGCTTCAGCGTCACAGGCGCACAGATGTTCTTCTGGGCCTTTGCGGCGCTGATGGGCCTGTCCATGTCCTATATCTTCCTGGTCTATACCGGCGCCAGTGTGGCCAAGACCTTCTTTGTCACCGCCGCCGCCTTCGGCTCCCTGAGCCTCTATGGCTATACGACCAAGAAAAGCCTCAGCGCCATGGGCTCTTTCCTGATCATGGGCCTGTTCGGCCTGATCATCGCCATGGTGGTCAATATATTCCTGCAGTCAGCAATGATGGACTTTGTCATTTCCGCCGGCGGGGTACTGATCTTTGCCGGCCTGACCGCATACGACACCCAGAAAATCAAGCTGATGTACTTGGAAAGCGATCATTCCGACGTGGCCAGCAAGAAAGCGATCATGGGCGCCCTGTCGCTCTATCTGGACTTCATCAACATGTTCCTGTTCCTGCTGCGCTTTATGGGTAACCGCAACTAGGCCCCGGCAGAACAACAGTTTTCAGAAACGGCCCCCCTCGGGGCCGTTTTTATTTACCCGGAACGGTAAGTTTATAAATTTTACACGGGGGGAATTTAGACGTTGCACTTGCGGGTATTTTAAACTAGTCTCCGGCCCATTCCGGCACCTTGCCGCATGTATGGCTTGAAAAGGCACCCGTAGCTCAGCTGGATAGAGCGCTGCCCTCCGAAGGCAGAGGTCACAGGTTCGAATCCTGTCGGGTGCGCCAATACTACCAATCGGGTCCTGTCGGGGCCTTTTTTGTTACACAACTCTCCCAAATCCCCCCAAAACAACTGCGCATACAGGTTGCGGCTTATCCAATGACTTAGATCAATGCGTCGCCCCTGAAGCATCAAGTATTCCTATGATCATAACAATAAATACAGAAGATATAGGATGACCACCCAACCAAAAACCCCCTATGACATGATCGGTGGCGATGAAGGCGTGCGGCGGCTCTGTGCCGCCTTTTACCGGATCATGGACACATCGGATCAGACCCGGGAGCTGCGCGCCATGCACGGCAAAGACCTCTCAGGCATCGAGGAAAAGCTGGGCGATTACCTCAGCACCTGGATGGGCGGGCCCAGGGTATGGATTGAAAAACACGGCGGCATGTGCCTGACCGGCGCCCATGCCCCTTATAAAATCGGCCCCAAGGTCCGCGACCAGTGGCTTTACTGCATGGAACAGGCGCTGGAAGAGATCGACGCGCCGAAGGAACTGCGGGTCATCCTCAAAGCCCCCTTCACCGGCATTGCCAACATGGTGATGAACTCGGAGGAGGATTGAGGCGGGAGGGTAATTGCCTTTCCAAACCGGTTAACAGGCCTTCCAGGCTGTCTTCGGGCATGAATAAGCTCCCCACCTTTTCCCGCAGCACCGGCAGAACCTCGGCTTCGAACCGGGACTAAATTTGAACCCATTCAGCCGGCCGCCGCTCAGATCATTGAAGGGAATGCCGATCCCCTGCAGCATAGCCCGAAAGCATCGCAAGAACGCGGAAGTTCATCATAACTCCCAGACAACCATACCACCTTCCTGTCAGCTCTCTACACCTTCTCCAGGAACGCCTCATCTTCCACAATCCGAAGCGCCAGAAGGTCACTGTCGGAGCGGATCACCAGCGACGGGTCACAACGCACACAGACGCCGGCATCACGGCCGTCAACCGAGAAGGAGCAGACCTGGACCCGAAGACCGTCGATGTCCGGCAGCTTGAACAGGGCCTGATAAATCTGGTCACGGTCGGCGAACTGTCCACCGGTCTCGAGCAGCAGATTATCATCCTTGCCGATCAGTGAAATATTACCGCCGCAACGGCCGACAATTGGTTTCACCACATAACCACCGGTCGTCAGGTTGTCGGTGAGCTCGAAATGACTTTCCAGCAGGTAAGGATGGTTGGGGAACAGCGCCCACAAGACCGGCAGGATCGCCTTATTGCTGGTGATCAAGGTCCAGAGCGGCTCGAACACCATGACTTCGGGCCGGAGTAATATGTCGATCAGCCGCGGCGGATGATCCCGCAGCTCGGCCTGTGAATGGCTTGCGAGGAAAGCGACCTCGTCCACCGCCTCGTCACGGAGCTGATCAAGCGCCGTTTCCCAGGCCCAGGTCTTCCAGACCCAGCTGATGCGCTCTCCGTCCGGGTCGGTGACCCAGCCATCCGCGTCCCAGCCAAGGCCCGCCAGACCGGTGATGATCTTGCAACGGACGCCGGCTTCTTCGACCATGCTTTTCATATAGAGGGCATGATAGTCTTCTTCCGGGTCATCATCCTGCAGGATATGCAACACATCCTCCACATGGGTCTCGGTCCAGGCCTTGATCAGGCTTTCGCCGAGCCGTCCGCCCGCATCGCGGCCCTCATCGACCCCGTGGGCCCGGGCCCATTCGCCCTGCACCAAACCGCATTCCATGTAACAGGAGGCGGAATCCGCATTATATTCATAGACTTTCAGGCCCTGATCGGTCATGGCAAAATCAAAGCGGCCGGTGATGTTGTGGGTCCGCCGGTTCTGCCAGCTCTGCCGGATCCGGGGTAACAGCCCCTCGGGCAGGCCGAACTTCTCCAGCACCTCGGGATTGTCAAGCACATAGTCAGTGGCGCGCATGAACATGGCATGCAGTTCGTTGGTCGCCCTTTTCACTTCCTTGCGTGCGGTCTCGCTCATCACATAATAGCGGTTCAGGTCCTCGTCACGGGTGGCGAGCCGGTGACCATCCATATATTTCACAAAGGCCGCCTGGGCCGGGCTGGAAACATCCAGCCATGTCTCGGGCGAGAGGTCGGCTTCCCGGCAGGACAGGTTAAACAGTGCCGGGTCCGGATCTACCAGCACCTCCGCATGGGTGGGATCATCGGTCTGGATTACCCAGCCAAGGATGATGCCTTCGGAAAAGGTACAGTTCACCACATAACCGCCGTCATCGGTGCGGTGCAGGGGTAGTTCCCGCGACCAGCTTGTTTCTTCTTTCCAGCGCACATGCTCCACATTCTGTTCGATAATTCGCACCGCCGTGTCGGTCACTTCGGTCACCACCGCCACATGGCCGGTCATCGGGAAATCCCCGCCCTCGTTCCAGATTATCAGCGCGCCCGGTTCCGGCGGTCGTTTCGCCCCGTTGCGGAAAGAATAAAGCGGCAGGCTCCTGCCGTCTTCCACCACGGTCACATGGCGCAGATTGAAAATATCATAGGCCATGGCGATATCGTCGAATACATACCCCCGGTTCATATAAAGCCAGCGGCGGGCGAGCTCCACACATTGCCATTTCATGCCCATAAAGACCCCGTTCACATAATTCTTGAAGGAGCGGCGGTCGGGCATGGCCTGTTTGTCGACGCTTTTATAATCGGACGAATAGATCGGAACATTGCCGGGCCCATGGCCCAGCAGGGCGCCGAAGGGTTCGGGATTGGCAGAAGGTGTTCTGGTCATGGACGTCTTTCTCGCGTTTCAAGGGGGGCGGCGGCAGTATAGCATATCATCCCCGGCCAATTATATATGTCACCGCGATCAGAGATGTTGTAGGTCAGGGCAAATACAAGGGGGATCGGGAAATATATTTGCTCTTTTAGTCTTTTGCTCTTTTACTCTTGCTTACTCAACCCCTCAATTCCGGAGTTGCTGCTGAGACGAGAAATGCCGTGTCAGGTTGTATACACTCCATAAAGATGATAATATTACTTACTATTTGTTAACCATTTCGCATTCTTGGGGGAATGAAGTGCAGCATCCAACTGACAAAAGCCGTCCGCAAATTTCAGGCCCATATGGCCTGACCGGCAAAAAGGCTGAAAAAAAGCCTTCGGGAATTCGTTATGGCCTGATGAGTCTTTCCCTACTACCACTGGCCGGATGTGGCGGGGGTGGCACAAGCCCCACACAGACAGCCACTCCCCAGACTCCAGCAACGTCAGACTTCACAGAAAGCCCGACAAATACATTTGTTGCCGTTGATGACAGCGACAGCACCCTCAGTGAGGGAAGTGCCACCGCGGACCTGACCGTGATAGGCAAGGGCGGCGATGATTATATTGCCACAGGCGCGGGTGATGACATGATCCGCGGTGGCACTGGTGCCGATACCATTCAGGCCGGAGACGGCGATGATGTGATTGTCATCCTCGGCACCACAACGGCCAATCAATATACCTCCGCCTCGATCACCAACCCGGCTGGCTCCGGGGTGGACCTGTCCAGCCTGATCACCCTTTCAGAACTGAATGGCCGGACGGTCAGCGAAGCCGTCGCCGGGGAAAGCATCAACGGGTACGGCGGCAACAACACCCTGTATATTTATGGCACCGTGGATCTGACCGGGGTGACATTGGCCAATGTCACGCAACTGATCGTCAATTCAGACGTCACCCTGACCCAGGCGCAACTTGCACAGTTCACCACCGTCGACGGCGACGGCAATTCGGTCATCAATATCGTGGTGCCGGACGGACAAAGCGCTATCCTGGATCTGGCGCTGATTGATATCAGCGACATCGGCAATCTGAATATCGACGGCAACCTTATAATCGTAGTGAGTGATCTAGACGATCTTGAGGGAGTGAATACCGTTAGTGCCGGTTCAGGAAGCCACATTTCCCTTGAGGTCTCCGGAAACGGGTTGCCGCAGAATATAGATCTACATTCTGTTGGCGACGTGTTCGAAACGCTCGACGCCATTGACCTTGGCCCCGACATTACCCTGGCCATTACTGAGACTGGTGTGCTCACAGCGCTTGGCTTGGCGGAGATTTCCGGCGAAGGCGTTATTGACGCCGGCAACTCCCAGGAGGTTGTGGAAGCCCTCCGCCAGATTGACACTGGTGAAACCGAGGTCGCCCCCCTTGTCCTGGTGGGCAGTGAGGGAAGCGACACGTTAATTGGCATGGCAGGTGACGACACACTCAAGGGACTGGGAGGGAACGACATCCTCACTGGCGGCGACGGCAATGACCTGATCCGCGGCGGTACCGGAGCGGATAGTATCAATGGCGGCGATGGGGACGATATCATTGTACTCGTCGGCACCACTTCCGCCAGCCAGTATACCTCTGCTGACATAACCAATCCAGCCGGCTCCGGCGTCGATCTATCCAGTCTAATCAGTCTGTCAGACCTGAATGGCCGGACCGTAAGTGAATCGAAAGCCGAGGAAACCATTGATGGCGGCACCGGGAACAATAGGCTCTTCGTCTATGGCACCGTGGACCTGACTGAGGTAACTCTCACTAATGTAAACCAACTCATTGTCAATTCAGAAGTTACTTTGACCAGTTCACAATTTTTCAGTCTCGGTAACATTCTTGGAGACGGTAATTCTATATTAAATGTCGCTCCCTACGACGAGGGATCCTCGATTAGTATAGACCTGAGCAGGACGTCAATTTCCGGAATTGATACAGTTAATGCCTATAGCAATTTGTTGTTGAAAATCAGCGATAATTCTGATCTGGAGGGCGTTTCGCGCATTCAGTCCGAGAATGCCGATAGTATTGATATCGAAATCAAGGAAACCGAAGTTGAAGTCGAAGTTTACCTGAGCCAGATTGCCAGTGTAGTGACGAGTGTTGGACATATCTACATTTCCGGAAATGCCACGCTCGTTATTGATGACGTAGCTTTGATCGAAACCCTGGGCCTGACAGGGATCTCCGGCATATATGATGGAGGGATGGTCGAAATTGCAGACACAGAAGAAGCTTATAACGCTCTGGCAAACATTTTTGTCGATCCCCGAGTTGCGCCTGGTTTTACGCTCACGGGCGGAAACGGGAATGATGAACTGAATGGTCTCGAAGGACCTGATACCATTTACGGCAACGACGGCAACGACACCCTGGACGGCCATCAAGGCGACGACCATATAGAAGGCGGCACTGGTGACGATCTTCTCCATGGCGGTACGTGGGGGAATGATACCCTACTGGGAGGAACTGGTAACGACACGCTGGACGGTGGACGTTACAACGACATCCTCATTGGCGGTGAAGGAGATGACGTTATCCTCGGCGGATGGGGTTACGACCGTCTCATCTACAGCGGCCAATCAGACGACTACTCCATCTCCATGGATCCAGACGGCACAATCACCATTACCGACAATAACACCCTGGATGGAAATAACGGTACCGACACTATCTATGACATAGAAATCATTGAATTTTCCGATACTGAACTTGCACCGGATTCGTATACCCTCTTCCTTGACGGCAATGACATCACAGTGGTCAATACAAATGATATTGTCGCGCGCCCCGCTGTCGAAATTGCCGGAAACAACGTTGAGTTTACCAATGATGGTGGCTCTCTCTCTACGCTGGATACGGCACCCGAGTCCAAATATAGAGATTCTCCGACAGCAATATTTGTAAGCGATGAAGCCTCGGGAACTATAATTGTCAGAAATATGGAAGGCTCGATTATAGAGGGAGGCACTTTCGGAAGTGCAGTCTATACACGTAGCACAACCGACGTCATTAATGGCGGCACACTTTCAGGAGGCCTTGGAATTGTAATGATTGAAGGTGGCGGCACGATCACCAATCTCGAAACCGGCGTCATTACCGGATCATATCCCGTCGTGATAGCTAATGCATCTGCCACCGTCATAAACCATGGACTTATTGAAGGCATTAACGAGAATGCCATTGTGCTGAATGATTTTCATAATCTGACAGTCATCAATACCGGGACGATAATTGGAAACATCGGTGACGCGGATGGCGGAGGATTTTACGATACAGTTACCAACTCGGGGACAATTACCGGTGACATCATACTGCACGAAGGGGAAGACGAAGTCACCAATAATGGCCTGATTGATGGTAATGTTGAGCTTGGTAACGATGACGACCTTTATGATGGATCGAACGGATCCGTCACCGGAATCGTTTTTGGGGGAGAAGGGAATGATCTTCTCACCGGTGGCAGCGGCGAGGACATACTGTCCGGTGATGACGGTGACGATGAAATATATGGCGGCTCGGGAAATGATACGCTTTCGGGCGGTGATGGAGCAGATAAACTTGTCGGGGAAGGCGGCAATGACACCCTCACGATCGGCAACCTGGACTTTGTTTTGCTCTCCGGCGGTGAAGGAACGGACACTATAATTCTCGATGGTTCCAATCTAAATCTGGATCTTTCTTCCGCAACGGGTGACCTTATCTCCGGCATTGAAGAAATTGACCTCACCGGCACAGGAGACAATAACCTTTCCTTGAGTTCTGCAGACCTGCTTGACCTGTCCGATACGGACAAGTTGATGGTTCTGGGAGACACTGATGACAACGTAATGTCAACCGGTCAGGGCTGGGTGCAGGAGGCAGACCAACTCATCGACGGGGAAACCTACAATGTCTATACCTCCGGCCTGGCCACCCTGCTGGTGGATGCGGATATTAGCCAGACGATCAGCTAACCTGATCGACCGGGAGCGTCTTTCGCCTCCCCCAGAGGCGTGCCCTGGTGGAAGACGATTTGCCAGCGGCCGTCGGTCAGTTGCCACAGGGAGCTCCGCTGTGCCCGGCTGACGGTAACCTTTTCCGGGTCCAGGACAGAAGTCTGATAGATTAACAGGGCCAGCCCGCCGGCAATTATTTTCAGTTCCGGATTGCACAGGGTCACCTCGGGCGCCGGCCCGGTCAGGGGTTCGGGGAAATCGCTTTTGACAAAACGGCGACCCGATTTGCCGATTTCCATAAAATCATCATGGAGAAGCTCTGTAAAGGTGTCGGCGCAGGCCACCGCCCCCACCTCAAGCAGCCGCTGTTCCAGCGCCACCAAAATTTCCACCAAATTTGTATCGTTCATTTTTACCTCTCATGATCGCAATATCGATTGCACCCGCTCCTTCACCACCGGCAGGACCTCGGCCTCAAACCAGGTGTTCTGCTTCAGCCATCTTATATTGCGGGGACTGGGGTGCGGCAGGGGAATGATGTCCTCGCCCGCAAACACCCGCCAGTTCTGCACCGTGTCCGTCAGGGTCCTGTCCTGCCGGCCTTTCAGGTGCCATCCTTGCGCATATTGCCCGATCACCAGGGTCAGGCGGATGTCCTTCAGTTCGCCCAGCAACCGCGTCCGCCAGGCCTCCGCACATTCCGGGCGCGGCGGCAGATCGCCCCCTTTCCCGGTGCCGGGATAGCAAAAGCCCATGGGCAGGATCGCCATCAGATCGGGATTGTAGAACTCAGTCCGGCTCACGCCCATCCAGTCGCGCAACCTCTCGCCGCTCGGATCATTGAAGGGAATGCCGGTTTCATGCACCTTTTTACCCGGCGCCTGCCCGGCAATCAGGATTCTTGACCCCGGCGCCATCTGAAACACCGGACGCGGTCCCAGCGGCAGGAAATCCGCACAAAGGGTACAGGCCCGGACTTCGTCCAGTAATTTTTCAAAGTCTGTTTCGATCATCGCCGTTTGAGCCTACCCGTCCCCACACCAGCCAGCCAGTAAAAATAATCTACTTGAAAAACACAAACCGGGAAATTTCTGCCCGGACCCGGACCCCTTGGGCAAAATACTCCCCGCCAACTCCCTACCCCGCAGTGGCAATGTCCCTGTTTCCGTGGCTTTCCCGGATGGCACAATTTTTGCTTGCCTGAAACTCAACAGTACACGCGATATCCAGGGGACAAAATATGATTGAGGCAACAGCATCAGCCGTGGGCGCCACTTCGGCAACTCCAACCACCCGCAACGGGCAAGAGGTCGCTTTACATGCCAAAAAGAGCGAGGACGCCTTTGACAATCTGGTGGCCGAATTCCTGAAATGGTCAAAGATGAACCCGGTAGAAAGAATCCGGGCCCAGTATCTGAAGGATAACGGCCTGACCGAAGAGTCCCTTGCGGCCCTGCCTGCCAAAAAACAGGAAGCCATTGAAAAAGAAATCCAGGAACTGATCGAGGAACAACTTGCCTTCGGGGATGACACAGATCAGGAGCTGGAACAGATGAAAGAGGCCCGTTTCGGTGATCAGGCACTGGAACATTTGCTGACCATGCAGTCATTGTTGCTTCAGTATCAGGATTCCAGCGGCTCATAAAACCGACCCACATAGTGGCTGACCCGTGTCCCGGATCGGTGTATTTTCCACTTTATTGACAGCCCTATCCGTGAATATCCTCACCGGTGAATATCCTCAAGCGCCCTGCCGATGTGGTCCGCCGTCTGGCGGATCACATCGAAATGAGGAACCACAACCTCGTCCAACTGGTCGTGACTGGACGGACAGGTGATATTGAGCGACGCCACCGGCTTACCGTGCATGCGCACCGCCACCGCCATGGACCGGCGCCCGTCACGCAACACCGTCTGCTTGTTGCGGTCGAACCAGCAATGGGCCGGATCGCGCAGGGAATAACCGCGTCGGCAGACGTCATCCAGAATCTGGCGGAGCGATTTCTCCTCGTCATCGGTGGCCGTCGCCGGCCTGATCCGGTCAATGATGGCATCCCTTTCGTCAGCATCACAGAGAGCCAGATAAGCGCGGCCCGTCGCCGTATGGATATAGCTGAGCTTGAGCCCCACCGGACCGAGCGTGGCTGAATCCAGTCTCACCAGCGGGCTGTTGGTCTCGACTATCATCATATGGTCAAAGCGGGGCACAGCCAGTGCCGACGGCAGGTTCACCTGCCGGGACAGGCCCTCCATATGGGGAGAGGCAATTTCCGCGATCTGGGCGGTCAGGTCATGGTCCCGCCGGGCCAGGGTAATGGCGCTGGGATGATAGGTGCCATCGGCGATGCGCTGCCAGACAAGCCCGCTTTTGGACAGGGTGACCAGCATGCGCAGCAAAGTCGGTTTGGGCAGGTTGAGTCGCTGGTGAAGTTCGTGCAGGGTGGTGCCGCTGTTGCTTTGCACCTCCATCAACACGTCCAGACCGCGTTCGAGGGCGCGTACCGTTTTCACTTTCTGGTTGAGCATGGGCGAGTCCCGAAAAACACACTAATTAAGTTTCACCAGGTGAAATATAACGTTAAAAATCGTCTTTGGCAAGCTTGTGGCGCGGCGTGAAAATCAGTTAGTCTTACTAACATATATAGGGAAAACCGAAATATTGGGAGTAAGTCATGAGTAAACCTCGTGTAATGCTGATTATCCCCCAGGATACCAAGGAACAGGAAGCCCGTTATGCGCGGCAGGTTCTTGAGGAATCCGGGTGTGACGTCGTGCATCTGGATCCAAGTGTGCGCAGGACCGTCGGTGGCGCGGAGATATCTCCGGAAGAGATTGCCGAAGCTGCGGGCATGACCATCGAAGAGGTGCGGGCCATTGGCCATGAAGGCAAGATCCAGGACGTGATGATCGAGGGGTCGCTGAAAATGGCCCATGCCGCCGATGAGAAGGAACATCTGTCCGGCATATTGTCTA